>JBBREO010000027.1:0-28889 GCA_038202855.1 Solirubrobacterales bacterium
TGGGGGGCACCTTCGATCTGGTGTTCTGCGGCTCGGTGCTCGTGCACCTGCGCGATCCGGCCCTGGCCCTGGAGCGGATGGCCGCCCTCTGTCACGGTCAGCTCGTGCTGGCGGAGGGCTACAGCCGCAAGCTCGAGCTCGTCCCCTTCCCCGTCGCCGAATTCAACGGCGAGGGCAAGTGGCTCACCTGGTGGCTGCCGACTAGCCGAACCTGGGCCTCGATGGTCCACGTAGCGGGATTCGAGGACGTATCGAGGGGAAAGAAGTTCCGACTGAAGATCCGCGACACCAGGCGGGGGGTGGCCCACGTGGTGGTGCACGGACGAGGTCTGGCGGCTCGCACGGCTTAGCCAGCCGCAGTCGCTCAGGGCGACGGGCGCCTGAGCTCGTAGACCGTGGCGCACCCAAAGCGCCGGACGTCTCGCAGCCACGGCTGCAAGAGCGCGGCCAGATCCGTGCGGTTCCGGCAGTCGGAGGCCAGGAACGCGGCTCGACTCTCGTGGAGCAGCACCCCCGCCTGTGCGCGGGTCATCGCGCCCGAGAACAGAAGCGCCGCCCGCTGTACGCGCCGGTCGTAGTCGGGAGTCCAGTAGTAGTGGCCCACGTAGGTGTTCCGGCCCGTGAACGCGGGCACGGCGATTCCCAGCGGCGTCTGGGGTGCGAGAACGGGCCCGGTCGGCTTCGCGCTGTCGAGGTAGGCGAGCGCCTGGCGCTCGCCGGTCGTGAAGAAGTGGTCATCGCGCGTCTTTCGCAGCTCGAGCATTACGAACACCATGCCCGGCAGGGTGAGCGCGACAAGGGCCGCGATCGCGGCCGCTCGGGGCAGCTTGAAGCGCTTCCACGCTCGCACCGCCAGGATCGAGAGCGGAAGGCTCAACCCGGCCAACGCGTGGTAGAACCACGACTGCTGCAGCACGAAGTACACGAGCACGGCGGCAGCGGGCCAGAGGCGCAGGATCCGCTCCTGGACGTCGAGGTCACGGCCGCGAAAGCCTGGCAGCGCCGCCAGCGCCGGGATCAGGCCGAGCACGAACCAGATGCCGAAATGGTGGTAGTCGTTGGCACGGGACGCGTAGGCCCAGGAGGAGTGGGTGTGCGAGAGCACCGAGAAATAGGCAAGGGGCGCGGCGGTCAGTGCGACCGGGACGGCGAGAGCGAGGTTGCGCCGGGCGAAGCGATCCCAGACCACCAGCCCCGCGAGGGTGGTCAGCAGGATGATTCCCTGCCACGGATGCAGCCAGGAGGCCAGCAGGCCGGCTAGGCCCGCCCACCCGGCGTACCAGCCCGCCGAGCGTCCTGGCGCGCGCCGCTCGGGCACCAGCACCCGCTCGACGGCCAGTAGGAAGAGAGGCATGCACGCCACCGCGATTCCTCCCGGAAAGCCGCTCCACGAGTAGTTCGCCACGTAGGGCTCCAGCGACACCACCAGCGTCCCGAAACGAAGGTCCTCACTCGCCCCGAGCCATTCGGCCAGCGCTGCGGCCGGGGCGAAGTAGAAGAGCGCCAGCGCGAGTGCGGCGAAGCTGGCCCCCGCGCTATCGGCGAGCATCCTCCGCACGTAGAGGGCGAAGCCGCCCATGAGGGCCACCACGGCCACCGGCTTCCAGATCAGGAACGCCGCCTGAACGCTCGCTCCCATCGACCACAGAAGGCCGGACAGGGCGAACATCGGGTGCAGGAAGAGGTGAGGGTCGGAGACGACATCGAAGCGGTTGGCCTCGAGCCCGTGCTCGCCGGCGTCCCGTATGAACGCCAGGTACTGCAGGTGGTCGTCGACCTGGAGGCCGTCCGATCCGTTGAACACCCCTTCTGCGCCCGGGCCCAGCAGATACGCGAGGGGCACGAGCGACCAAAGCGCGAAAGCCGCCAGCAGGGCGGCCTCGCCGGGGCGCTCCCGAACGCTCCGGGACGATACGGCCCGGATCTCGGCGAGACTCCTCACGGAAGTCGTCCGCGGGGCGTCACCAACGTCACCTTACCTACGCCGCTCGAGGCCTGAGTAGCCTCCCGGCCATGCCGCTCGATCCGACCACGGGCTCGTCGCAGCCGGGGCCTGTGGGCGCGCATCCCGCCGCCCTGTTCGCGGGACGGATACCGCTGCAGGGGCGCAACATGCGACAGCACGCCGCCCGCGGCGCCATCGTGAACGCGGTCTTTCAGGTCTCCATCATGACCCTGGGACTGTTGAAGGGGGTGGTGGTCACGGCCTTCTTGACCCCCGACGAGTACGGCGTCTGGGGCATCCTGTTCATCTCGCTCGTCACGATCACCTGGCTCAAGCAGGTCGGGGTCGCCGACAAGTTCGTGCAGCAGTCCGACGACGACCAGGAGCGCGCGTTCCATCAGGCGTTCACTTTCGAGCTGCTGCTCACGGTGGGGTTCTCGCTGCTCTTCTGCGCCTTGGTGCCGCTCATCGCGCTGGTCTACGGAGAGCAGCGCCTCGTGTTGCCGGGGTTGGTGCTGGCCCTGACCATGCCCCTCGGCGCCCTGCAGGTGCCCATCTGGGTGTTCTACCGGCGAATGCAGTTCGCCAAGCAGCGCCTGCTCCAAGCCGTGGACCCCGTGGTGGGCCTGGCCGTGACCGTGGCGCTGGCCGCCACTGGAAGCGGCTACTGGAGCCTGGTGCTGGGCAGCGTGGCCGGCGTCGGGGCAGGAGCGGTGGTGGCCCTCATCGCATCGAGCCATCGAATCGCCCTGCGGTTCGACCGCGAGGTGGCCCGCTCGTATCTCTCGTTCTCGTGGCCCCTGCTGGCGGCCGGAGCGAGCAGCCTGGTGGTGGCTCAGGGATCGTTGATCCTGGGCGAGGCAGAGCTGGGCCTCGCGGGGGCGGGAATGATCTCCTTCGCCTCCGCCATAGCCTTCTACTCGACCCAGGTCGACTCCATCCTCACCCAGACCCTCTACCCGGCGATCTGCGCCGTTCGGGACCGTCGCGGCCTCCTGTTCGAGACCTTCGTGACCTCCAACAGAGTCGCCCTGATGTGGGGCTTGCCCTTCGGCTTGGGCGTAGCCCTGTTCGCCTCGGACTTCGTCCATCTGGTTGTGGGGGATCAGTGGCAGCCCGCCATCTTCCTCCTGCAGGTGTTCGGCATGGCGATGGGCATCGGCCACATCGGCCACAACTGGGATGCCTTCTACCGCGCCCGGGGCGACACACGTCCAATCGCCTGGTGGAGCGCGATAGGGATGCTCGCCTTCCTCTGCTTTGCGGTGCCGCTGCTCTTCCTGGATGGCCTGGACGGCTACGCGGTGGGCATGGGCCTCATGGCCCTCGTGAGCCTAGCGGTGCGGGTCGGGTATCTGACACGTATCTTCCCGGACTTCCACGTGCTGCGCTATTGCGTGCGCGCGATCGCGCCCAGCCTGCCCGCCACGGCGGCGGTCCTGGGGGTGCGGGCGCTGGAAGGCCCCGGCGTGGGGGTTGGCCGGGCCCTCGGGGAGCTGCTGCTGTATCTAGCGGTGACGGCCGCGGGCACGCTCTGGCTCGAACGGCGGCTCTTGCTCGAGCTGCGGTCCTATGTGCGCGTGCCAGGGCCGCGGCCCACGCCGGCTGTCTAGGGTGCCGAAGCCGATGTCTCCCCCTCCCGTGAGCAACCGCGCGAACGGCCGCACCGCGCGAGAGGCTGTGGCCGCCGTCCCGCTCTGGTACCACACACTGGATGTGGCGCCCGGCCTCGAGACGCCCGGCTGGTTCGATCTTCGCCCCATAGCTCACCGGCTTCCGTGGCCGGAGGTTCGGGGCAAGCGCTGCCTGGACGTCGGGACCTTCGACGGGTTCCTGGCCTTTGAGCTCGAGCGGCGCGGGGCGTCCAGCGTGGTGGCCACCGATCTGCCCTCCCACGAGGACTGGGACTGGCCGCCCGTCATGCGCGCCCGCGGGCCCGAGGCCATGGCCGAGATCGCGGGTGAGAAGGGGAGGGGATTCGAGGTGGCCCGCGACCTGATCGGATCCTCGGTCGAACGCAAGCTGGTGAGCGTCTATGACCTCGACCCCGAAGAGCACGGGAGCTTCGACGTGGTGGTGTGCGGCAGCCTGCTGCTCCACCTGCGCGACCCGCTGCGGGCCCTCGAGCGGATCCGGGCGGTCTGCCACGGCGTCTTCCTGTCGACGGAGGAGATCGATCTGCCACTTACCGTGCTGCAGCCGCGGCGCCCGGCGCTGCGCTTCGACGGACTCTCGGGCCTGTTCCAGTGGACCGTGCCCAACGTCACCGCCCACCGCCGGATGATCGAGGCGGCCGGATTCGATCCGATCCGGACCTTCGGGCCCTATGCGGTTCGCTACGGAGCGGGCCACCCACCGCGTCCGAGGGGGGCCCCCGAGCTGTTCAAGAGGGCGAGGCGGCGCGTGCTCGCGGGCGCCGACGGCGTGCCCCACAACGCCGTGCTCGCGCGAGTCAGGAACGGAGGCGAGGCTTGAGCCCCGGCCGCTTCGCCGAGCGCACCGCGCTGGTGACGGGCGCCCAGGGCTTCGTGGGCTCGTGGCTGGCCGAGCGGCTGCTCGACGAAGGTGCACGCGTCGTCGTGCCGCGCCGGGACGTCGAGCCGGATTCCCGCTTCGTGCAGGAGGGCATCGCGGAGCGGTGCACGATCGTCCTGGCCGACCTCCTCGACTACCAGGCCCTCGTGCGGGTGATCAACGAGTACGAGGTGCACGGCGTCTTCCACCTGGCCGCCCAGACCATCGTCGGCACTGCCAACCGGTCGCCACTCTCCACCTTCGAGACCAACATCCGCGGTACCTACAACCTGCTCGAGGCCTGCCGGACGGCCCGGTCGGTGGGGACGCCGATGGAGCGGATCGTGGTCGCGTCGTCAGACAAGGCCTACGGCAGGCACGAGGATCTCCCCTACCGGGAGGACTCCCCCCTCGAGCCGCGCTACCCCTACGACGTGTCCAAGGCCTGTGCGGATCTGATCGCGCGGTCCTACGCGGCCACCTGGAGTCTTCCCGTGGCCGTCACACGGCTGGCCAACGTCTACGGCGGCGGCGACCTCAACTGGTCCCGCCTGGTGCCTGAGAGCGCCCGCGCGCTCGTCGCGGGCAAGGCACCGGTGATCCGCTCGGACGGCTCTCCCCAGCGCGACTACCTCTATGTAGGTGACGCGGTAGACGCCTATCTGGAGGTGGCGGCCTCGCTGGATTCCGAGGCTCTGCACGGAAGGGCGTGGAACGTCGGGTGGGGGACGCCACACACGGTCCGCGCCGTGGTCCAGAAGCTCACGGCGGTGGCCGGGGTCGATGTGGAGCCCGACATCCGTGGAAGTGGCGTTCCCCACGGAGAGATCGACAGCCAATACCTGGACTCGACCGCGATCGAGCGGGATCTGGGGTGGAGGCCGCAGGTGGAGCTGGAGGAGGGCCTGAGGACGACGTGGGAGTGGTATCGAAGCCGGCTGTCGTGAGCGCCTCGGTGGCCGACCCCACAGCCTCGATCCGCGTGGACCTGCTGTCGCCGGCGTTCTGGCCCGAGGTTCGGCGCGGCAGCGAGCGCTTCGTCCGTGACCTCGCCGACGGCCTGCTGGCCCGTGGCCACCGGCCCCGGCTGATCACGAGCCATCCGAGCCGTCCCACGACCTCCGTGGAGGATGGATTGCCGATCAGGCGCGTGTGGCGCCCGCCGATGGGCTGGCTCGAGTCACGGGGCTTCGAGCAGTACATGGCGCACTGGCCGGCCAGTGAGGTGGCGTTGCGCAGAGGAGATGCTGACGTGGCCCACGCGGTCTTCGCAACCGACGCGATGGCCTCGACTCGCTGGGGACGCTCTACCGGCCGCCCGACGGTTCTGTCGTTCATGGGCATCCCCGACGAAGTGGGCCTGCATTGCCGGCGTCTGCGGGCCAGCTTCACCCGCCGGGCGGTGGCCCGGTCGGACGTGACGGTGGCGCTCAGCCGCGCGGCTGCGGACGCCTTCACGCGCCACCTCGGAGTCGATGTTCGCGTGATCCCGCCCGGAACCGACCTGGAGGCGTTCGCGCCCAGGGGCGAGCGCTTCGAGGAGCCGACCATCTTCTGCGGGGCTGCTGCCGATGAGCCGCGCAAGCGCGTGGCGCTCCTGACGCGCGCTTTCGCGATCGTTCGCCGTGAGCGTCCAACGGCGCGCCTGCTCTTGTCCCGTCCCACGCGGGGTGGCCACCCCGACGCGCTCGATCGGCCGGGGGTCGAGTGGGTGGACGTGGACACGCGTGCGGCGCTGGCCGAGGTCTACGGCCGGGCCTGGGTGTCCGCCCTTCCGTCGTTCGGCGAGGCCTTCGGCCTCGTGCTCGTCGAGTCGCTCGCGTGTGGCACGCCGGTGGTTGCCACCGACCGCGACGGCATGCGCGAGGTGGTCGACCGCGACAGCGTGGGCCGTCTCTTCGAGGGGGACGAGACCGCCCTGGCGTCCGCGCTCCTGGAAGGCCTGGAGATGGCGGATGACCCGTCCACCCGTGACGCGTGCCGTCGTCGTGCCGAGGACTTCTCACTCGACCGAACCGCCGAGGCCTACGTGGACCTGTACACCGAGCTCCTGCGGAACTGAGCGCGTGAACCGACCGATTCGATGGTGGAGGCGTCTGGACGGAGAGAGCAGGTGGGTGTTCGGCGCACTTGCCGGGCTCCTGGTGGCCGGCGCGGCCTTGCGCGTCGCGGTGATGGTCGCCGTGCCGCCGGCCCTCCTCGGCCACCCCGATTCGTACTTCTACATGGGAGCCGGCGCCGACCACCTGTTCTCCGACCCTGGACACACGGCTGGCTACGCCGCCTTCCTCCGGGTCCTGCATGCCGTGGACCCGACCCTGTTCGCGGTCGCCTTCACTCAGCACGTGCTCGGCCTGATCACCGGTCTCTTGCTGTTCCTCACCCTTCGGCGGGCGGGGTTGCGGAGCTGGGCTGCGCTTCTCCCCACCGCCGTGATGGCGCTCTCCGGCCCCGTCGTGCTGCTCGAGCAGGCGCTTTTGAGCGAAACGCTCTTCATGGTGCTCCAGGCGGGCGCGCTGTACGCCGCAGTGTCCGGCGTGACGGGCCGCAGGGTTCCGTGGCTGGCCACCTCCGGTGTGCTCGCCGGACTGGCGGTGTTGGTACGCCCCGTTGCACTCATTCTGGTGGCCGCGATCGTGGTCTGGGTGCTCGTAGTGCTCCGCGAGGGCCTGGCGAGGCGAGCGGCTCCTGCGGCTGCGGTGGGGCTCGCGGCCGCGCTGGTGGTCGGGGGGTATTCGGTCGTCCAGCGACACGAGACAGGGCGGTCCGGCCTCGTGCAGGCGAGCGGGTGGTACGCCTATGCCCGGGCCGCTCCCTTCGCGGACTGCCGCGAGTTCATGCCCCCCGACGGGACCCGAGGGCTGTGTCAGACGCTGGACCCCTCCCTCCGGCCCGGTCCGAACGACTACATCTTCGACGCCCGCTCCCCGGCGGTTCGCGCGTACGGGTCGCCTCACACCTCGTCGTCGGCGGCAAACGCGAAGCTGGCCAGCTTCGGACGGGCGGCCATCGTCCACCAGCCGATGGATTGGCTCGCTCAGGTGGCGACCGAGGAGCTTCCCCGCTTCGTCGTGTCGAAGCGCCAGGTGCGGGAGGACCAGGGGATGGACTACGCGACTCTGGCCAAGACGCTGACCACCTCGCCGACTCCGGAGATGGCCGCGCGGGCCGGTGAGATCTATACGGACGCCCCCACGCCGGGCTGGCGACACGGTCTCGGTGTCCTCGGCGGCTACGAGCGGCTCACGCGGGTGGACGGGGTCGTCAGCGCGATCCTGATGCTGCTGGGGCTCGCCGGAGCCTGGCTGGGGCGTGGGCTTCCTCGGGCGGTCGCGGCCCTGTGCCTGGCGGTGGCGGTGGGAAGCATGGTGGGTTCGGTGCTCAGCCTCTTCTACGACGCCCGCTACGCCATCGCCGCCTGGGGACCCATGGCCGCGGCTGCCGGAATCGGAGCCGGTGTGCTCGGCGAGCGCCTCCCGTGGAGGCCCACCCGTGTCTCGACTTGACGAACCCAAGACAATCCGGCGCGACTCGTGTTAGGGTGCCCTAACGCATGGCCGCCAGCCGCACCACCCGCGCCCCGTCCCCCCGTCTGGCCTGGTGGCTCGCCGGCCTGGCGATCGTGACCGGCCTGGTCTATTTGATGGCCACCGCCGGCACGGGGCCCGCCGATCCTACCGAGGTGCGGGGGACCCAGAGCCACGGCACCGTGGTGTTCAACTCGTCGATCATCGTGTTCCGCGAGGGGCTGGAGGCGGTGCTGATCTTCGCCGCCGTCACCGCCAGCCTGATGGGCGCCGACAAGTCACGGCGTCGGCCGGTCGCCCTGGGCGCCCTGGGGGCGTTCGGCGCCGCGGTCGTTACCTGGTTCGTGGTCCAGGCGGCCCTGGACGCCGCCTCGTCTCTCGGGCCCAAGCTCGAGGCCATCACCGGCTTCCTGGCCATCGTCGTCCTGCTCGTGGTGCTCAACTGGTTCGTCCACAAGGTCTACTGGTCCGAGTGGATCGGGCGCCACCACCGCCAGCGCCGGCGCGTGCTGGCCCGCACCGGTGCCGCGGCCACGCTGGGCCTGGTGGCGCTGGGCTTCACCAGCGTCTACCGCGAGGGCTTCGAAGTGGTCCTGTTTCTCCAGACGCTTCAGCTGCAGGCGGGAACCGCCACCGTCCTCGAGGGCGTGGCGATCGGTCTGGCCGGCACCGCCGCAGTCGGGGTGATCACCTTCTGGCTGCACCACAAGCTGCCCTACCGGCGCATGCTGGTGCTCACCGGCGTGCTCGTGGGCGTGGTCCTCGTGGTCATGATCGGCGGCACGGCGCTGACCTTCCAGGACCTGGGCTGGCTTCCCCAGCACGAGACGCCGTTCACCCTGCCCGGCTGGCTGGGCTCCTGGTTCGAGATGTACTCCTACTGGGAGACGCTCGGCGCCCAGCTGCTGGCCGGAGCCTTCGTGGTCGGCTCCTACTACCTGGCCGAGTACATGAAGGTGAAGCGCCCGCAGCGCCAGGGGCGCCGGCCCGCCGTGCGGGCGGACAGGCCGCCGGCGCCCGTGCAGGTGCCCGACGCCGCTCGCTGAGCCGGCCGGCACCTCAGCGCGCCCGGCAAGATTCGAACTTGCGACCTCTCGCTCCGGAGGCGAGCGCTCTATCCACTGAGCTACGGGCGCGGGTGCGATCAATCTAGTGCAGCGGCCCGGCGTCAGGCATGGCGGGAACATACGTTCGTCCGCGGACGGCGTTACCGTCGAGCCAATGAGCACTGTGTCGCAGGGCAATGCTGCGGAAGCAGCGGTGCTGCAGGCCCTGACGGCAGCCGGCCTCCACGTTCTCCTGCCGTTCGGTGACGGATTGGCGTTCGACCTCGGTGTCGTGAATCGAGACGGCAGAGTCCTGCGGGTCCAGGTCAAGTCTGGTCGCATCCGGAAGGGATGTGTCGAATTCAACTGCAGCAGCACCGATCACGGTCGAGGCCCGCGTCACTATCGGGGGAGGGCCGACCTCTTTGCAGTGCACCTTTCCGACACCGCGCGCGTATTCGTGATCCCGGTCGATGACTGCCCGTCGTCGAAGGGCTATCTGAGGTTGGACGCGGCGCGGAACAATCAGCGGCGCCGCGTTCGACTGGCGGCCGATTACTCGCTGGAGGCGTGGATCGCCTCGTCCGAAGGCGCTGTCGCGTCGTAGCGGGCCCCGACCTGATCGCATAGGTTGCCCTACATGCCTCACGCGGCCTCCCCATACGTCGACGTGCTGATCGTCGGGGCCGGCATCTCCGGCATCGGAGCGGCCTGTCACCTGGGGGAGAAGTGCCCGCGGAAGTCCTACGCCATCCTCGAGGCCCGGGAGGACATCGGCGGCACCTGGGACCTGTTCCGCTACCCGGGCATCCGGTCGGACTCGGACATGTTCACGCTCGGGTTCTCGTTCCGCCCGTGGACCGACCCCAAGGCCATCGCCGACGGCCCCTCCATCCTCAGCTACGTGCGCGAGACCGCCCGCGAGCACGGCGTCGACGAGCAGATCCGGTTCGGGCACAGGGTGGTCGGCGCCCAGTGGGACTCGCACGCGGCCAGCTGGACCGTCCAGGTCGAGCGGGCCGACACGGGGGAGACCACGACGATGACCTGCGGCTTCCTCTACCTGTGCAGCGGCTACTACCACTACGACGCCGGCTACACACCCGAGTTCGAGGGCATCGAGCGCTTCGGCGGCGAGCTGGTGCACCCCCAGCACTGGCCCGAGGACCTCGACTACGCGGGCAAGCGCGTGGTGGTGATCGGCAGCGGGGCGACCGCCGTCACGCTCGTACCCGCGATGGCCGAGAAGGCGGCCCACCTGACCATGCTGCAGCGCTCGCCTTCCTACATCGTCGCCCTGCCCGGCGAGGATCCGATCGCCAACTTCCTGCGCCGGCGGCTGCCGGCCAAGGCGGCCTACTTCCTCATCCGCTGGAAGAACGTGGCCTTCATGTCGGGCACCTACGCCCTCAGCCGGCGGCGGCCGGAGCTGGTCAAGCGGATCCTGCGCTGGGACGTCGAGCGCCGGCTGCCGGCGGGCTACGAGATCGACACGCACTTCAAGCCTGCCTACGACCCGTGGGACCAGCGCATGTGCCTGGTCCCCGACGGCGACCTGTTCGAGGCGATCAGCGACGGCAGCGCGACGGTGGTCACCGACCACATCGACACCTTCACCGAGACGGGCATCCGGCTCGCCTCCGGGGACGAGCTGGAGGCCGACGTCGTAGTCACTGCGACCGGCTTGCGCATGCTCGGCCTCGCGGGCCTGCCGATGACCGTGGACGGCGAGGCCGTGGACATGCCCTCGCGCCTCGCCTACAAGGCCTTGATGCTCGACCGCGTCCCCAACATGGCCTACTCGGTCGGCTACACCAACGCCTCCTGGACGCTGAAGGCCGACCTGACCTCCGAGTTCGTCTGCCGGGTGCTCAACCACATGGACGCCCACGGCTACGACCGGGCGATGCCCCACAACCGCGACCCCTCGGTCACCCCCGAGCCGTTCCTCGACCTGGCCGCGGGCTACGTGCTGCGCGCGCTGGACGACCTGCCCAAGCAGGGGTCCAAGGTACCCTGGCGCCTGCGCCAGAACTACGCCCGGGACATCCTGACGCTTCGCCACGGCAAGCTCGACGACGCAGCGATGAAGTTCGCGCGCACGCGCGGTCGCGAAGGCGTGGGCGGCGCGGTGCCGGCGAGCGCCGCGGTCGCCTGATCCGCGCATCCCTGCCCTAGGCTCGCGGCGTGCTGCTCGCCGTGATCTCCGACACCCACATGCCGCGTGGCCCCCGGCGCCTGCCCGACGACTGCGTGGCCCGGATCGCCGCTGCCGATCTGATCCTGCACGCCGGCGACGTGATGACCGCCTCCACGCTGGCCGAGATCGAGCTGATCGGACCGCAGGTCATGGCCGTTCAGGGCAACGTGGACGACGGCGACCTTCGCCGCGAGCTGCCGCTGCAGCGGGTGGTGGAGGCGGGCGGCGCCCGGATCGGGATGGTGCACGACGCGGGGCCCCGCCAGGGCCGGTTGAGGCGCATGCGACTGCTCTTCCCCGACGCCGACGCGGTCGTCTTCGGCCACTCCCACATCCCGCTGCACGATCAGGAGGGCGGCTTCCAGATCTTCAACCCGGGCAGCCCGACCGAGCGCCGCCGCTCGCCCTCGCACACGATGGGGGAGGCCCGGGTGCGCGAGGGCCGGGTGACCTTCGAGCTGATCACCGTCGGGCCCGCCGCGCCAGGATAGGAGCGTCATGGACCTGGACGTGATCTTCCTCGGCACCGCGGCGTCGGCGCCCACGGCGCGCCGCGGGCTGCCCGCCACCCTGGTGCGGCGCGGCGGCGAGCGGCTGCTGTTCGACTGCGGCGAGGGCACCCAGCGCCAGCTCGTGCGCTCGGTGGGGATGGTCGAGATCGACGACGTCTTTCTCACCCACTTCCACGCCGACCACATTCTCGGGCTGCCCGGGATGCTGAAGACCTACGGCCTGCAGGCGCGCGAGGTGCCGCTGCGGGTGCACGGTCCCGCGGGGCTCGAGCGGCTGTTCAAGGTGCTCGGTCCGCTGATCGGGCGGCTTCCCTTCGAGGTCCGCCTGTCCGAGCTCGCGCCGGGGGAGGAACTGGACGGCGACGGCTACAAGATCGCCGCCTTCGAGGCCGACCACGGGGTGCCGGCGCTGGGCTACGCGCTGGTGGAAGACGAGCGCCCCGGTCGCTTCGACGAGTCCCGCGCCCGGGACCTCGGCGTCCAGGCCGGCCCCGACTTCGGCCGCCTACAACGTGGGGAGGCGGTGGGGGAGGTGACTCCCGACCAGGTGCTGGGCGAGGCCCGCAGGGGTCGCACGGTCGTGATCGGGGGCGATGGCGCCCCCTCCGACGGCACCCGGGAGGCGGCCCGCGGCGCCGACCTGCTGATCCACGAGGCGACCTTCACCGAGGACGACGCCGAGCGGGCGCGCGAGACGCGTCACTCCACCGCCCGCGACGCCGCCCTGCTTGCCGCCGAGGCCGACGTGGGGCTGCTCGCGCTCACACACCTCTCGTCGCGCTACCCCGTCCGCGAGCTGCGCGACGAGGCCGAAGGAGCGTTCGAGCGGACGATCCTGCCGCGCGACCTCGACTCGGTGGTGCTGCCGCTGCCCGAGCGCGGCGGCCCCGAGCACGTGCGCGGCGAGGGCTGAGCCCCCGGCCTCGTGCTAGACGGCGTACAGGAACCCGTAGGTCGCCGTCATCCCCTCCTGGGTCCACTCCGAGAGGCAGTAACGCACCGTGCCTCCCTCCTCGTCCTCGAGGTCGATCGTCTTCGGGGGGCGCCCCTCCACCGGCTCCACCTCGACCGGCCTGCCTTTCAAGGGCCCGTCCTCCAAGAGCGCCTGCATGCCGGCTTGCTCGGGCTGAGCCATCGGTCGAACCTTACGACGAAGCGCCGCAAACCGACGGGCGCCGGGTGGGCTGGTACATTCGCCGTGCAGTCCTTTTAACCCGGTCCCGCGAGGCCAGGAAGGGGCAGAACCGCTGAACCACAAGGTCGTGCTCGACCGCGACGACGTGCGGCGCACCCTGGTGCGCATCGCTCACGAGATCGTCGAGAAGAACCGCGGCGAAGCGATCGCGGTCGTCGGGATCCATCGTCGCGGTGCCCTGCTGGCCGGCCGGCTGCGCGAGCTGGTCGCCGGACTCGTCGGCGAGCCCGTCCCGCTCGGCGACGTCGACATCTCCTTCTACCGCGATGACGTGGGCATGCGCGAGCCCGGCGCACAGCCGGTCGTGCACGCCTCGCACGTCGACTTCGCCGTCGAGCAGACCACCGTGGTCCTGGTCGACGACGTCCTGTTCACCGGCCGCACCGTGCGCGCGGCGATCGACGCCCTCTTCGACTACGGCCGTCCCGCCCGCGTGCAGCTTGCCGTGCTGGCCGACCGTGGCCACCGCGAGCTGCCGATCCGCCCCGACTACGTGGGCAAGAACCTGCCTACCGCCCGCGACGAGCGCGTGCAGGTCCACCTCGACGAGCTCGACGGGGAGGACCGCGTGACGATCGCCCCCGCCGACAGCGAGATCACCATCACCAGGGGGAGTTCCGCGCAGCGGAACGTTGAAGAGAGGCCGGATGCCGAGCAATCCGATCAGGACGCGGGGCCGGACGCCCCGCGGGGGTAATCACAATGAGACCGCACCTGTTGTCCGTCGACGACCTGACGCGTGAGGACATCGAGCGCATCCTCGGCCGGGCCGAGAGCTTCGCCGAGGTCTCGGGCCGCGAGATCAAGAAGGTCCCGACGCTGCGCGGGCGGACGGTGATCAACCTCTTCTACGAGGCGTCGACGCGCACCCAGTCGTCCTTCGAGATCGCCGCCAAGCGCCTATCGGCCGACCTGGTCACCGTCAAGGCGGCCGGCTCCTCGGTGGACAAGGGCGAGTCGCTGAAGGACACGGTGCAGACGCTGTCGGCCTACGACCCCGCGGCGATCGTCTTTCGCTCGCCCTCCGCCGGCGCCGCCGGGCTGGTGGCCGGCTGGACCCAGGCCTCGGTCATCAACGGGGGCGACGGCAAGCGCGAGCACCCCACTCAGGCGCTGCTGGACCTGTTCACCCTGCGCCGCCGCGCGGGGCGGCTCGAGGGGCTGAACGTGTGGATCGTGGGCGACGTGCTCCACTCGCGCGTCGCGCGCTCGGGAATCCTCGCGTTCACCCGGATGGGCTGTCGCGTGACCGTGTGCGGCCCGCCCACGTTGATCCCGCGCGGGGTGGAGGCGCTGGGCTGCGAAGTCCGCCACCGCCTCGACGACCTGGGCGAGGCCGACGTGGTCTACGCGCTGCGGATGCAGCACGAGCGGATGACCGGCGCGTTCGTGCCCTCGCTGCGTGAGTACGCGCGCACCTACCAGGTCGACGCGCGCCGGCTGGGGCCCAACCAGCTGCTGATGCATCCGGGCCCGGTCAACCGAGGGGTGGAGCTGTCGGCCGAGGTGATCGACTCGCCCCAGTCGCTGATCACCGAGCAGGTGCAGTCCGGCGTGGTGGTGCGCATGGCCGTGCTCTACGAGCTGCTGACCGGAGGCCCGGCGCTCGACGCCGATCGGGCGCCTTCTGCCTCCCGCACGGAGCCCCAGCCCGCGTGAGCGATCCCGCCCTAAACCGACCCCCGCTCGACCGCGCGCCGGTGCCGGCCGCCACGGTGCTGGTGCGCGGCGCCCACCTGCTCGATCCCCGCGCCGGGCTCGACGGGGCCGGCGATCTGCTGGTCCGCGACGGGACGCTCGCCCAGATCGGCGCTCCTGGCTCGATCGAGGCGCCCGACGGCGCCGAGGTGGTGGAGGCCGAGGGCCTGCACGCGTTCCCCGCCTTCGTCGACCCCCACGTCCACCTGCGCACGCCAGGCCAGGAGGACAAGGAGGACATCGAGACCGGGACGCGCGCGGCCGCGGCCGGTGGCTTCGGCGCCATCCTGGCCATGCCCAACACCAACCCGGTGGTGGACAACGCCTCGATCCTGGCCTCCCTGCGCGAGCGAGCGGCCGCGGAGGCGCGCGTGCCCACCGGCTTCACCGCCGCGGTCACGGTCGGCCAGCAGGGCGAGCGGCTGACCGAGATGGCTGAGCTCGCCGACGCCGGCGCGGCCGGGTTCACAGACGACGGGCTCCCGCTGCGTGCCGCGGGCGTGATGCGCCAGGCCCTCCAGTACCAGCGCCTGGCGGGGCGCACCCTCGCCCTCCACGAGGAGGATCCCTCGCTCTCGAGCGCCGGGGTGATGCACGAGGGCGAGGTCTCGGCGCTGCTGGGGGTGGCTGGCATCCCCTCGGTGAGCGAGTCGACGATGGTGGCGCGCGACTGCGACCTGGCCGCCTTCGAGGACGGACGCATCCACGTGCAGCACGTGTCGGCCCGGCGCACCGTGGAGATCCTCGAGGCTGCCAAGGCGGCCGGCGTGAAGGTCACGGCCGAGGCCACGCCGCACCACCTGCTGCTCACCGACGAGGCGGTGCGGGCGCTCGACACCCACCGCAAGATGAACCCGCCGCTGCGCAGCGAGGACGACCGCCAGGCGCTGATCGAGGCGGTGCGCGCCGGAACGCTGGACACCATCGCCACCGACCACGCCCCCCACGCCCGCGAGGAGAAGGAGCGCCCCTTCGAGGAGGCTCCGATGGGGGTGACCGGGCTGGAGACCGCCTTCTCCGCGCTCTACACCGACCTCGTGGTGCCCGGGATCCTCGAGCTCGGCGTGGTGGTCGAGCGCATGACCGCCGGCGGCGCGCCCTTCGGTCTGGCCCTTCCCACCCTGGCCGAGGGCCGCCCGGCCGACGTCTGCCTGGTCGACCTGGCCTCGGAGTGGCAGGTGGGGGAGTCCGGCTACGAGAGCCGCTCGGCCAACAGCGCCTTCGGCGGCCGGCGGCTGACCGGGCGGGTGCGGATGACCGTCGCCGCCGGCGCGGTGGCGTTTCGCGAGCGCTCGTTCGCGATCGGGGCCGTGAGCTGATGGCGCCCGCGCGGGTCTTGGACCGGGAGCGGGCGGCGCTGGTCGTGGTCGATGTGCAGGAGGCCTTTCGCAAGGCGGTGCTGGACTTCGACGGCGTGGCCGCCAAGGCCGGCGTGCTCATCCAGGGCGCCCACGTCCTCGACCTGCCGGTGGTGGTGACCGAGCAATATCCCCAGGGCCTCGGCGAAACGGTCCCCGAGGTGGCCGATCACCTGGACGGCGTGCAGCCGCTGCCCAAGACGGCCTTCTCCTCCGCGGCGGCCGAGGGCTTCGACCTGCACGGTCGCGACCAGGTCCTCGTCTGCGGGATCGAGGCGCACGTGTGCGTCTCCCAGACCGCGCACGACCTGCTGGACCGGGGGATCGAGGTGCACGTGGCGGGCGACGCGGTGTCCTCCCGCGGCGTGGAGGACAAGGAGGCGGGCCTGCACAAGATGGAGGGCGCCGGCGCCGTTCTCACCAGCGTCGAGACCGCCCTGTTCGAGCTGCTGGGCGCGGCGGGCAGCGACGAGTTCAAGCAGATCCAGAAGCTGGTCAAATGAGCGGCGCCGAGGCGTATCTACTGCTGGAGGACGGCACGCGATTTGACGGGGTCTCAGTGGGTGCTGCCGTTGACGAATCCGGCAGGGATGCCGGATTCGTAGCAGGCTCTCCGACCGGCGAGGTGGTGTTCAACACCGCCATGGCGGGCTACCAGGAGTCGGTCACCGACCCCAGCTATCGGGGCCAGATCATCGTCTTCACCTACCCCCTGATCGGCAACTACGGCGTGTCCAAGGACGCCATGGAGTCCAGCGCCATCCACGCCCGTGCGGTAATCATGCGCGAGGGCGTGGACCGCGCCGACGCGCCGGCAGCGGAGTCCGGCTGGCTGTCGTGGCTGGCCCAGCACGGCATCCCCGCGCTCACCGGCGTGGACACCCGCGCGCTGGTCCGCCACATCCGGGACAAGGGCTCGATGCGCGGTGGCGTGTTCTCGGCCTCGACGTCCGAGAGCGAGGCCCGCGAGCGGGTGATGGCCGAGCCGCCGATGAGCGGACGCGACCTGGCCGCCGAGGTCTCGCCCTCGGGGCCGATCCTGCACGACGCCCTCGACGGCAGCGCGGACGGTCCGCTGATCGTGGCCATCGACACAGGGATCAAGTGGTCGATCGTGCGCAACCTGCGCGAGCGCGGCGCGCGCGTGGAGCTGCACCCCAGCTCGGCGTCGGCCGAGGAGATCCGCGCCCGCGAGCCCGACGCCGTGTTCCTGGCCAACGGGCCGGGCGACCCCGCCGCCCTCGACCACGTGGTCGCGACGGTTCGCGAGCTGATCGGCGAGAAGCCGGTGTGGGGCATCTGCCTGGGCCACCAGCTGCTGTGCCGCGCCGTAGGGCTGGGGACCTACAAGCTCCCCTTCGGCCACCGCGGCGCCAACCACCCCGTGAAGGACCTGGAGACGGGCAAGGTGGAGATCACCTCCCAGAACCACGGCTTCGCGGTGCTCGGGCCAGGAGGGGAGAGGACCATCGACGGCTCGGAGTCGATGCGCTGGGAGACCGACTTCGGCACCGCCGAGCTGAGTCAGCTCAACCTCTACGACCGCACCGTGGAGGGGCTGGTCCTGCGCGACGTCCCGGCCTCCACCGTCCAGTACCACCCCGAGGCGGGGCCGGGCCCCCACGACGCCCGCCACCTGTTCGACCGCTTTCTGGAGAGGCTGGCCATCGGTGCCGCGTAGGAACGACCTGGAGAAGATCCTGGTGCTCGGCTCGGGCCCGATCATCATCGGCCAGGCCGCGGAGTTCGACTACTCGGGCGCCCAGGCGTGCAAGGTGCTGCTGGAGGAGGGCTACGAGGTCGTGCTGGTCAACTCCAACCCGGCCACGATCATGACCGACCCGGAGTTCGCCACGGCCACCTACATCGAGCCGCTTCTGCCGGACTCGGTGGCCAAGGTGATCGAGAAGGAGCGCCCCGACGCCCTGTTGCCCACCCTGGGCGGTGGCACGGCGCTGGACCTGGCCCGCGAGCTGACCGAGGACGGCACCCTGGAGCGCTACGGGGTGGAGCTGATCGGGGCGGACTACGACGCCATCCGCCGGGCCGAGGACCGCGAGCTGTTCAACCAGACGATGGACGCGGCCGGCCTGCGCACCGCGCGCTCGGCCATCGCCCACTCGATCGCCGAGGCCGAGGCCGCGCGCACCGACATCGGCCTGCCGGCGATCGTCCGGCCCGGCTTCACCATGGGCGGCCAGGGCGGCGGCATCGCCCGCACCGAGGCCGAGTACCTCGAGCGGGTGGCCGAGGGCCTGGCCGCGTCGCCGATCAACCAGGTGCTGATCGACGAGTCGGTGATCGGCTGGGGCGAGTTCGAGCTCGAGCTGATGCGCGACCACACCGACAACGTGGTGGTCATCTGCTCGATCGAGAACGTGGACCCGATGGGCGTGCACACCGGCGACTCGGTCACCGTCGCCCCCCAGCAGACGCTCTCGGACCGCCAGTACCAGCTGCTGCGCGACCAGGCGATCGCGGTCATCCGCGCCGTCGGGGTGGAGACGGGGGGCTCGAACGTCCAGTTCGCGGTCAACCCGGCGACCGACGAGATCATCGTGATCGAGATGAACCCGCGCGTGTCGCGCTCGAGCGCGCTCGCCTCCAAGGCCACGGGCTTCCCGATCGCCAAGATCGCCGCCCGGCTGGCGGTGGGCTACGCGCTGGAGGAGATCGACAACGACATCACCCGCGTGACGCCGGCGTCGTTCGAGCCGACCATCGACTACGTGGTCGTGAAGTGGCCCCGCTTCGCCTTCGAGAAGTTCCCCGGCGCCGACGGCACCTTGTCGACCTACATGCAGTCGGTGGGGGAGGCGATGGCGATCGGGCGCACGTTCAAGCAGGCGTTCGTGAAGGCCTGGCGCTCGCGCGAGCTCGACGTGGCTCCGCCCGTGCCCGCCGAGGACGACGAGCTGTTGCGCCGGCTGGAGATTCCCGCCCACGACCGCTACGAGCTGCTGTTCGAGGCCTTCCAGCGCGGGGTCGGGCAGGACGAGCTGCAGCGGCGCACCAGCATCGACCCGTGGTTCTTGGCCGAGCTGGGGGCGCTGGCCCGGGGCGAGGACCCCGAGGCCGGGCTGGAGCGCACCTTCAAGGCGGTGGACACCTGCGCGGCCGAGTTCGAGGCGGCCACGCCCTACTACTACTCGGGCTGGGAGCGTCCCGGCCCGTCCGGCCCACGGCACGAGGTCAGGCGCGGCGAGAACCCCAGCGTGGTGATCCTCGGCTCGGGGCCCAACCGGATCGGCCAGGGGATCGAGTTCGACTACTGCTGCGTGCACGCGGCGATGACCGTGCGCGAGTCCGGCCGCGACGCCGCGATGGTCAACTGCAATCCGGAGACGGTCTCCACCGACTACGACACCTCCGACCGCCTCTACTTCGAGCCGCTGACCCTGGAGGACGTGCTCGGGGTGATCGAGGTCGAGCAGCCCGAGGGCGTGATCGTCCAGTTCGGCGGTCAGACCCCGCTCAAGCTGGCCCAGGCCCTGGCCGACGCCGGCGTGCCGCTGCTGGGCACCCCGGTCGAGTCGATCCACCTGGCCGAGGACCGGCCGAGCTTCGGCGCGATCCTCGACGAGCTCGGCCTGCGCGGGCCGCCCTACGCCACCGCCGACTCCGCGCCGGAGGCGCTCGGCGCCGCCGACTCGGTCGGCTACCCGCTGCTGGTCCGCCCCTCCTATGTCCTGGGCGGCCGGGCGATGGAGATCTGCTACTCGCGCCCGGCGCTCGACGACTACCTCACGCGGACCGCCGAGGGCGGGCGGCCCGAGGGCCAGATCTTTCTCGACCGCTTCCTGGAGAACGCGATCGAGGTCGACGTCGACGCGCTCTGCGACGGCGAGACGGTGCGCATCGGGGCGATCATGCAGCACGTCGAGGAGGCGGGCATCCATTCCGGCGACTCGGCCTGCGTGATCCCGGCGATGTCGCTGGGTCCCGACATGCTGGGCCGGGTCGAGGAGGCGACGGAGAAGATCGCCCTGCGCCTGGGCGTGATTGGGCTGATCAACATCCAGTTCGCCGTCTACGGCGACGACGAGCTGTTCGTGATCGAGGCCAACCCGCGCGCCTCGCGGACCGTGCCGTTCGTCTCCAAGGCGATCGGTGTGCCCCTGGCCAAGGTTGCCTGCCGACTGATGCTCGGCGAGCGCCTGGCCGACATGGACCTGCCGCTGCCCGCCCAGCCCGGCCACGTGTCGGTCAAGGAGGCCGTGCTGCCCTTCGGGCGCTTCCCGCGCGCCGACTCGCTTCTGGGGCCCGAGATGAAGTCCACCGGCGAGGTGATGGGCGTGGCCGCCGACTACCCGACGGCCTTCGGCAAGGCCCAGGCGGCCGCGGGGGCCAACCTGCCCGCGGCGGGGACGGTGTTCATCAGCGTTACCGACGGCGACAAGTCGACTGCCACCCAGCTGGCGGCGTCGCTGCACGATCTGGGCTTTCGGATCATGGCCACCGGCGGCACCGCCCAGGCCATCCGCCGGATGGGCGTGCCGGTGGAGCGCATCCTCAAGTTCAGCGAGGGCTCGCCCAACGTAGTCGAGCGGATCGACGCCGGCGACGTGGACCTGGTGGTGAATACGCCCACGGGGTCGGGCGCCCGCGCCGACGGCTACGAGATCCGGCGCGCGGCCGTGGCCCGCGGCGTGCCGTGCATCACCACCATGAGCGGCGCCAGCGCGGCCCAGCGGGCCATCCGGGCGCGGCGCGAGGGCGACGCCCAGGTGGTCTCGTTGCAGGAGCTGCACGCGGACGCGCCCGTGCACCGGCGCGCGCACGGCGTCGGGGCTCAGTGACCGCCTCGGCCGCCGAGCCCCAGCGCACGCTCGCGCCGCCCGAGCGGCGGGTGGCCGAGGTTCGCGGCGTGCGCCGCCTGGGGGCGTATGACCTGCTCACCGCGCGCGATCCCGTCGGCCCGCCCGGCCCGCGTCCGGGCCAGTTCTACATGCTCGCCGCTGGCGACCGGTGGGGAGGGGGAGCGGGCGAGCGGCCCTTCCTGCCGCGCGCCTTCTCGCACGCATCTGCTCGCCCGCACCCCGGCGGCGGCGTGGAGCTTGACTTCCTGCTCGAGGACGTCGGGCCGGGCACCCACCGGCTGGGCGAGCTGCAGCCCGGGGAGGCGCTGATGTTGCTGGGGCCGCTGGGCGCCGGCTTCCGGTCGCCGGCGCCGGGCACCCGGCCGCTGCTGGTGGGCGGCGGGATCGGCGTCGCCCCGCTGCTGTGCCTGCACCAGGAACGCCGAGGCGACGCCCAGGTGCTCGTGGGCTTTCGCTCGCACGGGCACGCCGCCGCGGCGGAGCTGTTCGGGCCGGGCGCGCGCGTGGTCACCGAGGACGGATCGGTGGGCACCCTCGGGTTGGTCACCGAGCCACTGGGCGCGGAGCTGGACGCCGATCCGGCGGCGACCGTGTTCGCCTGCGGTCCGCCGGCCATGCTCGAGGCGGTCCGGTTCATGTGCGCCCAGCGCGGGATCGAATGCCAGCTGGCGCTGGAGTCGGGCATGGCCTGCGGCTTCGGGGCCTGCTTCGGCTGCGTGGTCGAGACCGTCGACGGGTACCGGCGCGTGTGCGTGGACGGCCCCGTGTTCGCCGCCAACCAGCTCGAGCGGGTGCCGTGATGGACCTGTGCGGCGTGGAGCTGGAGGGCCCCGTGCTCAACGCCTCCGGCACCTTCGACGCGATCGCTGCCCGCCGCGCCTTCGGCGACGCGCTCCTGGAGCGCTTCCCCTTCCACGCCTTCGTCTCCAAGACGGTCACGCTCGCGGCCCGGGAGGGCAACCCGCCGCCGCGGCTGTGGGAGGCGCCCGCGGGGATGATCAACTCGATCGGCCTGCCCAACAAGGGCCTCGCGGGATTCCTCTCGAACGACCTGCCCGAGCTCGCTGGGCTCCCCGTGCCCCTGATCGTCTCGGTGATGGGCTTCGACCATTCCGAGCTGGCCGCACTGGTGGAGGGCGTGGGAGCGCGCGAGGAGGTCGCGATGCTCGAGCTCAACGTGTCCTGCCCCAACGTGGAGACGGGGGTCCTGGTCGGCGCCGACCCGCTCGAGACCTCGGCCGCCGTCGCCGCCGTGCGCGACCGTACGTCAAAGCCGCTGCTGGTCAAGCTCAGCCCCAGCTCGGTCGACCCGGGCGCCGTCGCCCTGGCCGCACAGGAGGCGGGGGCGGACGGCGTGTCGCTGATCAACACGCTCAAGGGCACCGCCCTGCACCCCCAGACCCGCAGGCCGTGGCTGGGCGCCGGCAGCGGCGGGCTCTCCGGACCGGCCGTCCGGGCCGTGGCCCTGGAGCAGGTTCGGTCCGTGGCCGACCGGGTGGCTGTACCCATCGTGGGTATGGGCGGGATCGCTTCGGGGCAGGACGCGGCCGACTTCATGGCGGCCGGTGCCCACGCGGTCGCCGTCGGGACGGAGAGCTTTCGCGATCCGGCGGCCGGCGCTCGGATAGCGGCCGAGCTCGCCGCGCTGGAGGGCGCGGGGCGCGCTCATCCGCCCCAGGCCGTCCGCTGACCGCCCCGGAATCCGCCGGTGTCCCCGCAAACTGCGGGAATCCACCTGCAAAAGGCCTGCAAACCGTCAGCGAACGTCAACCTACCTCGACCTCAAGTGCAGGTCCAGGTGAATTGGGCAGGAAAACCCCGGATGGCTGTCGACGGACCGAAATCCGTGTGTATGATCGCCGCCTCGATGCCGGTCGCGAACGAAACGTCTGCCAAGGCCTCCTCCGCCGCCGGTCTCACCCCCGAGCGGTCACTCACGCAGAGGATGGACGCGCTCCAGCGCGCCAACGAGATCCGCACGAGGCGGGCGACGCTCAAGCGTGACCTAAAGGCGGGGCGGGTGAAGATCCACGGGCTCCTGCTGGACCCGCCGGAGTACCTGCAGACCGCCAAGGTGTTCGACCTGCTGCTGGCCGTCCCCAAGTACGGGCGCGTGAAGGTGAATCGCATCCTCACGCACTGCCGGATCTCGCCGAGCAAGACGATCGGTGGGCTGTCCGAGCGCCAGCGCAACGAGCTCGTCTCCTTCCTCCGCCGATAGCCGCGCCGGCTCCCCAGACCCCGGTCCTGGTCATCACCGGCCCCTCCGGAGTCGGCAAGGGGACGCTGATCCGGCTGCTGCTCGAGCGCTGTCACGGGCTCCAGCTGTCGGTGTCGGCCACCACGCGCGCGCCGCGCGAGGGGGAGGTCAACGGCCGCGAGTACCACTTCCTAAGCCCCGCCGACTTCGATCAGCGCGTGCGGCGCGGCGAGTTCATCGAGCACGCCGAGTACGCCGGCAACTCCTACGGCACGCTGCGCTCCGAGCTCGAACGCCCGGCTGGCGGGATCGTGCTCGAGATCGAGATCCAGGGCGCGCGCCAGGTGCGCGAGACGCTGCCCGAGGCGGTCCAGGTGTTCATCGCCCCGCCGTCGCTGGAGGATCTGCAGCAACGACTGGTGGGCCGCGCCTCGGATTCCGAGGAGCAAATAGCCCGGCGGATGGAGGTGGCGCCCCGCGAGATGGCCGCCCAGGAGGAGTTCTCGAAGGTGGTGGTGAACGACGACCTGGACGGCGCGCTAGCCGAGCTGGCGTCGCTCGCCGCTACGATGTGTGACCCCGACGAACCGGAATCCACTTGATCAAGCCCCGCCTGGACACCCTTCTCGAGCAGGTCGACTCGCACTACGCGTGCGTACTGGTCGCCGCCAAGCGCGCCCGGCAGATCAACTCGTACTACCACAACCTCGGCGAGGGGACGTTCGACGAGTACCCGCCGCCGATGGTCGAGACGGGCTCCAAGAACTACCTCAAGATCTCGCTGGACGAGATCGCCGAGGGCAAGATCAAGTACCGCTACCGGGACTAGCCCCCTGCAAGCCCGGGTGAAGCGCTCCCCGGGCCTACTTTTCCGTAGTACCGTCGGCCTGCCATGGCCCGCATCCTCCTAGGCGTCTCCGGTGGCATCGCGGCCTACAAGGCCGTCGAGCTGGTTCGCCTTGCCACGAAGGCCGGCCATTCCGTGCGGGTGGTCCAGACCGAGGCCGCCACGCGCTTCGTGGGACGGGCCACCTTCGAGGGCGTGACCGGCGCGCCGGTGCTCGTCGAGGAGTTCGAGCCCGATCCGGCCCGGGGCGCTTTTCCTGGCGATCCCGCACCCGATCACGCGCCGATCTCGCACCTGCAGTTGGTGCGCCGCGCCGACGCGTTCGTGGTCGCCCCCGCTTCGGCCAACACCCTGGCCAAGCTCGCCGGGGGCCACGCGGACAACCTGCTCACCAGCTCGGCGCTGGCCTGTACCGCACCGTTGGTGCTGGCCCCGGCGATGAACAACCACATGTGGGAGCACCCCGCTACGCGCGCGAACCTGGAGACGCTGCGACTGCGGGGGGCGACCGTGATCGAGCCCGGGACGGGCGCGCTGGCCTCGAAGGGGGAGTGGGGCGCGGGCCGGCTGGCCGAGTCGGCCACCATCCTGGCCAAGGTCGAGGCGGTTCTGGTCGGCTCGGCGCCCGGAGCCGGTTACGCCCCGCGGTCGCTCGACGGCCTGCGCGTGCTGGTCACCGCCGGCGGCACCCGCGAGCCGATCGACTCCGTCCGTTTCCTGGGCAACCGTTCCTCCGGGCGCATGGGCGTGGCGCTGGCCGCCGAGGCGGTCGCACGCGGGGCCGAGGTGGCGCTCGTGGGGGCGAACCTGGCGGTGGAGGCTCCCGAGGGGGTGCGCACCGTGGCCGTGGAGACGGCGTCGGAGCTGGGGGCCGCCGTCGAGGCCGAGCTCGAGCACGCCGACGTGCTGCTGATGGCCGCCGCGGTGGCCGACTTCCGGCCCGCCGCGCGGGTGGAGGACAAGATCAAGAAGAGCGGCAGGGACAGCCTGGCCCTGGAGCTCGAGGCCACAGAGGACGTGCTGGCCGCCGCCTCGGCCGCGCGGCGGCCCGGCCAGACGCTCGTGGGCTTCGCCGCCGAGCACGGCGCGCCCGGGCTCGAGAACGCCCGCGAGAAGCTGCGCCGCAAGGGCCTGGACGCTGTCGTGCTCAACGACATCGCGCGCCCGGGCGTGGGCTTCGACAGCGACGAGAACGAGGCGACGATCATCACCGCCTCCGGCGAGCGCGAGGTCCCGCGCGGTCCGAAGCGCGCGGTGGCGGCTGTCATCCTCGACGAGGTGGAAAAGCTGAGGACAAGCCAAGGGGCGCCCCGGTGAGCGGGCCCGAGCCTTTCCCTGACGACCGCCGGCCCGAGACGGTCTACGACCTCTTCCGGCGCGGCTCGCAGCTGCTCGACGCGGGCGACTTCGCCGCGGCCACGGTGCCGCTCGAGCGCGCGCGCGTGCTCGAGCCGGACAAGACCTCGATCCGGGAGGCGCTGGGTCGGGCCTACTTCCGCTCCGGCCGCTTCAAGCAGGCCGGCGACGAGTTCGCGGCCGTGGTGGAGCAGGCGCCGGTGAACGACTACGCCCATTTCTGCCTGGGCAAGGCGCTGGCCAAGACGGGGCGGCCCACCGACGCCCGCCGCCACGCCACCCTGGCTGCCTCCATGCGTCCGGACCGCGCGGACTACCGCGCCCTGCGCGACCGGCTGCGCGCCGCCTGAGCGACCCTCGCGCCAACCGATTGACGCTTTTTAGGGCCTATAGACCCACAAAGCGTCAATCGTTCCCGGTGCGCCGTGATGGGCCGCCCTACCCAGCCGGGTAAGCGCCCAGCCCTAGCCCGCGTCGTCGGGAAGCCAGCTGCCCTGGCCGCCGCCGGCCGCGTCAGCCGCCGGCTCCAAGCGCGCCCGCTGGTAGTCGCGCACCGCGATCGCGCCCTCCACCACCAGGCCGAGCAGGCGGTCGATCTCGCGCGCGTCCACCGCGGCCGCGGGAAGGTCGGCGTGCACCCACACCTCGCGCTCCTGGGTGCAGCCGAAGCGGACCATCCGCGTCTGGCGGTTCCACCACAGCAACATCCAGGGGTCGATTCCCTCGGGCGAGTCCAGCGCGTGCGCCTTGGCCCGCGCCAGTCCCTCCGAGAGCGTGATCCCCACGTTCAGCGGCCAGCCGCCCGCCTGCGCCGCCTCCACCGTCACGCCCCACTCGCCGTGGGCCAGCCGCCGCGACTGTCCCGGCAGCCCGGCGAGGTACTCGTCGATCTGGTCGACCGCCGCCATTCCCTGACAGTACGGTGCCCGGCGTGCGGGCGATCGTCCAGCGGGTGAGCGAGGCCGCCGTCCACGTGGAGGGGCAGGAGATCGCCGCCATCGGGCCGGGGCTGCTCGTGCTGCTGGGCGTGCACCGCGACGACGAGACCGAGGCGGCCGACCGGCTCGCGCGAAAGATCGCCGCCCTGCGCGTCTTCGAGGACGCCGACGGGCGCATGAGCCGCTCCGTGGCCGACGTCGGCGGCCAGATCCTGTGCGTGAGCCAGTTCACCCTTTACGGCGACACCGCCCGCGGTAACCGCCCCAGCTTCACGGAGGCGGCCCGGCCCGAGCAGGCCGAGCCGCTCTATGACCGCGTGCGTGACACCCTCCATGCACAGGGCGGAAGCTTCGGCGCGAGGATGCGGGTGACGCTGGCAAACGACGGCCCCGTGACCCTCCTGCTGGAGGCCTGACCGACCCGCGAGCAGCGCCTATACTGACTCGGCTAGGACTTTCAGTAGCAGTGCCGCGGCCCGTGGGCCGCACTGGAGGTGGGCTTCGCAGCCCACCTTTTTTACGACCAAAATGACCGACACAGACCGCCTCCACACCGATATCGAGCAACGCCTCGCGGGCACCTTCCCGGATGTCGAGCTGCTGTCGTGCGAGCGCGTGGCCGCCGAGCGGCTGCGGCTGTTCATCGATCACCCCGACGGTGTGTCGCTGGCCCTGTGCGAGCAGGTCACGCGCGAGCTGGGCGAGCTGCTGGCCGAGTACTCGCTGGAGGTCTCCTCGCCGGGGCCCGAGCGCCCGCTGACCAAGCCCCACCACTTCCGCCGCTTCCTCGGCAGGCGCGCGCGCGTGCGCACGCGCGAGGTCAAGGGCGGGCACAAGAGCTTCACCGGCGAGCTGGTGGGCGCCACCGACGACGAGGTGACTGTGGCGGCCCCCCAGGGCGTGGTCTCCATCCCTTACACGCAGATTTCGCGCAGCAACCTGGTCTCAGGAGGAGGAGAGAGAGATGTCTAAGGAGATCGTCGACGCCATTCACGTGCTCGAACAGGAGAAGGGCATCTCCGCCGACACGCTGATGGACGCCCTGGAGGACGCCCTCCTGTCGGCCTACAAGAAGAGCCCCGGCTCCGCCCGCTACGCGCGGGTGGACATCGACCACGGGTCCGGCGACTTCACCGTGTCCGAGCTCCTGCTGCCGGCCGAGCTCGAGGAGCGCCTGCTGGTCGAGGCCGAGGAGGCCCAGGAGGAGCCCACGATCGACCCCGAGACGGGCGAGCTGCGCGAGCCCGAGGAGCCGGAGATCCCGCAGGACGTCCTGGCCGAGTACTCCGACCAGATCGACGAGCGCGACGTGACCCCCGACGACTTCGGCCGCATCGCCGCCCAGACGGCCAAGCAGGTGATCCTGCAACGTATCCGCGAGGCCGAGCGCGACATGATGTTCGACGAGTACCAGGACCGCGTCGGCGAGCTGATCACCGGCATCGTCCAGCAGTCCGACTCGCGCTACACGCTCGTGCAGCTGCGCGAGCGGGTGGAGGCCTTGCTGCCCCGCTCGGAGCAGGTCGGCGGCGAGCGCTACGACCACGGCGCGCGCGTGAAGGCGATCATCACCGACGTCTCGGCCCAGGCGAAGGGACCTTCGATCATCGTCTCGCGCCGCTCGCCGGAGCTGATCCGCGCCCTGTTCGAGCTCGAGGTGCCCGAGATCGCCGACGGCCTGGTGGAGATCCAGAACGTGGCCCGCGAGCCCGGCTACCGCTCGAAGATCGCGGTGGTCAGCCACACCAACGGAGTCGACCCGGTCGGCGCCTGCGTGGGCCCGCGCGGCTCGCGCGTGCGCATGGTCGTGTCCGAGCTGCGCGGCGAGAAGATCGACATCATCCCCTTCAACGAGGAGCCGGCCCGCTTCGTGGCCAAGGCCCTCAGCCCGGCGCGTGTGCGCGAGGTGCTGGTGGACGACGAGGCCATGCAGGCCACGGTGATCGTGCCCGACGACCAGCTGTCGCTGGCCATCGGCAAGGACGGCCTGAACGCCCGCCTGGCCGCCCGCCTGACCGGCTGGCGCGTGGACATCCGCTCGGAGACCGAGTTCGCCGAGGAGGAGCAGAACATGGGCTTCGAGGAGGAGGAGGTCGCCGGGCGCTGCGCGGCGGTCCTCTCCAACGGCAAGCGCTGCCCCAACGCCTCGCTCCCCAACTCGCGCTACTGCGGCCTTCCCGCCCACCAGGCGCTGGCCGACCAGGAAGGCGACCAGCTGCCCGGTGGTGAGCAGCTGCCCGGCGGTGACCAGCTGCCCGGCGGTGACCCCGCTCCGGCCGAGGGAGCTTCGTAGGTCAGCCGCCCGCGCGGCGGTGCGTAGCCTGCGGGCGTACGCTGCCCCAGGCGCACCTGATGCGCCTGGCCCGCCAGCCCGACGGGCAGGTGGTCTGCGACCCAGACCGGCGCCGCCCGGGCCGGGGCGCATACGTTTGCGACGACGGCGAGTGCGCTGAGGCGCTGAAGAACACGGGGCCGCTGGCGAGGGCCTTCCGGGCGCCTGTGACTGTCCAACCGAAGACCCTAGACTGGGTGAGAGAATGGCGAAGAAGCGAGTCCACGAGATAGCGAAGGAGCGAGGGATCCCCTCCAAGGAGGTCCTCGCCACCCTGCAGGCCGCCGGCCTGGACGTGAAGGCCGCCGCCTCGAGCGTGGACGAGGGCGACATCGCGCGCGCCTTCGATCCCGGCGCCTCCAACGGCGGCGCCACCGAGGAGCCCGCGGTCCAGACGGCCG
>JBBREO010000028.1:0-28468 GCA_038202855.1 Solirubrobacterales bacterium
CTGACCATCCACGGGGTGACCAAGCCCGTGACCTTCAAGGCCGAGCTGACCGGCACCGAGACCGACCCGTGGGGCAACGAGCGCGTGGGCCTCGAGGTCACCGGCAAGCTGGACCGCAGCGACTACGGCATGACCTTCAACCAGGCCCTGGGCAGCGGCAACATGCTGGTGTCCGACCAGGTGAAGCTCAGCCTCGACATCTCGGCGGTCAAGGCCGCCTAGCGAAGCAGGGGGTCGCCGGGCGCGAACCGCGTCCGGCGACCGGCGACCCACCAGTGTCCAAGGCCGCTCAGGCCAGCGAGATCGCGATGAGCTCCAGCGCGTCCATCGCCTCCTGCATGCCGCCCTCCATGCCCGACTCGACGTGCATGTCCCGGCCCTCCTTGTTGGGGTGCTCCACGAGCACCGCGAGGTGGGTGCGCCCGTCGACCTCGGTGAGCGTGAGCGTGTTCAGCGCCGCCGCGGTCTCGGGGTCCGGGACGGGCGCGCCCTCGTAGACCTCGGTCGAGACCAGCCGCTCGTTCGGGACGATCTCGCGGTACTCGCCGTGGAAGGCGACCTCCATGCCGTCGAGCGTCTCCATCACGTAGCGCCACCTGCCGCCGACGCGCAGGTCGATCTCGGCCAGCTTGGCCTCGCCGCACTGACCGGTCCACCACCGCTTGACCAGCTCGGGCGTGGTCCACGCCTTCCACACCAGGTGCTTGGGCGCGTCGAACTCCCGCGTGATGAGGATCTGCTCATCGGTCGGGAGGGTGACCTTCGCCGTTCCGCTACTTGCCATGACTTCCATCTCCTTGCTCCTCTCGTTTGAGTTCCTCCAACACCACGTCCATCTGCTCGAACCGCTCCGACCAGGTGCGCTCGTAGGAGCTCACCCAGTCGTGGATGGGCTTGAGCGCGGCGCCGTTGACCCGATAGAGCCGCCGGCGTCCGACATCGCGCACCTCGACCGCCCCCACCTCGCGCAACACCCGCAGGTGCTTGGACACCTGGGGCTGGGTCAGGTCGAGCACGCCGATCAGCGCGTTTACGGACCGCTCGCCGCCCGCGAGGGCGTCGAGGATCTCGCGTCGCCGGGGTTCGGCCACTGCGTTGAACACGTCCGCCGTAGTTGCTGCGCGAGCCATGCCGGCATCATATGCTCGTATCGGCATATGTCAAGATGCCTGCGAGGACCCACCCTCTAGCGTTCGCACCCGTGGCTAGCCCAACGCGCGAGCTGACCGTCGACCAGATGGAGGGCCGCGCGCAGGCGCCGATCCAGGTCTTCCCCTTTGCCGACATGGCGGTGGGCGCGCCCGCCGGCGACGAGCGCCGCGCGCCCCACCGTCACGACTACCACGAGCTGGTGTGGGTGCGCGAGGGCTGCGGGCGCCACTCGATCGACGGCGAGCCGGTGGACGTGCGCCCCCTCACCGTGACGCTGATCGGCCGCGGCCAGGTGCACGTGTTCGAGGGTGCGAGTGGCCTGACGGGGGCGGTGATCCGCTTCGGCGACGACGTGCTCGGGGGCGGGGGCGGGCTGGCCAACCCCACGTGGCTGGTCTCGGCCCGCGGCGGGCGCACGATCGCGGTGCCCGAGGGCGAGGTGGAGGCGCTCGAGTCGACCATCGCCACGCTGGCCTCCGAGGCCGGGCGCCCCGGCGAAGCCTGCACGCTCGACCTGCAGCGCCACCTGCTTCACGTGCTGCTGATCTGGCTGCAGCGCTGGTACGACGACGCCCACACGGAGGACCTCGATCCTGACTTCGCCGAGCTGCAGGTCCAGCGCCGGTTTGCCGAGGCGCTGGAGGCGGACTTCGCCTCCCACCACGACGCGGCCCACTACGCCGACGCGCTGGGCCTCCCGGCGGCGGCGCTGTCCAAGGCGCTGGCCCAGGCGAGCGGCAGGACGACCAAGGAGCTGATCACCGACCGCGTGATGATCGAGGCCGCCCGGCTGCTGCGCTTCACCGACCTCACCGTGGGCCAGGTGGCCGACCGCGTGGGCTTTGCCGACCCGCTCTACTTCTCGCGCGCGTTCAAGCGCCACCAGGGCGACTCGCCGCAGGCGTTTCGAGCCCGCAGTCGCGGAGAGGCCTAGCGCGATGCTGCCCGACTCGCTGGAGCTGGGGCCCACCCACCTGACCGTGCGCGACCTCGGTCGTTCGGTCGACTTCTACGAGAACGTGATCGGGCTGACCGCGCTCGAGCGCAACGACGACACGGCCACGCTGGGCACCGGCGCGGGACCGGTGCTGGTGCTCACGGCGGAGTCCGACGCGGCCGAGCCCGGACGCCACGCCGGCCTCTTCCACGTGGCCCTGCTCTACCCCTCGCGGCTGGAGCTGGCCCGCGTGGCCCAACGGCTGGTGGCCACGCGCACGCCGATCCAGGGCGCGTCGGACCACGGCACCCACGAGGCCCTGTATCTGCCCGACCCCGACGGCAACGGCCTGGAGCTGGCGGCCGACCGCCCGCGGGAGCAGTGGCCGGCGCGCGACCGGATCTACGCGAGTGGCCCCGAGCCCCTGGACGTGGCCGGGCTGATGGCACTGGTCGAGGGCGAGGCGCCGACCGTTCGGGCCGAGGACGGCCTGCGCACCGGGCACCTCCACCTGCACGTGGGCGACGTGGACGAGGGCCTGGCCTTCTACCGCGATGTCATCGGCTTCGACGAGATGGCCAACCTGGGCACCGCCGCCTTCGTCTCAGCCGGCGGGTACCACCACCACCTGGGCTTCAACACCTGGCGCGGGCAGGGCGTGGGGCCGGTCTCCGACGGTGCGCTCGGCATGCGTCACTGGACGGTGCTGCTGGACCCGCCGCAGATCGACGCCGTGCGCCGTCGGTTGGAGGCCGCCGGCGCCGAGGTCGAGGACCTCGGCGGGGGCGACCTGCTGGTGCGCGACCCCTGGCGAAACGCGCTTGTGTTCTCCGGCCGCGCCGGCTAGGACATCTGCGACTTGCCGCGGACCTTGGATCCGCGCAGGTCGGCGTCCTGGCGACGCTCGGTGGCCCGCTGGGCCACGGCCTGGCTCTGCTCACGCTCGAGGCGCTTTGCCTTTCCGTCCTTGCGCGCCTGGGCGTTGCGGGTCTCCAGCGCTTCCATGTGGGCCTTGTAGGCCGATCCGTCGGGCTTGGTCATCGTGATCTCCTCATACCCCCAGGGTACGCCGATCGGCGGCGGCCCGTTTATCGGCTAGGCCAGCAGCTCCTCCGCGGTGCGGTGGGCCAGCGCCATGATCGACACCATCGGGTTCACACCCGGGGCGGTGGGGAACGCCGAGGCGTCGCCGATCCACACGCCCTGCACGTCGTGCAGCTGGCCGCGGCCGTCGGCCACCGAGGTCGCGGGGTCGGAGCCCATCCGGCACGAGCCCATCTGGTGGGCGGTGAAGCACGCGACGTCGTTGGGGTCATAGGAGGCAGCCTCGACGCGCTCGACGAAGGCATCGAAGTCGTCGCCCGGGCGCCAGCGCATGGAGCGCGAGTGGCCGGTGAAGATCTCCGTGGCGCCCGCCGCGCGGTGCAGCCGGCACAGCTCGACGTTGGCCCGCTGGGCCAGGCGCCGGTCCACGTCGTCGCCCAGGCCCCAGCGCACCACGGGTCGGCCGATGTCGTCGAGCACGACCTCGCCCGAGCCGTGGTCGCGGGCCACGGTGATGAACGGCGCCTGCCAGCGGAAGGTCTGCATGAGCTGCTTGTGGGTCACGCCGTCGTCCCAGGGGAAGATCGAGCCGATCAGCCCCGGGAACATGCCGGTGGCCTCGATCAGGAAGCCGTACTCGCCCTCGACGTCCTCGTAGGCATCGGAGACCAGCGACTGGATCTGGCCGCGCCAGCCCTCGACCGGCTCGTCGTAGACCCCCATCACCACGTAGGCCGGGTGCAGACGCAGGTTCTTGCCCACCGCCGGGCCGCCTATGCCCGAGCGCATGAGCAGCCCCGGCGACTCGATCGCCCCGCCGGCCACCACCACGTCGGCCGCCTCGACGGTCAGCGCGGTGCTCGACCCGTCCTCTTGGGTCACCGTGCACTCCACGCCCGTGGCTCGGCCGTCATCCACCGTGATCCGATCGACGTGGCAGCCCACGATGGCCTGCGCGCCGCTGTCCGAGGCGTCCTGGAGCCAGGTCTTCAGCGCCGAGCGCTTGCACCCCTGCTGGCAGCCCAGCGTGCAGTAGCCGCAGAACTCGGGGTCGTCGTCCAGGGTGGCGTTGCGCACGATCGGCCGGTGCTCGTGACCCATGGCGTCCAGCCCGTCCATCAGCCGCTGGTGGGTTCCGTTCTGCTTCGTGGCCTCGGCGTTGGCGCCGAGCTTGTCGAGGACGACGGCCACGTGCTCGCGCTTGTAGGCCTCGGTGTCCTCCAGGCCGACCAGCCCGTGTCCGGCCCACTCCTCGATGATCCGCTCGGGCGTGGGGATGCAGTTCATGTAGTTGACCACCGTGCCGCCGCCGAGCGTCGCGCCCGCGAGGATGGCGATCGACCCGTCCTCCGATGCGGCGAGCCCCGCTCCGTAGAACAGCTCCTGATAGCCGGGCACCTCGAGCTGCTTGAAGTCGGCCTCGTTGCGGTAGCCGCCCGCCTCGAGGACGAGCACGGACTTGCCCGCGGCGGCGGCGCGGGCGGCGATCACCGAGCCGCCGGCGCCGGAGCCCACCACCACCACATCGCAGGTCAAGGTTGCGCGCTCGCCCGACACGGTGGCCAGCTCTAGCGTCTTGGGCGCCTGCGCGTCGGTGGGCGGCGCGGAGACCGGGCCGGGGTAGCCCAGCGCCTCCCAGTTGGGGTTGGACCCGCGGTCGTCGGGGAGGCCGTAGAAGAGCAGCATCGTGATGCCCTTGAGCTGGCGCAGGCCGAGCTTGGCCAGCGGGTCGGCGTCGGCCATGCCGTGCACGATCTGGGTGCGCACCTCCATCGGCACATCCGCAAGGCCCTGCTCGGCCAGGGCGTCGAGCAGTCCCGCCACGCCGGCCACCTCCTCGGGGGTCATGCCCTCGGCCAGCATCCCCTCGATGTGGGTCTGGATCTGCATGTCCACCGCCGAGCGGCGCATGAACTCGGCCTCGACCGGGTCGAGCGAGTCGGTCTCCACGGCCGGCACGAAGGTCTCGCACAGCGCCGCGAGCGTCTCGCGCTGGGCCTCGTTGAACACCGACGCCATCACTGCCATCCGCCCTCTCCTCTCCCGGGATCCTCTCTCGGCGCCGATCCTAGTGTCCGTCGTCCCGGTCGGGAGCAAAGGGCCACTCCTCGAACGCGCAGCACACCCCGTCCTCGTCGAACTGCATCACCCACAGGTCGCGCCACTCGCGGCCGCCGTCGTAGAGATAGTGGACCTCCACCCGCGCCACGGCCACGTCGCCGTCCACCGCCACCAGGGCCGAGGTCATGGTGAAGTGCTCGTCGGGGCCCCGCCGCCCGGCCTCCCACATCTCGGCGATGGCGTCCAGACCGCGGATCGGGGCGGCGTAGGGACTGGTCGAGTAGGTCGCCTCCGGCGTGAACAGCCGGCCGAGCTCGTCGGTGCCCGGCATCCGCCAGGCGTGCTCGTAGCGCGCAATCCAGTGGGCCGCGTCGGCGCGATCCATGGCGCAGAGCCTAGGTGCTCTGCGGGCGCCGGGTAGCATCGCCGCCGGCGTGGACTTCGACCTGACCGACGAGCAGCAGGCCATCCGCCGCCTGGCGCGCGACTTCGCCGACGGCGAGGTGCGCCCGGTGGCCGAGGAGCTAGACCGCGAGAAGCGGTTCCCCTACGAGATCGTGGCCAAGGCCGGCGAGCTCGGCTTGATGGGCATCGCCTACCCCGAGGAGTACGGCGGCGGAGGGGCCGACACGCTGTCCTACGCGCTGGCCATCGAGGAGCTGGCACGGGTGGACTCCAGCGTGGCCATCACCGTGGCCGCCAACTCGTCGCTGGCAACGTGGCCGATCTACGCGTTCGGCACCGAGGAGCAGAAGCAGCAGTGGCTGCCCGGGCTGCTGGCGGGCACCGGCCTGGGCGCCTTCGGGCTCACCGAGCCCGAGGCAGGGTCGGACGCCGGCAACACGCGCACGCGCGCGGCGCTCGACGAGGACACGGGCGAGTGGGTGATCGACGGCGCCAAGCAGTTCATCACCAACGCCGGAACGGACATCTCGGCCTTCGTGACGATCACCGCGCGCACGGGCGAGAAGGAGATCTCCAACATCATCGTGCCGCGCGACACGCCCGGCTACGAGGTCGGCGAGGCCTACCGCAAGATGGGCTGGAACGCCTCGGACACGCGGCCGCTCTCCTTCGACGGCGCGCGCGTGGGCGAGGACAACCTGCTCGGTCCGCGCGGCAAGGGCTTCCACCAGTTCCTGCAGACCCTCGACGGCGGCCGGATCTCGGTGTCGGCCATGGGCGTCGGGCTGGCCCAAGGCGCCCTGGACGAGGCGGTGGCCTACGCCCGCGAGCGGCGCGCGTTCGGCCAGCCGATCTCCAAGTTCCAGGCCATCCAGACCAAGCTGGCCGACATGTCCACCGAGATCGAGGCCGCGCGCTACCTCACCTACAAGGCCGCGGTGGAGAAGGACGCCGGCCGCGACTTCTCACAGACCGCCGCGCGGGCCAAGCTCAAGACGGGCCGGCTGGCCGTGCGCTGCTGCGAGGAGGCGGTGCAGATCCACGGCGGCTACGGATACATCGAGGAGTACCCGGTGTGCCGCTTCTACCGCGACGCCAAGATCCTGACCATCGGCGAGGGCACCGACGAGGTCCAGCAGATGATCATCGCGCGCGGGCTGGGCGCCTGACGAGGGGCCTCGTACCGTTAACACACGCCCAACACTCCCGGCTTTGAAGCGCGGCCCGCAGGGGTATGCGCCAACGATGGAAGAACACCACGGCCGCCCGTCAACCGGCAACTGGTTCACGGCGGCGGCGATCGGGCTGGCCATCGGCCTGCTGTTCGTTCTCGTGTCTCTCTTCACCGGTGCGCTGTTCGACGCGCCCGACGACATCCTCACCGTGGCGCTCGCCCTACTGGCCGGCGCGACCCTGGCCGGCTGGTGGCAGGACAAGCTGGCCCGCGCGGAGCGCGACAAGGTCGAGGCCGCCGGGCGACGGCAGGAGGACGACGAGCGCGCGGAGCAGGAGCGCGAACGCGAGCGCCTCGAGAAGGAGCGCGCGGAGGCGGAGCGCAAGCAGCGCGACGCCTACACGAACGTGATGCACGCCCGCGCCCGCCTGGAGCGTGCGCACGTAGCCGAGCGCGAGTGGGCCCGCGAGCTGCGCGAGCAGGTGTCTCGCCTCCACCGCCAGCAGGGCGCCCTGGGCCACAGCGGCGACGTGCGCGAGCTCGTGCTGGAGACCGCAGTACGACTCGTGGAGGCCGACCGCGGCCTGCTGCTCTCACGCGAGGACGAGGACGGCGACGGCGACTTCGACATGGTCTGCAGCACCGGCTTCAAGAGCGACCCCACCCACAGCGCGGTGGCCCAGGCGTACGCCGAGAAGGTGCTGCGCCACGACGAGACCGTCCGCGAGGACGACTCGAGCGAGCTGCGCGGCGATGGGCGCAACGACGCCGACGACGAGATCCACAACTTGCTCGCCATCCCGATCTACATCCAGGACCAGTTCAGCGGCGTAGTGCTGTGCGCGAACCGCGAGGGCGGTTTCGACGACCTGGACGACGACGTGCTGCTGGCCCTGGGCGACCACGCCGGCGCCGTGCTGGAGAACGGCCGCCTGCACGGCCAGCTGCGCACCTCCTACGTGGCCACGGTGCGGATGCTGGCCGAGGCGATCGAGGCAAAGGATCCCTCCACGCGGCTGCACTCCGAGGAGGTGGCCGAATACGTGGCCGCGGTGGCCGACCACCTGGACATCGAGTCGCGCGGGCGCGAGGAGCTGCTGATCGGCTCGCTCCTGCACGACGTGGGCAAGATCGGCATCTCCGAGCGCATCCTGCTCAAGCCGGGCCCGCTGACCCCCGAGGAGCGCGAGGCGATCGAGCTGCACCCCGGGATCGGATTCCGGCTGGTGCGCCAGGTGCCGGCGCTGGAGGGCATCGCCGACGCCGTGCTCCACCACCACGAGCGCTACGACGGCAAGGGCTACCCCGAGGGCCTGATCGGCGAGGACATCCCGCTGGAGGCGCGCGTGATCGGCGTGGCCGACTCCTTCAGCGCGATGACGGCCCACCGCCCCTATCGGGAGCCGCTGAGCGTGGAGCAGGCCTGCGCCGAGCTGAAGCGCTGCTCGGGCACCCAGTTCGACCCGCGCGTGGTCGAGCTGTTCGTGGAGGAGGTGCGAAGGCATCCGCCGGGCTCGCGACCGGGCGCCGCCGAGCGGATCGAGTCGGCGCTCGACGACCCCGCCGTGCGCGCCCAGCTCGCCCCGGGCGAGCCGGTGGTGGGCTACGGACCGGTGGGCGCGGTCGACAACCTGACCATGCTCTACTCGCACCGCTACCTGCACGACGCGGCCGCGGAGCTGGTCGAGCAGGCGGCCGTGGCCCACAACCCGTTCTCGGTCCTGCTGCTGGAGCTGACCGACCTGGGCGAGATCAACGACCGTGACGGCTTCTCGGCCGGCGACCGGGCGATCGTCGAGGCCGCGCGGGCGGCGTCGCGGGTGGCGGCGCGCTGCGGGGGCACCGCCTGCCGCTACGGCGGCCGGCGCCTGGCCGTGCTGGCTCCGGCCACCTCCGAGGAGGCCGCCGTGGCGCTCGGTCGCGACCTGGAGATGGAGCTGAGCAGCGGCGGGCCCGGCGTGCGCGCCGCGGCCGCCGCGTGGCGGCCGGGCGACCCACCGGCGGCCGTGATCGCACGGGCGCGGATGGCACTGGCCGCGCGCGACCTCGAAGCGCCTCCGGCCCGCAGCTAGCCGGTCCAGCTAGCGTGACGCGGCGGATGCGCCGCGCTGTCGCCCTCGGCCTGCTGCTGTTCGCCGTATACGCCGCCACGCTTGGCCTCAACGCCTTCGGGGGTTCGGACTACGCCGGAGCCGAGCCGCACTACCTGCTGGCGGCCCAGTCGATCGTCGACGACCACGACGTCGACCTGGACAACCAGTACGCCGCCCGCTCGTACGAGGCCTACTACCCCTACAGCCTCGCCAAGCACGGACGTGACACCAACGGCCTCCTGTACGAGACCTACGGGGTCGGCTTCCCATTGCTGATCAGCCCCGCCTACGCCCTCGGCGGCGCGAAGGCGGTGGAGTTGATGATGGCCGCCCTGGCCGCGCTGTGCCTGGCGCTGGCCTACCGGCTGGCGCTGCGGGTGGTGCCGGACCCGTGGGCGCTGGGGGGCACGTTGGCGGTGGGGCTTTCGGCGCCGATGGTGGCCTACGGCAGCGCCGTCTACCCCGAGGTGGCGGGCGCCCTGGTGCTGGTGGCCACCGCCCTGCTGGCGTTGGCGCTGAACGAGCGGGTGACCCGGCGTGGGGCGTTCGCCTGTTTTGCCCTGCTCGGGCTGCTGCCCTGGCTTGGGATCCAGCTCGTGCCCGCCGGCGTGGTGATCGGAAGCTACGCCGCCCGGTCGCTGTTTCGGTCGCGACGGCGCACGCTGGCGGTGGGGGCCTCCGAGGTGGCCTTCTTCAGCGCCGCGCTGTACGCGGGCATCAACGAGTCCCTCTACGGCGGGGTGACCCCCTACAGCGCCGCGCTACCCGGCCAGTCGGCCACCGGCGCCGGCGGAGTGGTGGACCACCTGGAGCGCGCCTACCGGTTGGTGGCTCTGTTCATCGACCGCGACTACGGGCTGCTGCGCTGGGCGCCGGTGTTCGGACTGGCCTTGGTCGGGCTGGCGGTGCTCTACCGCTCCCGGCGTGACGGGCTCGCCCGGGCCGTGCCCGGCCTGCGCGCCGGTGAGCGCGCGGCCACGATGTGCGCCCTGGCCGTGGGCACGCAGCTGCTGGTGGCGGCCTACCTCGCCCCGACGATGTTCGGCCCCTGGTTTCCAGGCCGGCACCTGTTCATCGCGCTGCCCCTGGCCGTGCCGCTGCTGGGCCTGGGGCTGAGGCGACTGCCCCGGCTGGGCGCGGCGCTGGCCGTGGTGTCCGTCGCGGCGTCGGCGTGGCTCTATGTGGCCGCGCGGCTGGGCTCGCACGGCCTCGTCCAGCCCCGGCCCGACGCGCCGTTCGGTCCGCTGACCGTGGTCTTCCCGCGCTTCGGCGACTCCCCGTGGCCGTACGCGCTGGCCGCCGCCATCGCCGCCGCCCTGGCTGCCTTCGCGCTGCTGGAGCTACGCAGCTGGCGAAACGGCACCGGCCCCAGGCGGGCGAGCTACTCGGGGTAGCTCAGCGCTTGCGCGCGCGCTTCATCACCTTCTTGGGCACCTTGGCCTCGACGATGTAGAGGCGCTTGTCCAGCCGCTCGGCGTAGCCCTGGTTGGAGAGCTGCTTGTAGACGGCCGGGCAGCGCTTGCAACGCGGCCCGGACTTGCAGCAGCGCTTCTTGGTCTTGACCAGGGTCGCCGGCACGGACCCGGCAACCTAGCACGCAGGCTTAGGGGCGCCTAACAGAACGGCGCGAACCCGGCTCGCCCGGGTCGAGAAGGCCGCCGCCGCGGTGGCGGCGCACGAAGTACATGACCACGGTCGCGCCGAGGATCGAGAGCGTGATCCCGCCGTAGTTGCGCCCGGTGAGGGCGTAGGAGATCAGCCCGGCGCCGAACGAGCCGACCCAGCCCACGAGCATGGTCTGCCACAGCGAGAGCGGGTCGCGGCCGGGCAGCGCGAGCCGTGCCAGCGCGCCCACGAAGAGGCCGGTGATCGCCAGCGCGACCAGATAGAAGAGCAGGCTCACAGTTCACGCTCCAGCAGCTCGGTTGCCGCCGTGGACGGATCGATCTCGCGGGCCACCACGCGGTCGAGCAGGCGCTGCACCGACTCGTCCTCGTGCAGCGACTCCTCCAGGCGCCGGCGCAGGCGGCCAGCGGTGAGCGCCATCACCTCGTTCATCAGGTTGCGCCGCCGGCGCTCGGCCAGGGTGCCCTCGGAGGTGATGAAGTCGCGGTGCTCGGCCATCTTGTCGTAGAGCTCCTCGACTCCCTCCCCGCGCGAGGCCTCGGTCTTGACGATCGGCACGCGCCAGCCGCCGGTCTGGTCGCCCAGGCTCAGCACGCCGCGCACCTCGCGCACCATCGTGTCGGTGAGCGGGTGGTCGCACTTGTTGATCACGATCACGTCGGGGATCTCCATCACGCCCGCCTTCAGCGCCTGGATCGAGTCGCCGGATCCGGGCATCAGCACGAGCACGACCGTATCGGCGTGGTCGATGATGTCGACCTCGGCCTGGCCCACGCCGACCGTCTCCAGGAACACCATGTCCTTGCCCGAGGCGTCCATCAGCAGCGCGGCTTGGAGCGTCGCCTCGCTCAACCCGCCGAGCGATCCGCGCGAGGCCATGGAGCGGATGAACACGCCGGAGTCGAGGAAGTGCTCGGTCAGGCGGATGCGGTCGCCCAGCAGGGCGCCCTTGGTGAAGGGCGAGGAGGGGTCGATGGAGAGCACGGCCACCTGCTGCTCGGCCTTGCGGGCGTGGGCGGTGATTGCGCCGATCAGGGTCGACTTGCCCACGCCGGGGGGGCCGGTGAAGCCCACGATGGCCGCCTTGCCCGTGTGCGGGTAGGCCTCGCGCACCAGCGCCCAGCCCTCGGGGTCGTCGTCCTCCACCAGTGAGATGGCCCGGGCCAGGGCGCGCTTGTCGCCGGCGAGCAGGCCCTCGGTGAGCTCGGCGGCGGTGGTGGCGCGCGGGGACACGGCGCCGGAGGCTACAGCGCTACTCGTAGGCCACAGCCTCGAGCACCTTGAGCCGCGCGGCGCGCCGGGCGGGCAGTACCGCGGCCAGCGAGCCGGCCAGGGCGGCCAGCAGCAGCAGGACCACCAGGGTGACCACGGGGATGTTCAGCTTGAAGCCCTGGTCGGCCAGCGGTCGCGAGACCATCACCGCGAACAGGACCCCCAGCACCACGCCGAGGATCGCCCCAATCTCCGCCGTGATGATCGCCTCGAAGCGGATCACGCGCTTGAGCTGGCGGCGCGACATCCCGATCGCACGCAGCATCCCCAGCTCACGGGTGCGCTCGTGGATGGAGAGGATCAGGGTGAGCACTATGCCGAACAGCGACACGATGATCGCCAGCGCCAGCGAGCCGTAGAGAAGCCCGAGCAGGGGCTGCAGCTGGGACTGCTGCTGGGTCTTGAGCTCCTGCTGGTCGAGCGCCTCGGCCGAGGGGAAGCGCTTCTTGACCAGCTCGGCCAGCTTCGACCCGGCGTCGTCGGGGGCGCCGTCCCCGAACGAGGCGAGCACCCCGGAGGGCCGCGCCTCGCCGAAGTCCCGTTTCAGGGCCGCGCGCGGGATCGCGAAGTCGCCCAGGAAGCCGCTGTCGTCCTTGAACGACGCGACCACGCGCACGTCGGCGCGGCGGCCGTTGGCGCCCGTCGCGCGCAGCCTGTCGCCCACCCCGATGCCCTTGCCCTTGGCCCAGCTCCGCCCGACGACCGCCTGGCCCGGGCGCAGGGAGCGCAGGTCGGAGTCCGAGCCCTTGGCCCACTTGATCCTCAGGGCCTTGGTGACCGTCGCGGGGTCGACACCGCTGAGGCGGGCGGTGCCGCGCTGGCCGCGCACCTTCACCCGGGTCGTGGTCAGGGTGGACACGGTCTGCACGTTCGGGTCCTTGGCCACCGTGGCGGTCACGCCCTCGGGAATGGAGGAGAAGCCGTCGAGGTTCTGGACGACCACATCGCTTCGCAGCGTGTTGTCCACGGCGCTGGCAATCGAGGACTTCAGCCCCGACGCGAACACGGACACGAAGGTGACCAGCGCCAGGCCGATCATCAGCGAGGCCGCGGTGACCGCGGTGCGGCCGGGCTTGCGCAGCGAGTTCTCGCGCGCCAGGCGGCCCGCCAGGCGGTTGAACAGCTCGAGCGGCCGCCCCGCCACCGAGGCCAGCGGCTTGACCAGCCGCGACGAGAACAGCGACACCGAGAACAGGATCGCCGCGGCTCCGCCGCCGAGCATCCCCGCGGCCGCGCCGGAGTCCTTGATCCCGCCGAAGAGTCCCACCAGAAGCAGGGCCAGGCCGCCCAGGCCGAGCACCACGGCGACCGCCGTGAGGACCCGATGGCTTCCCTTCTTCTCGGGCAGCTCGGCCTCCAGCAGCGCGGCCATCGGCGTGACGCGGGTGGCGCGCAGCGCGGGCGACAGCGCCGACAGGAGGGTGACTACCACTCCCACCGCGATGCCGATCAGGGCGGTGCCCAGCGAGAACTCCAGCCCGGCGGCCGGCAGGTCCACGCCGATTGCCTTGAACAGGGCCTTGAGGCCGGTGGCCGCGCCCAGGCCGCCGAGCACCCCGCCCGCCGAGCCCACCAGCGCGATCGCCGCCGCCTCCGCGCTCACGCTGGTGAGGATCTGGCGGCGCGACGCCCCGAGGGTGCGCAGCAGCCCGAACTCGCGGATCCGCTGGGCCACGGTGATCGAGAAGATGTTGAAGATCAGGAACGAGGCGACCACGATCACCACGCCGGCCAGCACCAGCAGGATCGTGGGCAGGAAGCTGAGCTCCTTCTTGATGTCGGCGGTGTTGCGCTTGGCCGCCTGGGTGCCGCTCTCCACGAGCAGCGAGCGGGGGAGCACGCGGTCCACCCGCCGGGCGAGCGTGTCCGGCGCGACGCCCTTTTCGGCCTGGATCGAGATCTGATCGAGCTTTCCCTCGCGCCCGGTGGCCAGGCGCGCGGCGGGCAGGGTGAGCGTGGCGGTGCTGGAGCCGCCGCCCGAGGTCTCGCCCAGCTTGGAGAGGCCGACCACCGTGAAGCGGCGCAGCTTGTCGGGGCCGACCACGCCGATCGTGTCGCCGATCCTCGTGTCGCTGCGCTCGGCCGTGTTGCGGTCGAGCGTCAGCTCCTTGGGCCCCCGCGGCGGGCGGCCCTTCACGAACGTCTGGGCCTCGAAGGGCTTCGGCGAGAGCGAGAAGACGAAGTTGGGCGCAAACGGCGTGCCGAGCTTGTCGCCCTTGGCGTCGACCAGGCGGACGGTGGCGGCCACGCCGCCCGCGGCCTTGCGCACGCCCGGCACCGACCGGACCCGCTCGAGCACCGAGGCGCGGAACGGCGGGATCTCGCCGCTGTCCTGCTTGACCACGCGGCGCGGGGTGACCACCACGTCGGTGCCCGCGTAGGCGGTGCTGAAGATGTCCTCGAACGAGCGGTTGATGGTGGCCGTGAAGGCCAGCGTGCCGCACACCAGCGACACGCCGAGCAGCACGGCCATGGCCAGGCCGAGCGCCCGCAGCCGCCGGGCCGAGAGGCCGCGAAGGGTGTAGGCCCTCACCTAGCCGCCGTCCTTCATCATCTCGATCACCTCGTGCTCGCTCCCCGCGGGACCGTCGTGGGAGACGCGTCCGTCGCTCAGGGCCACCAGCCGGTCGGCGTGGGCGGCGGCGTGCGGCTCGTGGGTGACCATCACCACGGTCTGGCCGAACTCGTCGACCGCCTGGCGCAGCAGGCCGAGCACCTCCTCGGAGGCCTTTGAGTCCAGGTTGCCGGTGGGCTCGTCGGCGAACACGACGGCCGGGCGCGAGACCAGCGCCCGCGCCACGGCCACGCGCTGCTGCTGGCCGCCCGAGAGCTCGGCCGGGCGATGGGTGCGCCGGTCGGCCAGGCCCACTACCTCGATCAGCCGCTCGAGCAGCTCCGGATCGGCCTTGCGCCCGGCGATGGAGAGCGGCAGCACGATGTTCTCCTCGGCGCTGAGCACCGGCAACAGGTTGAAGAACTGGAAGATGAAGCCGAGCTTGTCGCGGCGCAGCTCGGTGAGCCGGTCGTCGTCGAGGTCCGACAGCTCGGTGCCCTCGAGCGTCACCGACCCGGAGGTGGGCCGGTCCAGGCCGGCGAGGATGTGCATCAGGGTGGACTTGCCCGAGCCCGACGGGCCCATGATGGCCGCGAAGCGGCCGCGCTCGAAGCCCACCGTCACGCCGTCGAGGGCATCGACCGCCGCGTCGCCCTCGCCGTAGCGGCGGTGGAGGTCGGTGGCGGTGACTATCGGCTCGGAGGCGACGTGCATGGGCGCAGATTGGCACGCCCGGCGGCCCGCTGGTGTTCGGGTAGGCGCCGCCGCCAAACGGCCTGGCCGCGCCCTCCTATCCTTTGCCGCGATGGCCACGAAGCTGGAGCCCGCGGCGGCCGCCGACCTGCGCGGGCCGCCCCCGCCGCGCGCTGGCGGCCCCAAGACCTTCGTGCGCTTCGGCCGCCGGCACGGGCTGCTCACCGCCAAGTACGCGCGGCTGGCGGCGCGCTTCGCCGTGCACCGCTTCCTCACCACCTACGGCCGCCGGATCGAGACCGACGGGCCGGTCTTCATCGGTCCCGGCGTGCGTCTGCAGATCGGCCGCACCGGCCGGCTCGAGCTCGGGCGCTGGTCGTGGATTGGCCAGGGCTGCAAGATCCGCTGCCACGAGGGCGAGGTGTCCATCGGCGCGAAGACCGTGCTCGGCCAGGAGTGCACCATCTCGGCCTTCCAGCACGTGTCGATCGGGCGCGAATGCGTGATCGCCGACCGCGTGATGCTGATCGACTTCGACCACGGGATGGTCGAGGTCGAGCGCCCGATCCGGCAGCAGGGCATCTACAAGCGCGACGTGCGCGTGGGCCACAACGTGTGGATCGGCTACGGCGCCTGCATCCTGCGTGGCGTCCACGTGGGAGACAACGCGGTGATCGGCACCAACGCGGTGGTCACCCACGACGTACCCGCCAACGCGATCGTCGGCGGGGTACCCGCGCGGGTGCTCAGGATGCGCGACGAGCCCCGGTCGATGCGGTTCACGTCTTGACGCGCGATCCCGGCGTGCTGGCCCGCGGGCCGTGGCATCCCGAGGCGATCGAGGTCGCCTGGCGCGAGCGCCCCTACGCCGCCCCCGCCGGGGCCCACGCCCGCGCCGACGCCGTCCTCGCCGAGCTGGCCGAACGCGGCTCGCCCACCCACGACGGGCTGGCCGCGCGGATGGCCGAGCTCGAGGTGGCCGAGGAGCGCGTGCGCATCGTCTGCGAGCCCATGCGCTGGTCGCTGCGCCTGGGCGAGGACGCCAACGACTCGCTGTCCGCCCTGTGCGTCGTCCGCGACGGCGACGGGCGCTGGCTGGCGGGCCGCCGCGCCGCCTGGGTGGCCAGCTGGCCCGGACGCTGGGCGCTCGGCGCCGGCGGGTCGGTGGAAGTGGGCGAAAACCCTGCCGAGACCCTGCCGCGCGAGCTGCACGAGGAATGGGGCCTGCGACCCGAGTCGCTCACCGTGGAGGCGCTGGTGCGGATCCCGTCGGGCCTGGTGATGATCGTGGGGCTGGCGCTGGTGCCCGCCGGCTCGCAGGTGGAGATGGACCCCGAGCACGACACCTTCGAGTGGTGGCCGCCGGACCCGGAGGAGTGGCCCGAGCACGCCGACGTGCCGCTGCGCCTGATGGCCGGCCTGCTCACGGGCTGAAGAGCGGTCCGCCTAGCATTGGGACCCATGCCGACCTTGATCATCGTCGGGATCGGCCCGGGCATCGGCGCCGCCGTGGCCCGGCGCTTCGCCCGCGAGGGCTACGCGGTAGGCGCCATCGCCCGGTCGCAGGCCACCCTCGACTCGGCCTTGGGCCCCGTCGCGGAGCTCGGGGCGGCAACGGCCGGCGCGAGGGCCGACGCCGGCGACGAGCACGAGCTGGCGGCCGCGCTGGACGAGCTGACCGGCCGGCTCGGCACGCCGGATGCCCTGGTCTACAACGCCGGCCTCATCCGGGCCGACACCATCGATGAGCTGCCCACCGCCGAGCATCAGCGCAGTCACGCGGTCAACGTGGTCGGCGCGATCCACACCGCCGCCCGCCTCCTCCCGCAGGTGGCCCAGTCGGGCGGGGGCACCTACCTCCTCACCGGCGGCATGCCCACGCCGGTGCCCGACGTGACGAGCCTGTCGCTCGGCAAGGCCGGGATCCGGGCCCTCGCGGAGCTGCTGGACGCCCAGTTCCGCGCCGAGGGCGTGCACGTGGCCACGGTCACGGTCGCTGGAACCGTCGCCCCGGGCACGCCGTTCGATCCCGACGCCATCGCCGAGCGCTACTGGCAGCTCCACGTCCAGCCGCGAGGCGCCTGGGAGCGCGAGGTGCTCTTCGCCGGCTGAGCGCTCAGCCGGCGGTCTGGGTACGAGCCGCCGGGCGCGTCTTGTCGTAGAGCTCTGCCACCTGACGGGCCACGTCGGCCCAGTCGAAGGTGAGCACGTGCTCGGAGGCCTCGGCCACCAGCCGGTCGCGCAGTGCGTCGTCGGTGAGCAGCCGCTCGGCCATCGTGGCCAGGTGCTCGGGGTCGCCGCCGTTGAAGCGCAGGCCGACGCGGTCGTCGTCGGGCACGATCTCGCGCAGGCCGCCGGTGTCGGCCACGATGCAGGGACAGCCCGAGGCCATCGCCTCCAGGGCCACCAGCCCGAACGGCTCGTACAGCGAGGGGACCACGGTCAGGTCGGCGATGCGGTACAGCGAATGGAGCACGTCGTCGCCGATCCAGCCCAGGAAGGTGCCGTAGTCGTCCAGCCCCAGCTCCGACGCCTGGCGCTTGAGGTCCGCCTCCGCGGTGCCCGACCCGGCCACGATGAAGCGCACGTCGCCCAGCCGCTCGACCAGACCGGGCATCGCCTCCAGCGCGAGCTGGAAGCCCTTCTCGTAGACCAGGCGGCCCACGAGCAGTATGAGCCGCTCGCCGGGCTCGGCGAACGGGGCGCGCAGCGCGTCGAGGTCGTCCACGGGGACCAGCTCGGAGGGGTCGATCCCGTTGGGGATCACCGTGACCTGCTCCTCCTCGAGCCCGTAGATATCGGCCACGTGGTCGCGCATGTAGGCCGAGCAGGTGACCACGCGGTCGGCGCGGTTGGCCATCCAGCGCTCCACGCCGTGGATGTGCGACTGCGGGTGCTTGTCCACCCAGCCCTGGTGGCGGCCGTACTCCGTGGCGTGGATGGTCACCACCAGCGGGCAGCGGAAGCGCTTGGCCAGGTGGTCGGCGGCGCCGGCCACCAGCCAGTCGTGTCCGTGCACGATGTCGAAGTCGTAGGAGTCGCCCACCTCCACGCCGGCAGCCAGCATGTCGGCGTTCATGTGCTCGACCCAGGTCACGAACTCGCCCAGGTCGCGCGGGCGTTCGGGCTCGGGCACCCGGTGCACGAGCACGCCCTCCATCTCCTCCTCCTGGGGCGAGGCCTCCATGCCGCGGGCCAGTACGTGTACCTCGGCCCCCTGGGCCACCAGGTTCTCGGCCAGCTTGCGCACGTGGCGGGCCAGGCCGCCCTCGATCAGCGGCGGGTACTCCCAGGAGAGGATCAGCGCTCGCATCAGGGAGCCAACAGCGGAGCCAGGTCGAGGTCCGGGGCCAGGTTGCGCAAGGCGGGGGCCGGCACGCCGCCGGAGTGTCGCAGAGCATCCAGGGCCGCGTCGTTCGCGGCGTGGTGCTCGGCCAGGCGCCGCTCGGGGTAGTCGGCCGACAGCCGGCCGGTGACCTGGAAGGCCCAGTCGCTGGACTGCAGCGCCAGCAGCTCGCGCGCGGCGCGGCGCAGCGCGTCGGCGTCCACGTTGCCGGCGGCCGCGGCGACGGTGCGCAGCTCGGCGGTCCGGGCCCGGAAGGCGATATCGGCGACCGCCGGTGAGTCCCACGTGGAGAAGTCCTTGTCCATGCCCCAGCTGCCCGCCCGCAGCTCGCGCTCCACCGGCTCCACCCGCTCGACGCCCTCGGAAACCGTCGTCAGCTCCAAGCCCTGCTCGGCCGCCGCGGCGATCACCTCGCGCAGCCAGATCTGGCCCTCGTACCACCAGTGGCCGAGCAGCTCGGTGTCCAGGGCGAAGCAGACCAGGCCGGGACGGCCGCGCTGGGCGGCGTAGGCGTCCAGGCGGGCGATCACCCGGGCCACGAAGTCGTGCGCGTGCTCGGCGGCCTGGGCCGCGGCGTCGGCTGGCCGGTAGGGGCCGCCGCCGATGTTCCAGGGGCGCAGATCGTGGGTGGTGCGGCGGTGGTAGTCGCGGTAGCTCAGGGTGGCCGGGTAGCCGGTCAGGCCGTTCCACACCAGCTGGACGGTCTCCCAGTCGATCGGCACCGCAACCACGCCCGCCGCCGTGAGCACCGGCTCCAGGTTGTCCAGGCCGCCGAAGCCGTAGGCCGAGGTCTGGTCGACACACGTCACGCGCACGCCGGCGTCGGCCAGCTCGTGCTCGAGCCCGGGGACGTAGGCGCACTCGGGCAGCCACAGCCCGCCGCCGAAGCGCCCGAAGCGGCGCTCGTGGGAGGCGACCCCGGTGGCCAGCTGGAGGCGTATGCCGTTGTCGGTGGCCAGCAGGGGCAGGAGCGCGTGGGTGGCCGAGGAGGTCCACAGCTCGACCGGCGAGGACTCCCCCAGCGCCGCGATCCGCTCCAGCAGCGCGCGCCCCTCGCCTCGCTCGAGTCCGTCCGCCGCGCGTTCGTACTCGCCCCAGGCACGGTCCACCTCCGCGGCCAGCCCCTCCTCCCCGCCCCGGCGCAGCCCACCGGCGTCCTCGGCGTGCACGGCCGCGCGCGGGCCACGCAGGAAGTCCACCAGCCGGTCGCCGGCCTCGCCGGGCAGCAGCTCGAGCTGGTCGGCCAGCACGGGGGTGATCCCCAGCGTGATAGGGGCCGGCACCTCCTCGAGCAGGTCCACCAGCGGCCCGTAGACCGACGCCGTGGCCTCCCACAGCCACTCCTCGCCGAAGGGCCATGTGCCGAAGCCCTCGACGTAGGGCATGTGCGAGTGCAGGACCAGCGCGAGCGAGCCGCGTCCGGCGGCTTGGCTCACCGCAGCACCGCGACGAAGTCCAGGGCGCGGTCGAGGTCGCCGCCGCGCAGGGCGAAGTCGCGGGCCGAGATCGCGGGGGTGAAGCGCTCGTAGAACGGCTTGGTGATCCCCAGCCGCGCGTGCAGGTCGTCCCAGCCGGCGGCCAGCGCCAGCTCGTGCGCGCGCAGCTTGCGGGCGTGGAAGAGCCCGAGTAGCTCCACGCGGTCGAACACCTCCTCGCACAGCTTCCGGAACTCCTCCGCGCGGTACTCCTTCACGTGCCACGGGTTGTCGGACTTCTCGGCCCCCTCCGGGGCGAGCGTCAGCAGGTTGGGCGTGGACACGTACGCCGTGCCGCCCGGACGGAGCATCTGCTGGAAGTGGCCGAGCACGGCCGCCGGGTCCTGGACGTGCTCGATGGTCTGGAGGAACACGACCGCGTCGCAGGGCTCGGAGTAGCCGTCGACCAGATCGCGCACGAAGCGCACTCCGGGCTGGCTGTACTTCAGCCGCGCGTGCTCGAAGGCCTCCGGGTTGGCGTCCACGCCGGTCACGCGCGCGGCGCGATGGGCCAGCACCGCGCTGCCGTAGCCTTCGCCGCAGGCCATGTCGAGAACCTCTTGGCCGGAGACCCGCTCGGCGATCCACTCGTATACCGCCAGGTGGCGGCGAAACCAGTAGTTCTCCTCCGGCACGTCGGGCAGCGTGCGCTCGCCGGTCAGCGCGAGCGGGGGCACCCCGGCGGGCTGGTCAGCCTGGAGGTATTCGCGCGCCCGGGTCACGGCCGGGGCAGTGTAGGGAGGGGCGTTTTTCGCCGCCCCGCGCGGGGCGGCGCTCAGCGCATTGCGATCTTGGGCAACAGCCGCGACAGAGCGCGCGAGACGGGCGGCGCCAATCGCTTGAGCATCCACACGGGCAGCACCTGGGCCCGGGGCACGACCTGCACGGCCTTGCGCTTGCGCACGGCGTCGACCACCGCCTCGGCCACCTGCTCGGGCGTGGCGCCGCGCTTGCCGTAGAAGGCGATCACCTGCTCGCGGCGCTCGGCGGTCTGGCCACGCATGATCGCGTTGCGGGTGATGGGGGTGTCGATGATCCCGGGACAAACCGCGCACACGTGGATCCCGCGCGGCGCCAACTCGGCCTGCAGGGCCTCGCTCATGCCCACCACGCCGAACTTGGACGCGCTGTAGGGCGCCATCTGCGGCGCGGCCACCAGCCCGGCCATGGAGGCCGTGTTCACCACCGACGCCTTGCCTCCCTGGGCCAGCATCCGCGGCACGAAGGCCTGCACCACGTAGGCGGCGCCGAGCAGGTTCACGCCGATCACGCGCTGCCAGTCGTCGACGGTGGTGTCCTCGAGATCGGCCGCGTGACCGATCCCCGCATTGTTGTGGAGCACGTCGACGCGGCCGTCCAGCTCGAAGACACGCGCGGCCAGGGCCTCGACAGCGTCGGGATCGGTGCAGTCGACCGTGTGCCCTACGGCGGAGGTGCCGATCTCCGCGGCGACCGTCTCGGCCGAGGCACCGTCGAGATCCGCGACGTGGACGCGCGCGCCCAGGCGGGCGAACAGCGTGGCGCTGGAGCGACCGATCCCCGAGCCCGCGCCCGTCACGACCACCGTCTTGCCCGAGAATTCGCTGGCCATCGAGCGCGACTCTACTCCGCCGCGCCGGCTCGGACCGTTACACCACTTGGTGGCATGGTCACGGCCGATAGCTCTAGTGTGTCCGCCCCATGGCCTCCCCGCCGGCCCAGACGGACTACATCCGCGACGCCAACGTCCGCTACCACGACATGGCGGCCGCGCACTACGACGCCAAGTGGGGGATCGGCTACGGCCACGCCGGCCAGGCCCAGGTCACGGGCAAGCTGCGAAAGGCGCTCGGGTTGCGCCACCTGGGCCACTTCCCCGCCGCGTTGGAGATCGGCGCGGGCACGGGCTACTTCGGCCTGAACCTGGTCCGCGCGGGCGCCATCGCCGAGTACACCGCCACCGACATCTCGCCGGGCATGGTCGCGGCGCTGGAGGCCAGCGCCGACCGGATGGGCATCGGCGTGGACAGCGCCTGCTGCGAGGCGTCGGAGCTCCCCTTCGACGACGACTCGTTCGACCTGGTCTTCGGCCACGCCGTGCTGCACCACCTGCCCGACCTGGAGCGATCCTTCCGCGAGTTCCGGCGCGTGCTCAACCCGGGCGGTCGGGTGGCCTTCTGCGGCGAGCCGTCGCACTACGGCGACCGCATCGCCGCCCTGCCCAAGCGCGCGGCCTACCGCGCCGCCCCGGCGTGGCGCGCCCTGGTGGGCGCCGCACCCGCGGTCCACGAGGGCTTTCACCGCCACGGGCCGGAGGAGGACCAGCTCGAGCAGGTGGTGGACGTACACGCCTTCACGCCGGCCATGCTGCGCGACTCCGCAGCCGCGGCCGGCTTCGGGGGCGTGCTGGTGCGCGGCGAGGAGCTGGCGGCCAGCATGTTCGGTTGGGCCAACCGGGCCCTGGAGGCCACGGCCGAGCCCTCCGACGTGCCGTGGCTGTGGCGCCAGTACGCCTACCGCGGCTACCTGGCCTTCCAGGCGCTCGACCGGGCGCTGCTGGAGCCGCGGCTGCCGCCGGCGATCTTCTACAACCTGCTGGTCTCCGGGCGGGCGCCGGGCTAGACGGCGGCCAGGGGCACGGCGGCCAGCGCCACCAGCGCCAGGTCGAGGACCCCCACCCGCATTGCCAGCGGCGCCGGCGCAGCGCCGGGGCGAAACGAGCCCGCCTGGTCGAACACCCAGGCCAGCACGGCGTCGACCAGGGGCTTGGGCCGAAGCGGCGCCCGCGCGGCAAGATCGACGAGCGAGCGTCCGGCACGGGCCAGGTGGCCCTCGGACCCGATGTGGTCGAGCACCCGGATCGCCTCCGTCACGCCCGGCACGCGGCGCAGCCGCCCGAGCGTGCGCCGGAACACCTCGCGCAGGCCGTCGGCGCCGGCGGCGGCGCGCAGCCAGGTGGCGGTGAGCACCAGCAGTGCGGCCCGGATCCCGCGCTGCAGCGCCACCTCCACGCCCAGGCCGCCGGTGAGCGAGAACACTAGCGCGCCCACCCCCAGTGCCGCCGCGATCGCCAGCCCCGTCTGGGCCGAGCGCCAGTCCGCGCGCCCCGAGAGCGAGGCCAGGCCCAGCCAGGTGCCCACCGCCCCCAGCAGGAGCCAGGAGGTGCCCGTGAGCAGCAGGGCGAACGTCACGGCGGCGGCCGCGGCGGCGGCGCGCGGATCGAAGCGCCCGCGGTGGCGGTCGGGCTCCTCGGGGGCGGGCGTACCCTCCACGGCCTCGGTCGGCCAGCGCGTCAGGCCGCGCCGGTAGACCAGCACCTGGGCCACGCTGGCCGCCACGCCCCACACGACCAGCCCGGCCAGGGTGATCGCCACAGTGCCCGTCCGGTTGAGCTCGAAGCCCAGCTTGCCGGCCAGGTTCTCGTAGGTCCCGGAGTAGGCGTCCAGGCCGCCGGTGATCACGAAGATGAAGAAGAGGACGCCGATGGCGTTGGAGATCACGCGGATCAGCCCGCACGCAGCCATCTGGGCCGCCACCCCGCGCCCGCGTGCGTGCATGCCCCCGAGCAACGGCGCCGACAGCGCCTGGGTGAGCGGCACGCCGAACCGGGCCGGGCCCATGATCGCCACCGTCTCGAGCATGGCCGCCAGCGACGCCCCGTAGCCCTGCCGGTATCCGTGGCGCTGGGCGACCCGAGCGAGCGCGGTGCCGCCGGCGAGAGCGACGAGGAAGCCGCCCGAGGGGATGGCCCGCGATGCCAAGAAGGACACGGTGGCCACGTGCGCGGGGCCGGCCGTCTCCGCATCGGCGGCCCGTGACGCGCCGTCGGAGGCGGTAGCGCTCGCGGGCACGCTGGGTAGCCTAGAGCGCCCCATGTCCGAGTCCGCCGAGCGCTTCCCGCTGTTTCCCCTCGACATGGTGCTGCTGCCCGAGGAGGTGGTGCCGCTGCACATCTTCGAGGAGCGCTACCGGACGATGATCGGCGAGTGCCTCGAGCAGGAGAGCGAGTTCGGCATCGTCTGGGCCGGCGAGGAGGGCCTGCGCGAGGTGGGCTGCGCGGCCGAGGTGGCCCAGCTGATCGAGCGGACCGAGGACGGCCGCATGAACATTCTCGTGAAGGGCACGCGGCCGTTTCGCCTCCTGCGCCGGATCGAGGATCTGCCCTACCCCGCCGGCGAGGTGGAGTGGCTCGAGCAGGACTTCGAGGCCGACGACGAGGAGTTGGCCGTCGAGGCGCGCCGCGCGTACGCCGACCTGGTCGAGCAGGTGACCGACTCGCGCCCCAGCGAGGTCGACCTGGCCCAGCTCGACGCCTACGGCATGGCCGCCACGATCGCCTTCGACGCCTCGGACAAGCAGGAGCTCCTGGAGCTGCGCTCCGAGCAGGACAGGCTGGCGCGGCTGGCCGAGCTGTGCGCCACCGCCGGCAAGCGCCTGGCCCGCTCGCAGGAGGCCTCGGAGCGCGCCGCCACAAACGGCAAGGTCCACCACTAGAGCGCCATGCAGGTCACCGACGCCCGCGGGCTCAAGTGCCCGATGCCGCTGGTGATGGCCAAGACGGCGATGGAGACCCTTCCGCGCGGCGAGCAGTTGACGGTGCTGGCCACCGACCCCGAGGCGGCGATCGACCTGGCCGCGTGGGCGCATGAGCAGGCGCTGAGTCTCAGCGAGCGCGACGCCGGCGGCTGGACGGAGTTCGTGCTCAGCCGGCGCGACGCCTAGTCGCGGTCACTCGACCGCGATCGCCACACCGCCACGGCGCGGGTCCCCGCCACCGCTCACCGCGCCGGTCTCCGCCGAGCGGACCACGGCCTGCACGCCGCCGAAGTAGAGGTTGCGCACGCGCCACTGACGTAGCTCCCAACCCCGCCCCGCGAGCGCGTCGAGCGCCTCGGGGTCCACCCCCGGCTCGGCGTCGATCAGCGCGCCCTCCACGTGCAGCCGCGGCGAGTCCACGGCGGCCTGGGCGTCCATCCCGCCGTCCACCACCGCTACCACCGTCTGCACGATCGCCGAGCGAATCCGGTTCGAGCCCGCCGAGCCCAGGGCGATCTCCGGTCGCCCGTCGCGCAGCACCACCGTCGGGGACATCATGCTCGGCACCCGCTCGCCGGGCGTGTGCCGGTGAAAGCCTGCCGGGTTGAGGTCCTCCTCGCCCAGCATGTTGTTCAGGTGCACGCCGGTGCCGGGCACCACCACGCCCGAGCACGAGCCGTTGGAGCAGGTGACCGTGGCGCACCCCCCCTCGGCGTCCATCACCGAGATGTGCGTGGTCGACCCCAGCCGCGAGCCGATCTCCCCGGCCACCGCGTCCAGCTTGTCGGGCTCGAGGAAGGAGTCCACGTAGTCCTCGCGCCCCAGGCCACGCAGGAACTCCTCGTCACGCGCCCGGTTGGTGGAGGCGATCACCTCGGCCAGCGCCTCGGTGTCCCCCGGGCGGTCGATGCGCTCGAGCAGCTCCAGCGCGTCGGCGATCAGGATCCCGCCCGACGACGGCGGCGGGTTGGTCAGCACCATGCGGCCGCGAAACGACGCCTCGGCCGGCCGGCGCTCGAGCACCCCGTAGCGGGCCAGGTCCTCGCGTGTGACCAGCCCGCCCCGCTCGAGCAGCCAGTCGCTGACCGCCGCCGCCACGTCACCCTCGTACATGAAGCCGGGGCCCTCGGCCCCTAGCCGGTCGAGCAGGTCGGCCAGCTCCGGGAAGGCCAGACGTTCGCCGGCGCGGGCCGGACGCCCTCGTGGCTCGTACAGCGCCCGTGCTTCCGGGGTGGAGCGAAAGATCGGCCCGAGGATGCCCAGCAGGTACTCCTGGATCGGCGACACCTCCACGCCCCCGCGCGCCGCCGCCGCGGCCGCGCCGGTGAGGTCGCCCAGGGCGAGCGTGCCAAACCGCTCCAGCGCCAGGGCCAGGCCGGCCGGGGTGCCGTAGACCCCGCAGGAGGAAGGTCCGACGTTGAAGATCTGGATCGCCTCGGGCGAGAAGGCCACCTCGATGGGGAGCAGCGGGGCACGCTCCCGATCGGCCAGGCCCCGGCCCGGCGCGCCCACGAAGAAGTCGAGCAGGTGGCTCTGGCCCGCGGGTGTCGTGACGAGCATGAAGCCACCCGCGCCCGGGCCGGTGAGCGGTGACTCGGCGGCGAAGGAGACCAGCGCGGCGGCGACGGCTGCGTCGACGGCGTTGCCGCCGTCGCGCAGGACGTCGGCTCCCGCCGAGGCGGTGATCGGATGGCCGGCTGCGACGACGCCCCTCACGGCCCGCGAACCTACTGACCGGGGCCCCGCCCCGGGTGCAGCCCTGTCAGGCGCGCGCCGCTAGCGGCGCGGCATGAACTCGGGCACGCCCAGGTCGTCCAGCCCGGCCGTCACGCGCTCGCGCGGCGGCGCATTGCGGATCACGCGCGGCTCGTGGTCGGCGTCGGCCGCCGCGGGCGGCCGCGACTCGCGCCGGCGCGCGGGCGCCTCGCCGTAGCCCGTGGCCACCACGGTGATCCAGACCTCGTCCCCGAGCTTCTCGTCGACCATGGCGCCGAAGATGATGTTGGCGTCGGGGTGGGCGGCGTCGGCGACGGCCTTGGCCGCCTCGTTGACCTCCCACAGCGAGAGGTCGTTGCCGCCGGTGATCGACAGCAGGATCGACTGCGCGCCCTCCACCGAGGTCTCCAGCAGCGGCGACTCGACGGCGCTCGTGGCCGCCTCCAGAGCACGGTTCTCCCCGGAGCCCATGCCGATGCCCAGCAGCGCGTTGCCGGCCTGGTGCATGATCGTGCGCACGTCGGCGAAGTCCAGGTTGATCAGCCCGGGAAGCGCGATCAGGTCCGAGATGCCCTGCACGCCCTGACGCAGGACGTCGTCGGCCACGCGGAAGGCGTCCATCATCGACGTCTTCTTGTCGAGCACGGACAGCAGTCGCGAGTTCGGGATGGTGATCAGCGTGTCGACCTCGCCCGAGAGCTCCTCGATGCCCCGGTCGGCCTGGGCCCCCCGGCGCGCGCCCTCGAAGGCGAACGGCTTGGTGACGATGCCGACGGTCAGGGCCCCCACCTCGCGCGAGATCCGCGCCACCACGGGCGCGGCGCCCGTGCCGGTGCCGCCGCCGGCGCCGGCCGTGATGAAGATCATGTCCGCGCCCTTGAGCAGCGCCTTGAGCTCGTCGTACTGCTCGAGCGCGGCCTTGCGGCCGAGGTCGGGCTCCGCGCCCGCCCCCAGTCCGCGCGTGGACTCGCCGCCGATGTGGATCCGGGTCGGAGCGCCGGACTGCTCCAGCGACTGGACGTCGGTGTTCACCGCGATGAACTCCACGCCCTCCACTTGGGCCTCGATCATGCGATCGACCGCGTTCACGCCGGCGCCGCCGACGCCGATCACGCGCAGCACCGGCTCGCGGTGCAGCGGCGAAGCGGCCTGGTGGACCTCGTCGGTCTCCAGCGGCCGGCGCTCGGGGCCGCGCTCCAGGATGTTCTCGGGGATGTCGGCGCTGAACACCGAATGCAGGCGCTCCTTGGGCGTGGGAATGCCTTCGTAGCGCGACGTCGGACGCTCCTCGCCTGTGCTGGCCTGGGCAGCGCCTGCGCTGCCCTTGACAGTGCGGGCGGGACGCGACTCGGGCCGGCGCCGCTCCGGGCGCGGCTGCGGCGCCTCGGGCTCCTGGGCCTCGGGCTTGAACTCGCGACGGGGCTCGGGCGTTGCCCGATCCACGGGCTCGCTTGTGCTGGCCTGGGCAGCGCGTGCGCTGTCCTTGCCAGTACGGGCGGTCTCGCCGCTCTCGCCACCCTCCTCGTCGGTGGACCGGAAGAGCGCGGCCAGGGGCCCCTCCCTCATGCTCGCGCGCTTACCGCTTGCCATGTTCGAGGACCTCCTTAGCCAGCTGGCGGTAGGCGTAGGCCGCCTTGCCGTCAGGGTCGTACTTGAGCACCGACATTCCCTTCACGGGCGCCTCCGCGAAGCGCACGGTCTTGGTGATTCGCGAGGCGAACACCCGGTCCCCGAAGTTCTCCTCCAGGATCTCGATCGCCTCCTTGGCGTGCACCGTCCGGGTGTCGACCAGCGTAGGCAGGATCCCCTCGATTTCCACGTCGGGATTCAGGTTCTCGCGGATCATCGACAAGGTGTTCTGCAGCTGCACCAGCCCCCTCATGGACAGATACTCGCATTGCACGGGGACGATCACCTTGTCGGAGGCCGTCAGGGCGTTGATCGTGAGCAGCCCGAGGCTCGGTGGGGTGTCGATGCAGATGAAGTCGTAGTCCTCCTTTATGGGCCGTAGCGCCTTCTCAAGCGAGCGCTCGCGGCCGATTTTGGTGGACATTGCGATCTCGGCGCCGGCCAGGTCGATCGACGCGCACGCCACGTCGACCTCGCGCTTGCGGATCACCTCGCGGATCGACATGTCGTGCACGAGCACGTCATACATCGACACCTCCAGGGAGTCGGGATCGATCCCCTGGCTCATGGTCAGGTTGCCCTGGGGGTCGAGATCGATGCACAGCGCCCGGTGGCCGCTCTCCACGAAGGCGGCAGCCAGGTTCAGGGTCGTGGTGGTCTTTGCGACTCCACCCTTCTGGTTGGTGAAGGCGATGACCTTGGCCTCTGACGTCACTGGTGCCTCCGGCGTGTGGGCAGCATGAGCATTACGCCTTGCCTATTCGCATAAGCGCGGT
>JBBREO010000029.1:0-28240 GCA_038202855.1 Solirubrobacterales bacterium
AAGTCGGTCATCGTGATCGCGCACCACCAGGCGGTCATGGCGCAGGCCGACTGGATCATCGACCTCGGCCCCGGCGCCGGCCACGACGGCGGCCGGATCGTCTACGAGGGCACACCCGCCGACCTCGTCGCCGACCGCTCCACCCTCACCGGCGAGCACCTCGCGGTCTACGTCGGCAGCTGACCGAGGCCCTCGCGGACTCGAGTTCTCCTAGCCGACCGTCGCCGCCGAGCGCTCCAGCGCGAGCTCCACGATCCGGGCGACCATCTCGTCGAAGGGGATCCCCGCCGCCTCGGCGGCCTGGGGGAGCAGGCTCGTGTCGGTGAGCCCGGGGATCGCATTGGCCTCGAGCACGGTCAGCTCGCCGTCGGGGGCGAGCATCAGGTCGACGCGTGCGAACCCGTAGCAGCCCAACAACTCGTAGGTGCTGAGGGCGAGCCCCTGCGCCCGCTCGGCCACCCCGGGGGACAGCTCGGCCGGGCACACGAAGGTGGTGCGCCCGATCTCGTAGCGGGCCTCGAAGTCATAGAAGTCCTCGTCGCGGGGCACGGCCTCGACGATCGGGAGCGCGCGCGGGCCCTCCGGTCCGTCCAGGACCGAGACGGCCAGATCGCGGCCGGCCACGTGACGCTCGAGCAGGACGCGCTCGTCGTAGGAGAAGGCCGACACCAGCGCCCCGGGCACGTCGGCGGCGCTGCGCGCGAACTTGATCCCGAGCGCCGAGCCCTGGCGCGAGGGCTTGACCACGATCGGGAAGTCCAGCCGCCGCTCGATGTCGGGCAGCGTGTCCGCCGCTCCCAGCTCGCGGAAGGCGGTCTGGGTGAAGGCGAAGAAGTCCGGCGTCGGGAGCGCGGCCGCCTGCAAGAGGTGCTTGGTCATCACCTTGTCCATCATCCGCGAGCAGGCCAGCACGCCTGAGCCCGTGTAGGGCACGCCGAGGATCTCCAGCAGCTCCTGGATCGTGCCGTCCTCGCCGTCGCGGCCGTACAGGGCCACGAAGGCGACCTCGGGGCGCTCCTCGCGCAGACGCGCGATCAGGTCGGGGCCGACGTCCAGGCCCACGACCTCGTGCCCCAGCCGCTCGAGGGCGTCGGAGACCCGCGCGCCCGAGCGCAGCGACACCTGGCGCTCCAGGGAGCGTCCGCCCTTGAGCACGGCAACGCGGCTCACCGGTCGCCGCCCGCCCGCCGCGGGGCCTCCGAGCGGCGGCGCAGCTCCACCACGCGGGCTCCCTCCTCGGGATCGTCGGCCTCCCGGGCGGCCTCGATCTCTTCCGGGCTGAGCGCCTTCATCTCGCCGGTGAGCGTCCCGTACAGCGCCATCTGCTCGTCGATGACCAGGCCGATCCGGCGGATGCCCTCACGGATCCTGTCCTCGCCGGAAGCCGAGAAGTTCAGCCGCATCGAGCTGCGCCCGCGCCCGTCCAGGAAGGCGCCCTGGCCGGGCACGAAGGCCACGTTGTCGCGCAGGGCACGGGCGAGTAGGTCGGTCGTGTCGATGTAGTCCGGGAGCGTGGCCCACACGAACATGCCGCCGGCCGGCCGCGTCCACTCCGCCTGGGCCGGGAAGAACTCGGCCAGGGCCTCGAGCATCGCGTCGCGACGGGGGCGGTAGACCTCGGTGAGGGCGCCCACGTACTCCTGCCAGTCGCCGCGCTCGAAGTAGGCCTGGACCATCAGCTGCGAGAGCGTCGAAGTGCACAGGTCGGCGCCCTGCTTGCCCACGTTGATCTTCTCCAGCACGGGCGGCGGCGCCACCACCCAGCCGAGACGGATGCCGGGGGACAGGATCTTGGAGAAGGTGCCCAGGTACATCACGTAGACCCCGCCGTCGAGTGCATAGAGCGGCGGGAGCGGCTCCCCTTCGTAGCGCAGCATCCCGTAGGGGTTGTCCTCGAGCACGAGCAGCTCGCGCTCGTTGGCGATCTCCACCAGGCGCCGCCGGCGGGCCAGCGACATCGTTGCCCCGCCCGGGTTCTGGAACGTCGGCACCGTGTAGATGAACTTCAGCCTGCGACCCTCGCGCTCAAGGGAGTCGATCGTCTCCTCGAGGAGGTCGACGCGCATGCCCTCGGAGTCCATGTCGATCTGCACCACGTCGGCCTGGTAGGCGTTGAAGGTGGGAACCGCCCCCGGATAGGTGGGCCCCTCCGCGATCACCACGTCACCGGGGTCGACCAGCGTCTTGACCACCAGGTCGATCACCTGCTGGCCGCCGGTGGTCACGAGCACGTCGTCGGTGTCCACCCGCATGCCCTCCGCCTGCATCACCTCGGCGATGCAGTCCTTGGTCTCGGGCAGGCCGTCGGTGGGGCCATACTGGAGCGCCTTCGCCGAGGACTCCTGGGCGATCCGGGCGGTCACGGCGGCGAGGGTCGCCGGCGGGAAGGTGGAGGTGTCGGGCAGGCCCCCGGCGAGGGAGATCACCTCCGGACGCGCGGTCACGGCCATCATGTCGCGCATCGCCGAGGAGGTCATGACCCGCGTGCGGGCGGCGAACAGCCCCGCGTAGCGCTCGAGGTCGCGCGAGGTGGAGCGCGACGGGGGCTTTGACGAGGGGGTCATGGTGGGTCGTTCGGCGCCGCGGCGGCCGGTCCTGGCCGGGTGACCGGGCCGCGACCGCGGTCGTCTATCGTCCCCACGCAGCGTACCGGTCGCCATCGGTGCGGCCGCCCTTTCGACCAGCCCTCCCATCTCCCTCGTCTTCGACATCGGCCAGGGCGCCGGCCTTGCCGGCGCGACCGGCGTTCGGCCTTTTCTGCCGCCTCTTCTGGCCGGCGCGCTCGCGCGCGGCGACATCGGCCTGGACTTCGACGGCACCGGTTGGCAGTTCCTGGAGAGCCCGGTCTTCCTCCTGGTGGTGCTTGCCCTCGCGGTGATTTCGTACATGGCCGAACGTTCGGGGGCGAACGGTCGCCCGGTTGCGATCGGGCTGGCGGTGCTGGCCGCGGTGCTCGGCGCGCTCCTGTTCGCGGGCTCGCTGGCCGAGGGCGACGGACCGCCGGTGGTCGGGCTCGTGGCCGGCGTGGCCTGCGCGCTGCTGGCCTACGCCGGGGTGGGCGGCCTGCTGGGTCGCGCCGCGCGCCGACTGGACGATTCGGCCGCCGGCTTCCTGTCCGCGTTCGCCGACCTCGCCGCCCTGGTACTGGCCGCCATCTCGATCTTCGTTCCGCCCGTGGCCTTTCTGGCCCTGATCGCGTTCGTCGTGCTGTTGGTGCGGGGACGCGGCGAGGCGGATCGCAAGTACGCCGGTCTGCGGATCCTTCGGTGACCGGCCGCCGTCCCGGCGCCAAGAAGGTCGTGCTGACCGTGATCGACGCACTGGCGCCCGAGGCGCTGGAGCAGGCCGTGGCGGATGGGAAGGCACCGGTGCTGGCGCGGCTGATGGAGGAGGGCCACTACGTGCCCGACTGCGTGTCGACCTTTCCCTCGGTGACTCCGGTGGCGGCCTCGGCCATCGCGACGGGCACGGGCCCCGCCGGACACCTGATCCCCTCGATGAACTGGTACCACCGGGGCGAGGAGCGCTACGTGGAGTACGGCACCTCGTTCGGGGCCAGTCGCGCCCACGGGCTGTTTCGCTCCCTCCAGGACACCGTCTACAACATGAACCTGTCCCACCTCTCCCAGGAGCGGCGAACGGTGTTCGAGCACCTCGACGACGCGGGCCTGCGTACGGCCTGCACCACCTACCTGATCTATCGCGGCCGCCACCGGCACGAGCCCTCGGGCGACTCGCCGTACCGGCGCCTGGCCGAGGCGGCCCAGTTCCGCCACGCGGTCTGGGGCGCGCGCGAGCTCTTCTACGCCGACCTGTTCGACTCCCGCAACACGGGCTGCCAGTCCACGCTGGGGATGCCGGGCCAGCGCGACCAGCACTCGGCCTGTGTCGGCGCGCACCTCGTGGAGCACGACCTGTTCGACTTCCTCCTGTTCTCGCTGCCCGACAACGACACCCACTCCCATCGGGCCGGCCCGGAGGGCCAGCCGGAGTCGATCGCGGACGCCGATCGGGCGCTGGACCGGCTCATGCAGGCCGCCGGCGGGGTGGACGAGTTCCTGGCCGACCACGCGGTGGTCGTCATGTCCGATCACTCCCAGGACACGGTTCGCGAGGCCACGAACCTGTCGGCCTCGCTGGACCGGTGGCGGGTGATGGCGCCGGTCGATCCCGATCCCGAGTCCGCCCAGGTCGCGCTCTGCCCCGGGTCGCGCTCGGCCCAGGTCTACGTCCTCGGCTCCGGACGCAGCGAGACGGTCGCCCGGCAGGTTGCCGAGGACCTCGAGGACGTGCGCGGAGTCGATCTGATCGCTCGCCTCGAGGGCGGCCACGGCGTGGCCTGGACCCCGCGCGGCGAGCTGCGTTTCCGTCCCGGGAGCGGGGTGCGTGACGCGCGCGGCGCGACCTGGGAGCTGGAGGGCGACCATGCGGCGCTCGACCTGTTCGTGAGCGCAGGCGAGGTGTCCTACGGCGACTACCCCGATGCCCTGCGTCGGCTGTGGTCGGCGCTCACCTGCCCGCGCGCGGGCGAGGTGGTCGTCTCGGCCGAGCCGGGCTTCGAGTTCACCGACTGGGGCGGATCGGACCACGTCGGCGGGGGCAGCCACGGCTCGTTGCACGAGTGCGACTCGCTCGGCGTGCTGCTGATGCACGGGATCGGCGCCGCCGGTCGCGAGGACGGCGCCCCGTGGTCGATCGAGGACGTGACTCCGCTGGTGCTCGACCACTTCGGGGTGGGCTGAGTGGCGGAGCCCGTCCGCCCGCGGGCGCATACAAGGGTCCGTGACGGCATCGGGCGCCGGCACAACTGGGTCCAGCTGGCCAAGTTCTGCGCGGTGGGGGGATCGGGCTACGTGGTCAACCTGGCGGTGTTCGCCGCCGCGGTGAAGCTCGCGAACGTTCACCATCTGGTGGCGGCCACGGCGGCCTTCGTGGTGGCCGTGCTGAACAACTTCTGGTGGAACCGGCACTGGACATTCGGAGCGCGGGAGGGCCACGCCGGCTTCCAGGCCGCCCGCTTCTTCGCGGTCAGCGCCGCGGCCTTCGTGTTCGCGGCGGCGCTGCTGGAGCTGTTGGTCTCCAGCGCCGGGGTGCCGGAGATCGCCGCCCAGGCCATCTCGATCGTGGCGGCAACGCCGCTCAACTTCGTCGGAAACAAGATGTGGAGCTTCGGGCTTCGCGCCCCCACTCCGTGACCCGGGCCCTTGCCGCTGCGCTGCTGGCGGCGACCTGCCTCGCCTTGGGGCCGCCCGCGGCCCAGGCGGCGACGCCCGCGCTGCGGGTGCCGGCGTCGCTGACCAAGGCGCCGCAGGGCTACCGGTTGACCGGTGCCGCGGTCAAGCGCATCGCCGCCCGCGCGTCCAAGGTGCGCTCCGAGAGCGCGCGGCATCGCCGCTTCACCCCGGCCGTCTATACCCGCGGGCCGGGCCGCTGGCAGGTCTCCTATTTCGACCGCGACCGCGAGGTCGCCCAGGTCCGGGTGGACGATGCCACGGGCGCGATCCTCGAGCAGTGGACCGGCCCGCAGGTGGCGTGGACGATGGCGCGCGGCTACGAGGGGGCGTTCGGGCGCAAGGTCAACTCGCCGTGGGTGTGGATCCCGTTGTGTCTGGTCTTCCTGCTCCCGTTCGTCGATCCGCGCCGGCCGCTTCGGCTGCTGCACCTCGACCTGCTCGTGCTGCTGGCCTTCGGCGCCTCGCACGCGTTCTTCAACCGGGGCGAGATCGGAGTGTCGGTGCCGCTCGCCTATCCGGTGCTCGCCTACCTCCTCGTGCGGCTGCTGATCGCGGGCTTTCGCCCCCGGCCCTCCCGTGGCCGCCTGGTACCGCTCGTGCCGTTCACGTGGCTCGCGCTCGGGCTGGTGCTGCTCGCCGGCTTCAGGGTGGGCCTGAACGTGACGGATTCGAACGTGATCGACGTGGGCTACGCGGGGGTGATCGGCGCCGACCGGATCGCCGACGGCGACCCCCTGTACGGGCCGGGCTTCAGCCGGGACGTGGAACGGGGGGACACCTACGGCCCGGTCAACTACCTGACCTACGTTCCCTTCGAGCAGGCGCTGCCCTGGAGCGGCACCTGGGACGACCTGCCCGCCGCCCACGCCGCGGCGATCGCCTTCGACCTGCTGACCCTGGCGGGCCTGATCCTGCTGGGGATGCGGCTACGCGCGGGACCGGCGGGGCGCGAGCTGGGCGTGGCGCTCGGCTTTGCCTGGGCGGCCTATCCCTACTCGCTGTTCGCGCTGGAGACCAACTCGAACGACTCGCTCGTCGGCCTGTGCACGGTGCTGGCCATGCTCGGCCTGACGCTGGCGCCCGCGCGGGCGGGGATCTCGGCTGCTGCGCGCGGGGGCGCGATCGCCCTGGGTGCGGCGGCCAAGTTCGCGCCGCTCGTCCTGGCGCCGCTGTTCGCCGCGGGAACCGGTGAGGGCCGCAGGCGCGCGGTCGCGGTCTTCGCAGGGGCATTGGTGTTGGTGCTGGGCGCCGCCTTCCTCCCGTTCGTGCCCCACGGCGGGGTTCGCGCGCTGTACGACCGCACCGTCGGCTACCAGGCATCGCGGCCCTCGCCCTTCTCGGTCTGGGGACAGGTGGACGGGCTCGGGGGCGTCCATACGGCTGTCAAGGCGGCGGTGGCCGCGCTGGCACTGGCCGTGGCGTTCGTCCCCCGCCGGCGCGACCCGGTGCAGGTGGCTGCGCTCGGTGCCGCGGTCGTGATCGCCCTGGAGCTGACCATGACGCATTGGTTCTACCTCTACGTGGTGTGGTTCGCGCCGCTGGCCCTGGTGGCGCTTATGGCTCCCTCGCGCACCGGGCACCGGCCCGCGGTTGGCGCGCGCGAGCGCGACCGGCGCTCGGCCGTGCCCGCGTGAGGCTGCCTCGGGCCGGGCCGGCGGCCGCCGCGCTGGCCCTGCTGGCGGCCGGCTGGGCGATCACCTTCCTCATACCTCCCTGGAAGGATGAGTCGGTCACCGACCTCCCGCTCTACTCCGCCTACGCGCAGCTGTTCCTGCACGGAGCGCTGCCCTACCGCGACATCTCGTTCGAGTACCCGCCCCTGGCCGCGCCGGTCATCGCCCTGTCCGGGTTGGCCGGTGGGATGGAGGCCTACCGGGTGGCCTTCGCCGTGTTCGCGTTAGTGGTCGCGGGCGCGATGGTCCTGGTGTGCGGAGAGCTGGCCGCGCGCGGCGGCGCGGGACGGCGGCAGGCCATGGTCGCCGCGGCGGGCGCGCCGCTGCTGTGCGGCGCGATGATCCGCACCCATTTCGACCTCGTCCCGGTGGTCCTCACCCTCGGTGCGCTCGCGCTGTTGTGCGCCGGGCGTCCACGCGCGGGCCTGGCCGTGCTCGGGCTGGGCGTGGCGGTCAAGCTCTACCCGCTCGTGGTCGCCCCCGTGGCCCTGGCCTGGCTGGTGGCCCGGGGCCATCGGCGGGCGGCGATGGAGGGGGCGATCGCGCTGATCGCCGTGGTCGTGGTGGCCTACGGGGCCGCGCTGGTGCTGTCGCCGGCCGGGACCCTCGACTCGCTCACCTACCACCTCGACCGCCCGGTGCAGGTGGAGAGCTCGCCCGCGGTGGTGCTGCGCGCGCTGGACGCGCAGGGAGCGGGGGAGGCACGCGCGGACTCGAGCCACCGCTCCGACGGACTCGACCACCCCGTCTCGGGTGTCGTCACGGCGATCTTCGCCGCCGCCATGGTGGCCGCCATCGCTTTGCTGGCCCGGGGGGCCGCGCGGCGGCGGGGGGACGAGCCGCCGGGTCCGCGGGCGCTGGTCGTGTGCGGGCTGGGCGCCACCACGGCGTTCGCGGTGTTCGGAAAGGTGCTCTCGCCCCAGTTCCTGGTCTGGACGGTGCCGCTGTTCGCCCTGGCCGTGGGCTGGCGGATGCGGGCGCTCGCCTGCTTCTGCGGCATGGCGATCGTCCTGACGCTCGTCGAGTTCCCCGCCCACTACGAGGCGGTGGTCGACCGCGAAGGGTGGGCGCTGGCCTTGGTGGCCGCCCGCGACGCCACGCTGGTCGCGGTGGTGGCGCTGGCGCTGGGGGCGCCCGGCCTCACACGCCCGGCGGCGCGGGCTCCAGGATCTGCGTCACCGCGGTGGCGCGGCCGTCTGCGCCGGCCGCGACCAGCACCCCGTTGAGCCAGGGGTCCTCGGTCGAGGTGTCGAAGCGCACGTTGGTCATTGTGCGGAAGCGCTCCAGCGCCAGCTCCTTCTTCACCCCGATCACGCCACCGCGCGGACCGGTCATGCCGACGTCCGTGCAGTAGGCCGTGCCTCCGTCGAGCACGCGCGCGTCGGCGGTCGGGACGTGGGTGTGGGTGCCCACGCAGGCGGTCACGCGGCCGTCGAGGTGCCAGCCCATGGCCACCTTCTCGCTCGTGGCCTCGGCGTGCATGTCCACGAGCACGTGGTCGGTGCGCCCGCGCAGGTCGGCAAGGGCGGCGTCGACCTCGGCGAAGGCCGAGCGCGCGGCCTCCACGAACAGCGAGCCGGACAGGTTCACCACCCCCAGTGACATGCCGTTGCTCTGGACGACGGTTGCGCCGCGCCCGGGGCTGGCCCGCGGGTAGTTGGCCGGACGCACGATCCGCTCCTCGGTGTCCAGGTAGGGATAGACCTCGGTATGGCGGTAGGCGTGGTTGCCCAGGGTGATCGCGTCGGCGCCGGCGTCGAAGATCTGGCGCGCGGTGCGCTCGGTGATGCCCACCCCGCCGGCTGCGTTCTCGCCATTGACCACGGCGAAGTCGACGTGGTGTCGCTCGCGCAGCCCGGGCAGCAGCGCGGCGAGCGTCCGGCGGCCGATGCCCCCGACCACATCGGCTACGAAGAGGATGTTCACGGAGGGGACGCTACCTTCCCGCCGGTGAGCGAGGCGGTTCTGTCGGCCCGCGGGCTGTCCAAGCGCTACGGCGCCCGGGAGGCCCTGCGGGGCGTGTCGCTCGACGCGGAGCGGGGCGAGCTCGTGGCCGTGATCGGGCCCAACGGCGCGGGCAAGACCACGCTGCTCTCGATCCTCGCGGGCATCCAGAGCCCCGATGCCGGGAGCGTGAACCGGGGCCCCAGGGAGATCGGCTGGGTGCCCCAGCAGGCGGCGCTCTACGGCAAGCTGACCGTGGCCGAGAACCTGCGCCTGTTCGCTCGCCTCGAGAAGGCCGAGGACCCCGACGCCGAGGTGCGCCGGATGCTGGAGCTGACCGGCTTGGGCGACCGCGCCGGCGACCAGGTCTCGATCCTGTCGGGAGGCAACCGCCAGCGCGTGAACATCGCAATCGGGCTGCTGGGCCGCCAGCCCGTGCTGCTGCTCGACGAGCCCAGCTCGGCCCTGGACCCGCGCCAGCGCGAGCGCGTGTGGGAGTTCGTGCTCAGCCTGGCGGCGGGCGGCACCGCCGTCGTCTACTCCACCCACGACATCGCCGAGGCCGAGCGCCACGCCGATCGCGTGGTGGTGCTTGCCGACGGCGAGTCGATCTTCACCGGCGCACCGACGGCCCTCGAGGACGCGGTGGAGGCCGAGACCGGCGGCCGGGGTGCGGACTTCGAGCAGGCCTTCGTGGCCTTCCTGAAGGCGAAGGGCCACTAGATGCGCTGGCTGCTGCTCAAGGACCTGCGCATCCTGCGCCGCTCGCCGATGCTGGTGGCGCTGTTGGTGCTCTACCCCGTGGTGATCGCCACGCTGATCGGCTTCGCGCTGTCGCGCGGGCCGGACAAGCCCCGGGTGGCGTTCGCCAACCTCGTGCCGTCATCGGGCCAGGAGATCGATCTGGGGGGCAAGCGGATCGACGTGACCCGCCAGGCCGGGCCGCTGTTCCGGGCGATCGACCCGGTGCGGGTCAAGACGCGCGCCGAGGCGATCAAGAAGGTGCGCGACGGCGACGTGCTGGGCGCCCTGGTCATCCCCGAGGACACCACCCGCAAGCTCCAGTCGGGGATCGAGCCGGCCACCGTGGAGGTCTTCTACAACGCCGACGACCCGGTGAAGGCCTCCTATGTGCGCGACACGATCAAGTCGCAGGTCCAGGACGCCAACAGCGCGCTGACCCGGGAGCTTTCGCGCGTGGCCCTGCAGTTCCTCGGCCTGATCTCCACGGGCGGCAACTACTCGTTCCTGGGTCGCGACTTCGACGTGCTGGGGCTGCAGCGCTCCGAGCGCATCCTGGAGAAGGCGAAGGCGGACCTCCCGCGCGGCTCGCCCGCCCGCAGTCAGATCGAACAGGTCGTGCGCTTCGCCCGGCTGGCGCGCGACAACCTCAACATGTCCGACGACGTGCTGGCGTCGGTGTCGTCGCCCCTGCGCGTGAAGCAGACCCAGCTCGACGGCGGCTCCACTCCACTGTCCTCGTTCGCGGTGGCGATCGCGGCGGCGGTGTCGCTGATGTTCATCACCCTGCTTCTGGCCTCCGGCGCTCTCGCGCTCGAGCGCGAGGAGAACGCCTTCCGCCGGCTGGTGCGGGGGCTGGTGTCGCCCACCGGGCTGCTGCTGGAGAAGGCTGGGCTGGCTGCGGTGTGCTCCGCCGCCGTCGTCCTCCTGATGCTGTGCGGCCTGGGCCTGTTCGTGGCGCTGGACTGGAGTCGCTTCGGGCTGTGGGCGCTGGCCACGGCAGCCGGGGCCCTGGCCTTCGCCGCCATGGGGCTGGCCGTGGGCGCGGTCACCCGCGAGGTGCGCGCCGCCTCGTTGTTGTGCGTGATGGCCTCCCTGCCGCTCACCTTCCTCGCGCTCGTGCCGTCCGGGTCGGTATCGCCCGCCCTCTTCGACGTGATCCGCGTGATCTCGGCGCTATTCCCGTTCAAGCCGACGCTCGACGCGCTCGACTCGGCGCTGAACGGCGCCGGCTCCCTGCTCGCGCCGCTCCTGCACCTGGGCGCCCTGTTCGCTGCTTTCGCGGCGGCCAGCCGCCTGGCGCTGAGCCGCTTCGCCTGAGCTGACGACTGCAGAGCTCCGTTGACGTTCTACGGAACGGGCACGGATGCCCGTACCGTCTGCGGCTTACACTGGGACACATGGCCTTTCCCGCTACGCGCATGCGGCGTCTGCGCCGCACGGGCTTGCTGCGGGGGATGGTCCGCGAGACCGAGCTCACGCCGTCGCACCTGGTGCAGCCCTACTTCGTGGAGCTCGGCACGGACAGCCGGACGCCGATCGCCTCCATGCCGGGCGTCGACCGCCTGTCGATCTCGCACCTGGTAGATGAGGCCGGTCGGGCCCAGGAGGCGGGGGTACCCTCCGTGCTGCTCTTCGGCCTGCCCGCCGAGAAGGACGAACGCGGCTCGGGCGCCTATGACGACGAGGGCGTGGTCCAGCTCGCCGTGCGCGCTCTGAAGGAGGCCCACCCCGAGCTGGTGGTGATCACCGACGTGTGCCTGTGCGAGTACACCTCCCACGGCCACTGCGGGGTGGTCCGCGCGGATGGTGAGGTGGACAACGACCTGTCGCTGGAGCTGCTGGCCAAGACGGCCATCTCCCACGCGCGCGCCGGCGCGGACGCCGTCGCCCCCAGCGACATGATGGACGGCCGCGTGGCCGCCCTGCGTTCCCAGCTGGACGCCGAGGACCACAAAGACACGCCGATCATCGCCTACTCGGCCAAGTACGCCTCCGCCTTCTACGGCCCCTTCCGCGAGGCCGCCGACTCGGCTCCCGCCTTCGGCGATCGACGCTCCTACCAGATGGACCCGGCCAACTCCGACGAGGCGGTACGCGAGGCGCTGCTCGACGTGGAGGAGGGCGCGGACATGGTCATGGTCAAGCCGGCCATGGCCTACCTGGACGTGCTGCACAGGGTCAAGGAGGCCACCGGTCTGCCAGTGGCCGCCTACAACGTGAGCGGCGAGTACGCGATGGTCGAGGCCGCCGCCGCCGCCGGCTACCTGGACCGCACCGCTACGGTGCTCGAGACCCTGACCTCGATTCGTCGCGCGGGCGCCGACGTGGTCATCACCTACTGGGCCACGGAGGTGGCGCAATGGCTTCGATAGACCAGACCGCGGCCGAGGCCCGCGAGCAGGGAGCCGTTCCCAAGGTGCGCTCGCGCAAGGACGGCGCCGCCGTCCCGCTCGATGAGCTGGACAAGAAGCTGCTCAACCTGATGCAGGGCTCGTTCCCGCTGGCTCCGAAGCCGTACGAGCACGTCGCGGGCCTGGCCGGCGTGTCCGAGGACGAGGTCATGCGCCGGGTCCAGCGGCTGCTGGACGAGCGCATCATCCGCCAGGTGACGCCGATCTTCGACACGCGCGTGCTGGGCTACTCGTCGATGCTCGTGGCGGCCAAGGTCGACCCCGAGAACCCGTGGCGGGCGGGCAAGATCATCAACTCGCACCCCGGCGTGTCGCACAACTACCTGCGCAACCACGACTTCAACATGTGGTTCACGATCGCCACCGAGCCGGACTCGCAGCTGGGCCTGCAGGGCACCCTGAGCCGGCTCCAGGAGCTCACGGGGGCCGAGTCGGTGCGCCAGCTGCCCACCCTGAAGCTGTTCAAGATCCGGATGGATCTGGAGATGGAGAAGGGCACCAAGGACCTGGCCGCGATGGGCGTGGCCCAGGAGCCCATGGAGCCCAACCCGATCGAGGTGACCGAGATGGACCGGGCGGTGATCCTCGCGCTCCAGGGCGACATGCCCGTGATCCCCGAGCCCTACGCGCCGGCCGCCGCCGAGGTGGGCATCACGGTCCCCGAGCTGCTCGAGCACCTCGAGTCGATGAAGGAGCGCAAGGCGCTACGCCGCGTGGCCGCCATCCTGTTCCACCGCCGGGCGGGCTTCTCGGCCAACGGCATGGGGGTGTGGAACATCCCGGAGGAGCGGATCATGGAGGTGGCGCCCCTGATGGCCTCCTACCGGGGCATCTCGCACTGCTACCAGCGCCCGACCTACGAGGACTGGCACTACTCGGTCTTCACCATGGCCCACGGTCGCTCGAAGGAGGAGTGCGACGCGATCCTGGACTCCATCGCCGCCGAGACCGGCATCCAAGACCGGCGGACTCTCTACTCCTCGACGGAGTTCAAGAAGATCCGGCTTCTCTACTTCACCGATGACCACGAGCGGTGGGAAGCTGAACACGGCTCGTAGCGGGGAGCTGTACGCCCGCGCCGTCGAGCTCATGCCCGGCGGGGTCAACTCGCCGGTCCGCGCCATGGGGTCGATCGGCCTCGACCCGATCTCGATCGCCTCCGGCGCCGGCGCCGAGATCACCGACGTGGACGGCAACGCCTACCTGGACTGGATGTGCTCGTGGGGCCCGCTGATCGCCGGCCACGCCCACCCGGCCGTGATCGGGGCGGTCACCGAGGCGGCGCGGCGGGGCACGAGCTTCGGCGCGAACACCGAGGCCGAGGTGGAGCTGGCGCAAGCGGTCGTCGACCGCGTGCCGTCCGCCGAGATGATTCGGATGGTCAACTCGGGCACCGAGGCGTCGATGAGCGCCATCCGCCTGGCCCGTGCGGCCACCGGCCGCGAGAAGCTGCTCAAGTTCGCCGGGGCCTACCACGGCCACGTGGACGGGCTGTTGGCCGAGGCCGGCTCGGGCCTGGCCACGGCTTCCGTGCCGGCCAGCCCGGGCGTGCCCGCGGCCCAGGCCGCCGCCACGGTCATCGTGCCCTTCAACGACTTCGAGGCGATCGACCGCGCCGTCGCCGAACACGAGTTCGCGGCCCTCCTGTGCGAGCCCTACCCGGCCAACATGGGGCTGGTGGCGCCGCTCCCCGGCTTCCTGGAGCACCTGCGCAGCGCGGCCGACGCCAACGGCGCGCTGCTGGTCTTCGACGAGGTGATCTCCGGCTTCCGGGTGGCCCGCGGCGGGGCGCAGGAGCGCGAGGGCGTCCTGCCCGACCTCACCATCCTGGGCAAGGTGATCGGCGGCGGCGTGCCCGCGGCGGCGTACGCCGGCCGGGCCGACCTGATGGAGCGGGTGGCCCCGGCGGGCGCCGTCTACCAGGCGGGCACGCTGTCGGGCAACCCGCTGGCCACGGCCGCCGGCCTGGCCACGCTTGACCTGCTCGACGCCGGCGCCTACATCCACCTGGACCAGATCGCCGGCGAGCTGGCCGAGGGGCTGCGCCTGGTTGCCGGGGAGCTCGCGGTGCCCGTGTACGTGAGCTCCACCACCGGGCTGCTCACGCTGTTCTTCCGCGACGGTCCGGTGACCGACTATGCCGGGGCCAAGGAATGCGACATGGAGGCGTTCGGCGCCTTCGCCCGGGCCATGCTCGAGCGCGGTGTCTACCTCCCCCCCTCGCAGTTCGAGGCGTGGTTCGTGTCCCTGGCCCACGACGAGCGGCACGTGGAGCGGACGCTGGAGGCCGCGCGCGGGGCGCTGGCCGAGGTGGCCCGATGAGTGCCCTGGCCGAGGTCGTCGAGGCCGTGGGGCCGTGGCTGGCGGACTCCGTGGCGCCCGATCTCGGGCCCGATCGCTTCGCCTCGACCGTCGAGGACCCCGACCGTCGCTTCGTGCTGGAGGCCGTCTACGAGGGCTACCTGATGCACTACGGCGAGCCGCGGGCGTTCGTCGGCATGGACCCCGACCTGCGCCTACTGGCCGGCGACGCCCTCTATGCCCTGGGTCTGGCCCGGCTGGCCGAGCGGGGCGACCTGGACGCGGTGTCCGAGCTCTCCGACCTGATCACGCTGACCGCCAGGGCCCACGCCGAGGGCTCTCCGAACCGGGCCGTGAGCCTCTGGCTGGCCACCGCCAAGGCGCTGTCGAAGGACGGCGGGGAGGGCGCGATGGCCGCTTGGCGCAATACGCCTGAACGTCAGGGCTCGTGACACCCGTAGCCATGTTGACTCTATGGTTCTCCGGGCGTTGAATACCTGACCCGCTCGCATCATGGCCCCCGATTCCTCCAATAAGAGCCGTCGCAAGTCGCGCTATACCGCGGACCGCGGTGTGCCCGGCGCGTTCGAGGGCGAGACGGTCACCCGCCGCGGCCTAATGACCGGCGGTGCCATGGCGGCCGGCGGCATCGCCACCGCGGCCTTCGGCCTTCCCGCGCTGGGCTTCGCGCTTGGCCCCATGTTCGAGGACTCCACGGCCAACCTCTGGCAGGACGTCGGGTCGGAGAAGGACTTCAACGATCAGACCTACGTGCCCACGGTCGTGAACATCACGGCGGCCGCCGGCGAGGCTGGCAAGGCGACGGTCTACATCCGCAAGTTGAATCTCAAGCGCGACAGCAAGAGCCCGAGCGACAAGCCCCACGACGGCCAGCGCGCCAAGAAGCCCCAGCCCTACGTCGCGGTCTCCAACCGCTGCGCCCACCTGGGCTGCCCCGTGCGCTACATCCAGGCCTCCCAGCGCTTCGTCTGCCCGTGCCACGGCGGCTTGTACGACTTCGAGGGCAAGGTCGTGGGCGGCCCGCCGGTCCGCCCGCTCGACCGCTTCTACACCCGGGTCCGCGCCGGCCGGGTCGAGATCGGCCAGCGCTTCTCGCTCAACTCCCAGCTCGAGCGCTTCTCTCCGCGTGACCCGTCCAACCACCTGGACGGGCTCTGGCAATACCTCTACCCCTCGAGGCCAAGCACATGAGCAAGCTGATGCCGCCGGTGCCCAAGTTCCTGCGCCCCGCCCCCAAGCGACCGGGCCAGGGGCCCGCGCGCAACGGCAACGGCAATGGCAATGGCAAGCCGAGCACCGCCGACAAGGTCAAGGAGGGGGCGGCCGAGGGCACGGCCCACGTCGTCGGCTGGCTCGACGAGCGCACCGGGACCAGCCCGCTCATCCGGGCCCAGCTGTTCCGCAAGGTCCCCAAGGGGACCAACTGGTTCTACACCTTGGGCTCGGCCACGATGTTCGCCTTCCTCTCCCAGGCGGTCACTGGCGTTTTCCTGGCCATGTACTACGAGCCGGACACCGCGCGCGCGTACGAGTCCGCCGCCCACATCACCAACGACGTGTTCCTCGGCGAGCTGGTGCGCGGCATGCACAAGTGGGGCGCCACGGTGATGATCATCCTGATCTTCCTGCACATGGGGCGCACCTTCGTCTTCGGTGCCTACAAGTACCCGCGCGAGCTGAACTGGGTGATCGGCGTGGTGCTGATCGTGCTCACGCTGATGATGGGCCTGACGGGCTACCTGCTGCCCTTCGACCAGCGGTCCCTGTGGGCGACGGTCGTGGCGGTGAACCTCAACTCCTCCGGCCCGGTGGTCGGTCCGTACCTGGCCGACTTCCTGCGCGGCGGCGCGGAGTTCAGCTCGATCACCTTGACCCGCTTCTACGCGATGCACATGCTGCTCATCCCCGGGCTGATCGGCGCGCTGATCGGCGCCCACCTCTACCTCGTGGCCAAGCTGGGCACCACCGCACCGCCCTGGTTGAAGGCGGAGAAGAAGAACCTCAACCGGGAAGAGATCTAGGTGGCCCGGTGAACGCGCACGAGCGGGAGCAGTACCTGCGCGAGTACTCGATCCTGAAGAACCAGGGCAAGCCGTTCTTCCCCTACGCGGTGGCCAAGGACAGCGCGATGGCAGCGATCGTCCTGCTCGTGATCATCCTGATGGCGGTGCTGTTCGGCGCCGAGCTGGGGCCGAAGGCGGACCCGACCACCACCACCTACTCGCCCCGCCCCGAGTGGTACTTCTTCTTCCTGTTCGAGCTGCTGCGGGTGGTCAAGCCGCCGGCGCTGGTGTTCATGGCCACCATCGGCATCCCGACCATCTGCCTCGTGCTACTCCTCCTGCTGCCGTTCTACGACCGCGGGCCGGAGCGCCACCCGCTGCGCCGGCCGGCGGCGATGGTCGCGATGTTCGCGACGATCGGGGCGATGGCCTACCTCACGGTGATGGGCGCGGTGGCCGGGCCACCGAGCGAGATCAACCTCAAGGTGGCGTCGCGGTATGAGTCCGGGAAAGCGGTCGTCGCCGCCAACGGGTGCCTGGGTTGTCACAAGCTCGGTGAGAACGGCGGCACGATCGGGCCCAACCTGACCGCGATCGGCGACCGGCTGGGCAAGGACGCGATCGCGCGCACCTTGGTCAATCCCACCAAGCCGATGCCCAGCTACATCAAGCTCCAGAGGTCCAAGCCGAAGCAGTTCGACGACATGGTCAAGTTCGTGGCCTCCCTGCGCAAGGACATGCCCACGGCAGACCCCAAGCCCTCGTCGGCGAAGTAGCCACGATGACCACGACGGAGGCCGTCGACGCAGGCGGCGTCCCGGCCCCGGCGAGCGGCACGCTGCCCGAGACCCAGGTCCAGGCGATGTTCGACCGCATCGCCCGGGTGTACGACCGGATGAACTCGGTCATGACCGTCGGCCTGGACCGGCGCTGGCGGCGGCGCGCGGCCGATCTGGCGACCGTGGCCCCCGGCGATCCCGTGCTCGACGTGGCCACGGGCACCGGCGACCTGGCAGTGGAGCTGCGAGGGCGCGTCGGACCCGGCACGCGCGTGGTGGGCCTGGACTTCTCGCCGGGAATGCTCGAGCTGGCCCGGGCCAAGGCGCCCGACGTGGACTTCGTACAGGGCTCCGCGTTGGAGCTGCCCTACGCCGACGGCGAGTTCGCGGCCGCGACGGTGGGATTCGGGGCACGCAACTTCTCCGACCTGGACACCGGCCTGCGCGAGATGGCCCGGGTGGTGCGCCCGGGCGGGCGCGTGGTGGTGCTGGAGATCACCACGCCGCAGCAGCCGCCGCTGTCCTGGTTCTTCGGCCTGTGGTTCGATCGCGTCGTGCCCGCGCTCGGCCGCCTCGCGGGCGACTCCGACGCCTACACCTACCTGCCCAGCTCGGTGCGACGTTTTCCCGGGCCGCGCGAGCTCGGCGCCCAGCTGGCGGCGGCGGGGCTGGTCGACGTGGGCTGGGTGCTGACCGCCGGGGGCATCATCGCGCTGCACCACGGGACCGTGCCCGCGCGCTCGTGAGCACCACGCCGGCCACGCTCGCGTCGGTACTCGACGCGGGGGGTCCCGCCCTGGCCCGCGCCCTCGAGCGCACGGAGGGCCGACTGGCCGAGATAGCCGAGGGGCACGGAGACGCGCTCGGGCGCCACGCCTCCGGCACGCTGGCGGCCGGCGGCAAGCGCCTGCGACCGGTGCTGGTGGTGCTATGCGGGGGCGAGGGCGACGCGCTCACCTCGGCGGCCGTGGCGGTGGAGCTCCTGCACATGGCCACGCTGGTTCACGACGACGTGCTTGACGCCGCCCAGCTGCGCCGTGGCGTGCCCACCGTCTACGCGGTCGGGGGCCGGGCGGCGGCGACCTCCACCGGCGACCTGCTGTTCTCGCGCGCCTTCGCCGAACTGGCCTCTACCCGCTCGGCCGCGGCGGTCCAGGCCCTGTCGGCCGCCTCGTCGGCGCTGGCCACCGGGGAGCTGATGCAGCGCGCCGACGCGTGGTCGGCCTCTGTCACCCCCGAGCGCTACCTCGAGCGCTGCCAGCTCAAGACCGCCAGCTTGTTCGCCGCGGCCTGCTCGCTGGGGGCGCTCCTGGGCGACGCGCCCGAAGCAGCGGACTCCCTGGCGGGCTTCGGCCGCAGGATCGGCCTGGCGTTCCAGATCCTCGACGACGTGCTCGACGTGTCCGGACCGGCCGAGCGGACGGGCAAGCAGCGCGGCGCGGACCTGCTGGACGGCACGGTCACCCTGCCGCTGATCGTCGCGCGCGGGCGCGATCCAGAGTTGGCGGGGCTGGACCTGGGCGCGACGGTCACGGGCCCCGCCGAGGCCGACGGGGTGTGCGACCGGATCGCCAAGACGGGTGCCCTGGGCGAATCGCGGGAGCGGGCCCTGGGCTACGTTGCCGAGGCCAAGGCGGCGCTGGGCGGGATCGATCTGCCGCGCGAGCGGCTGGACGCGCTCGGCCTGGTGGCCGACGGCGTGGTCGAACGCTACGCCTGAGGGCCGGCGGCTACGGCCTAGAAGTCTTCGGGCACGATCGCCCCGGCCAGCAGGGCGTGGGCGAAGCGCTCGGTCTCTTCGGCCATGTTGGCGCGAAGCAGCCGGCGGTAGTCGGCCATCAGCGCCTCGGCGCCTTCGTCGAGCTTCTCGTCGAAGGCCTCGACCACGGTCTGGCCGAACACTCCCTCGCGGATGTGCTCGCACTCGGGGCAGCGAATGACCACGGACCAGGAGTCCTTGCCGGCCTCCTCCCAGTCGACGGGATAGGCCAGCGCGGAGTCACAGTGCAGGCATACGTGCAGGTCGGCAGCGCGCTCCGGAGCGGGGGCGGCCCCGTCCTCGCCCAGGTAGACGACCTCGATCGTCTTTCCGCTGGGCAGCACCACGCGCTTGACGTGGCGGTCGCCGGGGCCGGTCTGGGACTCCATGGGAGCGGTATCGGCAGCGACGGGGGCGACTTGAGCGCCCACTCGCCCGTAGACTGGCGCGGCCGTGGTTCTCAGCGACCGCACCATCCGCTCGGAGATCGAGTCCGGCCGCATCGTCATCGACCCCTTCGACGACGGCCTGATCCAGCCCTCCAGCGTCGACGTGCGGGTGGACAGCGCCTACCGGGTGTTCCACAACCAGCGCCACCCCTACATCGACGTGCGCAAGCCGATGGAGGACCTCACCGAGCTGGTGCGGGTGGGTGGCGAGGACCCCTTCATCCTCCATCCCGGCGAGTTCGTGCTGGGCCAGACGCTGGAGAAGGTAACGCTGCCCGACGACCTGGTCGCCCGGCTCGAGGGCAAGAGCTCGCTGGGCCGGCTAGGACTGCTGATCCACTCGACCGCCGGATTCGTCGACAGCGGATTCTCGGGCAACCTCACGCTGGAGCTCTCCAACGTGGCCAACCTGCCCATCACCATCTACGAGGGCATGCCGATCGGCCAGATCTCGTTCATGCGCATGGACGGCCCGGTGGAGCGTCCCTACGGCTCCGAGACCACCGGATCGAAGTACCAGGGCCAGGCTGAGCCCACCCCCAGCCGCTTCTACGAGAACTTCGCCCGCGAGAAATGATCTGCAAACGGCCCCCGGGCGCAATAACACCAAGCTAGGATCCTTCTAGCGACCGGCCCGCGTAGCGCGAGCCGCAACCCCGTCTTCAGGAGTCTGCCATGCCCATGGGAATCGGCCTTCCCGAGATCGCCATCGTCCTCGTCATCGTGCTCGTCATCTTCGGGCCCAAGCGCCTGCCCGAACTGGGCAAGTCGCTCGGCAGCGGGATGAAGAGCTTCAAGGACTCGGTCACGAACGACCACGACGACGACAAGAAGCTCTCCTCGGGCACCGAGGCCAAGCCTGAGCCCGTGCGCACCGAGGCCAAGCCTGAGACGCCCGCCACGGGCGGCCAGGGCAGCTAGACCCGCGCGCGGGTACGGCAGGAGGCCGCGGGCGCGTGCCGCGCTTCAGACCCATAGACCACGAGGAGCGCCTGACGCTCGTCGACCACCTCGGCGAGCTGCGCCATCGGCTGATCATCGCGATGGCGGCCTTCGGCGTCGCCTTCGGTCTCTGCTCCTGGCAGAACCACCTGGTCCTCAGGATCATCAACAACCCCCTGCCCGATCGGCTGCCCCAACCGATCACCTTCGGGGTGACCGAGCCGTTCACCACCACGCTGACCAACTCGGCCTACTTCGGGATCCTGATCGCCCTGCCGGTGATCCTCTACCAGCTCTACGCCTTCATCCTCCCGGCCTTCAGCCCCAAAGAGCGAAAGGTCGCCACCCCGCTGCTGCTTATGGTGCCGTTCCTGTTCATCGCCGGGGTGGTGTTCTGCTACTTCGTCGTGCTCCCTGGAGCGCTGAAGTTCCTGCTGTCCTTCAACGCCGACCAGTTCAACACCCAGATCCGGGCGAAGGACTACTACTCCTTCGTCACGCTCACCATGCTGGCCATGGGCCTGGCCTTCCAGGTGCCTACCGCCATCCTGGCCGCGGCCAAGCTCGGGCTGACGAGCCCGCAGAAGCTGCGCAAGAATCGTCGCTACGCGATCCTGGTGATCGCCGTCCTGGCCGCGTTCCTGCCGACGATCGATCCCGTCACCCTCCTGCTCGAGATGCTGCCGATGATCCTCCTGTACGAGGGCAGCATCCTCCTGTGTGCGGCGCTCGTGAAGCCGGAAGCACCGGGCACGGAGCTGGCCGGCGCCGAGTCCGGCTAGCTACGCTGCAGCGCCCATGCTGTTCGATCTCCAGGGCAAACGCCGCCGTGTCGTCCAAGGCACCTACCTCATGCTGGCCGTGCTCATGGGTGGTGGCTTGGCCCTGTTCGGGGTCGGAAGCAACATCAACGGCGGCATCTTCGACGCCTTCAAGGGCGGTGGCGGCTCGAGCAACGGGAACTCGGTGATCGAGAAGCGCGTCAAGAGCAACGAGAAGAAGGTCAAGGTCAACCCGCGCAACCCGGCCCTCCGCAAGACCCTCACGCGCGACTACTACCAGCTCGCCACCGCCCAGACCTCGCAGAACCAGACCGCCTTCCCGGCCAAGGCCAAGGACGAGCTGCGAAAGGCGGGGGCCAACTGGGAGGCCTACCTGGCACTCCAGCCGCCCAAGCCGGACACCTCCCTGGCCCAGGTGGCGCTGCAGATCTACGACCCCGCCGCCCTGAACAAGCCCGACAAGGCCACCGAGGCGGCCCGGTTGATGGCTCAGGAGCAAAACGACTCGATCTCCTACCTGCGCCTGGTCCAGTACGCGGCCCTGGCCAAGGACACCCGGACCGCGGACCTTGCCGGTCAGAAGGCGATCGACCTGGCCAAGCCCTCCCAGCGCAAGCAGGTGCGAGGCGAGCTCAAGCAGCTCAAGAAGCCGCAGGCGGCGCAGGGCGCGCAGGGCGCGACGCCGCAGCCCTGACCTCACCCGTCGGTAGTGTCCCGACCCGGGGATCAGGCCCGACCACGAAGAGGAGAGACGTGAACTTCCACATCCAGGACGAGGAGATCGACGCGCAGACGCACGTCATCACACTCGGAGGCGAGATCGACCTATACACCGCGCCTGAGTTCAAGGAGCGGATGGTGGAGCTGATCGAAGCGGGCAAGAACCACATCGTGGTCGACCTCTCCGAGGCCACCTTCATCGACTCCACCACCCTCGGCGTGCTGGTCGGTGGCGTGAAGCGCCTGCGCCCCTCCGGCGGTGGCCTGGCGCTGGTCTGCACGGATCAGAACATCACCAAGATCTTCGAGATAACCGGCCTGGACCGGGTCTTCCCGATCCACGACACACGCGCCGAGGCCCTGGACGCGGTCAAGGCCAAGGCCGCGGAGTAGGCGGCCTCGGCCACCTCGTACAATCCCAGGCCGGGTCCGTCGCGACGGACCCCCCCGGGGCCGTTAGCTCAACTGGTAGAGCAGGAGACTCTTAATCTCAAGGTTGAAGGTTCGAGTCCTTCACGGCCCATCGTCCGAACCCTCGTCAGGAACTGTGGGCGACTGCTATCAACCACCCATGGGCGAAGAGCTGGCGATGCTGGACGGCGCGTTGGCGGCCGCCCCTGAGACCTCCGTGCCGGTGACCGACGAGGGCTTCCTGCGCGGCGACGGCGCGTTTGAGGTGATACGCGTCTACGCGGGCGCGCCGTTCGCCCTCGACGAGCATTTGGACCGGATGGAGGTCTCGGCCGCCAACCTGCGGCTGGAAGGCGTCCCGCGCGACGCGCTAGAGCGCGAAGCCGCGGACCTGCTCGCCCGGCGCGACGAGGCGGGCTTCGACGGCTGCCTGCGGATCGTGCTCACGCGCGGCGGCCGGCGGCTGCTGATCACCGAGCCGTTGCCCCAGCCCCCCGAGCGGCTGCGGCTGGGTTACGTCACCTACGCGCCCACGCGCGTGCTCGACGGCGTCAAGTCGCTCTCCTACGCGGCCAACATGCTCTGCACCCGGATCGCCAAGGAGCGCGGCTTCGACGAGGCGCTGCTGGTCACGCCGCACGGCCGCGTGCTCGAGGCGCCCACCTCCTCGCTGTTCTGGGTCGATGCCGACGGCGCGCTGTGCACCACGCCGCTGTCCGAGCACGTGCTGGCCTCGATCACCCGCGCGCACCTGATGGAGCTGCTCGAGGTGGAGGAGAGGGTGATCACCACGGAGCAGCTGCTCGAGGTGTCCGAGGCGTTCATCGCCTCTACCACCCGGGAGGTCCACTCGGTGGCGGCGATCGAGGGGCGCGAGTTCCCCGAGGTGGGTGAGGTCACCAGGAAGGCCGCAGCGGTCTTCCGCGCCCACGTGGACGAGGTGCTGAGCTAGGAGTCAACGGGTTCCGGGGTCGGCCGGGACGCCTCCTCGCGTACCGTGCCGTCGATCTGGTAGCGCAGCCACCAGGTGGCGTGGCCCGCGGCCTCGCGGCCGAGCGCCAGCGCGCCGACGGCACCGCCCAATAGCTTCTTCCACGTTCCCACCATGCGCATCTTGACCGTCATCGGCAATCGGCCGCAGTTCGTAAAGGCGGCAGCCGTCTCCCGCCTGCTGCGCGAGCGCCACGAGGAGGTGCTGGTGCACACGGGCCAGCACTACGACGACGAGCTGTCGCGGGTGTTCTTCGAGGAGCTCGACGTGCCCGCGCCCGATCGTCAGCTCGATGCCGGTGGCGGCTCCAACACGGAGCAGACCACACGAATCCTCGGCCTGCTGGAGGGCGTCCTCAGCGAGGAGGAGCCGGATCTGGTGCTGGTCTACGGAGACACCAACTCGACCCTGGCAGCAGCCCTGGCCGCCGCCCAGGCGCGCGTTCCGGTGGCCCACGTGGAGGCCGGCATGCGCTCCTTCGACCGCGCCATGCCGGAGGAGCTCAACCGCGTGCTCACCGATCATGCCGCCGACCTGCTCCTGTGCTCGACCGAGACCGCGATGGACAACCTGGAGCGCGAGCACGCGGGTGGCGAGGCCCATCTCGTGGGCGACGTGATGGCCGACGTGTCGCTGGCCTTCGCCCCGATCGCTCGCGACCGCTCGCGAGCGCTCGAGGAGCACCGCCTGGAGCCGGGCGCCTACCTCCTGGCCACCGCCCACCGAGCGGGCAACGTCGACGACCCGGACTCCCTGGAGCGGTTGGTCGCGCTGCTCGAGGCCCTCCCCGGGCGCTGCGTGCTGCCGCTTCATCCCCGCACGGCCGCGCGGCTCGAGGCCTTCGGGCTGCGCGGGCGCCTGGACCGAGCCGCGAACATCGACCTCCTCCCGCCGTTGGGCTACCTCGACTTCATGCGGCTGGCAATGGACGCCCGGGCCGTGGTCACCGACTCGGGCGGGGTTCAGAAGGAGGCCTATCTCCTGGGCGTGCCGTGCATCACGCTGCGCGACACGACGGAGTGGGTGGAGACCGTCCAGACGGGCTGGAACGTGCTCGTCGGCCTGGACAGGGACGCCGCGCTTGCCGCGCTCGAGGCCGAGCCACCGCGCGACCAACCCGAGCTCTACGGCGGCGGCCGCGCGGCGGGGCGGATCGTCGACGTGGTCTCTGCTTACACTGCTCGGCCATGAGAGTCGGAGTCATAGGCTTGGGATACGTGGGCCTGCCCCTGGCGCTCGCCTTCGCGGAGCAGGGCCACGAGGTGGTCGGAGTCGACGCCGATGCGCGCAAGGCGGCGGCGCTGGCCGAGGGCGAGAGCTACATCGAGGACGTGTCCTCGGAGCGTCTGGCGGCGGCTTCGGAGCGTCTGTCTTTCAGCACGCGCTACGCCTACCTGTCCGACGCCGACGCGGTGCTCATCGCCGTTCCGACCCCGCTGACCCGCAATCGCGAGCCCGACCTAGGGCCGCTGGTATCGGCGGGCACGTCGCTGGCCGGTGTGCTGCGCGAGGGCCAGCTCGTGGTGCTGGAGTCCACGACCTATCCAGGCACCACGCGCGACCGCCTGGCCCCGCTTCTCGAGGAGTCCGGCCTGGCCGCCGGGCGCGACTTCAACCTCGCCTTCTCCCCGGAGCGGATCGACCCCGGCCGCACCGACTACACCATGCGCAACACGCCGAAGGTGGTCGGCGGCCTGACCCCGGAGTGCCGGGAGCGGGCGGTGGCCCTGTACGGCGAGGTCTGCGACGAGGTGGTCGAGGTCTCGGGTCCCGAGGCGGCCGAGCTGTCCAAGCTGCTGGAGAACGTCTTCCGGTCGGTGAACATCGCGCTGGTCAACGAGCTGGCGATGCTCTGCGAGCGGATGAAGATCGACGTCTGGGAGGTGGTTGAGGCGGCCGCCACCAAGCCCTACGGGTTCATGCGCTTCAGCCCGGGCCCGGGGATGGGCGGCCACTGCCTGCCGGTCGACCCCTTCTACCTGGCCTGGAAGGCGCGCGAATACGGGCAGCCCACGGAGTTCGTGGAGCTGGCCGGCGAGGTGAACCAGCGGATGCCCGAGTTCTGCGTGGAGCTGATCGCGCGGGCGCTGAACGACCACTCCAAGGCCGTGCGCGACTCGCGCATCGTGATCATCGGCGTCTCCTACAAGCCGGGGGTGGGAGACCTGCGCGAGTCGCCCGCCCTGAAGATCATGCGCCAGCTCGACGAGCGCGGTGCCGAGCTGGTCTACCACGACGACTTCGTACCCGAGCTGCCGGCCTTCGAGCTGGACAATGACGCGCTCGACGAGGCGCTCGAGGGGGCCGACTGCGCGGTGATCGTCACCGCCCATCCTGGCCTCGACATCGAGGCAGTGGTAGCGGGGGCGCCCTCGGTGGTCGATCTGCGTGGGGTCACGCGCGGGATCGAGTCGCCACACGTGGTCCGGCTGTGAAGCCCGTTCGGATCGGGGTGGTGGGGCTGGGCTACTGGGGCCCGAACCTGGCGCGCAACTTCGACCGCCTCCCCGACGCGGAGCTTGCCTGGATCTGCGACGCCGACGAGCAGGCCCGGAGCCGCCTGGCCGAGGCCTTCCCAGACGCCCGCGCCACGGCCGACCTGGACGACCTCCTGGGTGACCCGGGGCTCGACGCCGTGGCCGTCGCCACGCCCGTGCCCACGCACGCGGCGCTGGCCGAGCGCGTGCTCGCCGCGGGCAAGCACTGCTTCGTGGAGAAGCCGCTGGCGCAGTCGGCGGGGGACGCCGAGCGCGTGGTCGAGGCGGCGCGAACGGCCGACCGAACGCTGATGGTCGGCCACCTGCTCGAGTACCACCCCGGTCTGGAGATGCTCAACGAGTTGGCCGCGAGCGGCGAGCTGGGCCATATCCACTACATCTACGGGAACCGCCTGAACCTGGGCAAGCTGCGCGCCGAGGAGAACGCGCTGTGGAGCCTGGGCGCCCACGACATCTCCGTACTGCTGCGGCTGGCCGGGGAGGAGCCCTACGAGCTGAGCGCCAAGGGCGAGTCCTACATGCGTCCCGGCGTGGAGGACGTGGTCTTCTGCTTCCTGCGCTTTCCCTCGGGGCTGGCCGCGCACCTGCACCTGTCCTGGCTGGACCCCCATAAGGAGCGGCGCTTCACCGTCGTGGGCTCGAAGAAGATGGCCACCTTCGACGACATGGAGCTGGAGCGCAAGCTGATGATCTACGACAAAGGCTTCGACCAGGACGCCACGTCGTACGGCGAGTACATCACGCGGTCGGGTGACATCTATTCCCCACGCATCCCCAACGACGAGCCGCTGCGCCTGGAGTGTCGCCACTTCGTGGATCGCATCCGTGACGGCCAGCCCCCGCGCTCCGATGGCCAGGCCGGCCTGCGGGTGGTGCGGGTGCTCGAGGAGTTGCAGCGCTCGCTGGACGAGAGCAGGCGTGCTCAGCCCGTCTGAGCGATCGCCCGGGCTGCTGCTCGGAGAGGGTGTGCGCCTGCCCGAGGTCCTGCAGGTCGGCGGCAACGTGGTCATCCACGCGGGCACCCTGTTGGGACACGGCGTCGTCATCCAGGACTCCGTGGTGCTGGGCAAGCCCTTGGCCCTGGGCCCGCGTTCGACGGCGTCCCTGGAGCCGCCGCCTCCCACCACCATCGGTGACGGCGCCACGATCTGCGCCGGGGCCGTGGTCGTGGCCGGGGCCACCATCGGCGAAGGCGCCGTGGTGGGCGACCAGGCGCAGGTGCGCGAGCGTGCTTCGGTGGGGGCGGGCAGCGTGATCGGCCGGGGCTCGGCCGTGGACAACGACGTGAGCGTCGGGGACCGGGTGCGGGTGCAGACGGGCTGCTACCTGACCGCCTACTCCGTGATCGAGGACGACGTGTTCGTCGCGCCCGGCGTGACCCTCACCAACGACGACACGATGGGCCGCCACGATCGCGACTACCGCCTGCGCGGCGCCACCCTGCGCCGCGCCTGCCGGGTGGGGGGCGGCGCAGTGCTGACGCCGGGAGTGGAGATCGGCGAAGAGGCCTTCGTGGCCGCGGGCGCTGTGGTCACCCGCGACGTGCCGCCACGATCGGTGGTGATGGGCGTCCCGGCGCGCGTGGTGCGCGAGGTGGCCGACGAGGACCTGCTGGAGCATTGGACGTGAAGCGCCGTGAAGGTCTTCATCCGGGACCGGCGACCGTGGCACTGGCCGTCGCTGCCGCGGCGGCCACCGCGGCGGTCGCGGCGGGGGAGTACGGCCGGGTGTGGAGGCGCGGGAGCGCGCCGCTGCCCGCCGAAGCCGACGATCCGCTCGGGGCGGCGGCCGAGGCGGCGGCCGAGACGGCAGCCGTTGCGCGCGTGGGCTATCAGCAGGGCTCGCGCCGCGAGAACGCGCTGTTCAACCTGCTCGCGTCGTTCGTCGTCACCTTCATCACCGCCCGCATGATCGCCTTCCTGCTGCGCGGCCGGGGTCGCGTGGGGCCGTTTCACAACCTGCAGGTGGGCCGTCGCCACATCCACCACTTCGTGCCGGGGATCGTGCTCGCCTTTGCCTCGGGAGGCGCGGCGATCGTCTCGCGCGAACCGCGCTGGGAGCCGTGGCTCGCCGTGCCCTTCGGCACGGGCATGGGGCTCACCCTGGACGAGTCGGCGCTGCTGCTCGAGCTCGACGACGTCTACTGGTCCGAGGAGGGGATCCTGAGCGTGCAGATCACCCTCGGGGTCGCGGCGCTGCTGGCCTCCACGGCGCTGGCCATCCGGTTCCTGCGTCGGGGCGAGGAGGTCGTGCTCGAGCCCGCGGTCACGTAGGCTGCCCCTCCATGGAATCTTCATCCGGCTCTCAGGGTCCCGGCCCCTTCGGTCCCGGCTCCCCCGGCTACGGCCCGGGCGACCACGGCCCGGATCGAGAGGACCAGGAGGGGCGCAAGGGCCCCCAGAGCCCCAGCCCGGAGCCCGGGCCGCCTCCGCCCTCCGGACCCCAGAGCCCGGCTTCCGGTGGGCCGCCCACGCCGCCGCCGGCCCACCCCGCGGGGCGGACGCCGGACGCCGGCGCGGCCCCGGCCTACGGCGGCCCCGTCCCTCCGGGGGGATGGCAGCAGCCTCTGAGTGCCCCC
>JBBREO010000030.1:0-27623 GCA_038202855.1 Solirubrobacterales bacterium
AGCAGGCCCTCGGCCATCCCACCCGTCACGAGCCGCTCCACCTCCTCGGGACCGGCCAGGCCGGCCTCGACCTCGATCCCGCGATCGACCAGCGCCGCCATCACCTCCAGCGCCCCCGCCTCGCTCAGGTTGACCGACGCGAAGTCGGGTTCCCCCCAGCCGTGCACGGCGGCCACGCGGCCGGCCAGGTCCGGCTCGATCCAGGCCCCCGTGCTCACCCCCACCGGCACCCCGGCCGCATCCCGCACCGCCTCCACAGCTGCGTCGATCGGGTCGGGGTCGAGCGTCTCGCGCCCGGCCTCGTCGCGCGGGTGCAGGTGGATCGCGCCGGCGCCGGCGGCCACGCAGGCGACCGCGTCGCGGACGCACTCGGCCGCGCTGACGGGCAGGGCGGGGTGGTCATCGGGCCGCCGCGCCCCGTTGATGCAGGCCTTCAGCAGCACTCAGGCCCGCGGCGCCAGCAGGATCGCGTCGATCTCGACCCGCGCGCCCCGCGGTAGCTGCGCCACCCCCACCGCCGCCCGGGCGGGCGGGTCATCGCCCCCGAAGAAGGCGGCGTAGGCCTCGTTGATCTCCGCGAAGGCGTCGAGGTCGATGGTGTAGACGGTGAGCCGCACGGCGTCGGCCAACCGGGCGTTGGCGGCCTGCGCCACTGCCTCCAGGTTGCGCAGGCACTGGGTGGCCTGCTCGGCCGTGGTGTCGCCGACCAGTTCGGAGCCGGACGGGTCGAGCGGGATCTGACCCGAGCAGAAGACCAGCTCGCCGGCCCTGACGGCCTGGCTGTAGGGACCGATCGCCGGCGGGGCCGAGTCGGTGTGGACGGTGGTCCGATCGGTGGGCATGGCCCGACCCTATTCGGGCGACCGCGCACCGGGCTCAACCGTCCCGGCGCATATGCCGATCCTCAAGTGGTGCGCGCCAACGACCTCGTCCTGGTGCAGGGCATGCACGACACCCGTGTGGCCCTGCGCCGCTTCAACGCCCGCCCCGGTGCCTCCCTGGGGCCGTGGCTGGCCCTCAGCCTGCTCATAGCGGCCGTCTTGCTGGTCGCCGTCTGGGTCGTGGCGATGCTCAGCCCCCCGGACTCGACACCGATCCCCCTCAACGCGGTGGCCTACCGCCCCGGCCTGTCCGACTACGCCCACATCCTCTACCGCAACTCGCTCGTGCTGGCGCTGCACGCGATGGCGTGCGTGGCCGGGTTCATGGCCGGCAGCTCGCTGCCACTGTCGGCGGCCCAGCGCAGCGGCGTCGACCGCTGGGTGCACGAGAAGGCCGGACCGCTGGCCATCGCCTTCGTGTCCGCGGCCACGTTGTTCTCGCTCTCGACCCAGGCCTATGCCATCGGGGGCAACGCATCCACGATCGCCCACCAGCTGGGGATCCCCCCCGGCCTGCTGATGTTCGGGCTGCTGCCCCACGCCATCCCGGAGCTGGTGGCCCTGTTCCTGCCCCTGGCCGCCTGGCTGATCGCCAGCCGCCAGAGGCGCTGGAACGAGCTGCTGGCCGCCACCGCCGTCTGCGTGGCGCTGGCCGTGCCGGTGCTGCTGGCCAGCGCGGCGGTCGAGCTGTGGGTCTCGCCCGAGCTGATGAAGGCGATCGCCGGAGTCTGAAACGACGACGGCCCCGCCGAAGCGGGGCCGTCGAAGTACTCCGGTTCAGCGTGTAGCGCTTACTTCTTGCACTTCACCTTGTCCTTGGCGGGCGTGCCGCTGCCGTCGCGGTAGATGTTCTGGACCGTGAAGGTCCAGGACCCACCGCTGCAGCCAGTGCTCTGGGCGAAGCCGATCGTCTTGCCCTTGACCTTGGCCTTCGCGTTCCTGAACCTGAAGTCGAGCGTGCGGATGCCCGTCGGGATGCCGGGGACCGGCTCCTGGACGACCTTGTCGATCTTCACGTTCCACCTGCGGCCGCTGACCTTGCCGACCTCCATGCGCTTGACGGCAGGAGCCTGGCCGGCCGCGGTCTCCACGAACGCGCCCATGTTGCCGTCGGTGAGCATGTACGCGCTCAGCAGCAGGGTGCGCTTGATCTGACCGCCGAGGGCGTCGACCCGGGTGACCCCGGTGGCCACCTTCGAGCCTGGGGGGCACACCGAGGTGCTCTGGGCCGAGTTGGCCTTGGCCGCGGAGCAGCGGGCCTTCTTCGGCCACTTCCTGGAGTTGAACGTCCAATGCTTCGGCAGGGCGACCTTGATTGCCGTTGAGGTGGCCGGCTGGCCTTGGCCGTTCACCGTGTCGCTGACGATTTGCAGCCGCAGCTTGGTCTTCTGGCTGGGCTTCTTCTTGGTGCCGCCCTTGGTGCTACTCAGGCCGCTGACCCTGATGCTGGTCTTGGTGTTGCCGGTGGTGCCCTGGTTCTGGGCATAGGCCACCGAAGCGAACGCCAGTGCCAGTACACCGACGATGACGCCGATTACGCGCTTGCGCACTAACTCCTCCTTCGAAGAACGATTGGGGGTCTCGGCGGGGTGAATGCTCCCCCCTCGAGGGTGAGTCACTATCGCACGATAGCTCCCCTCGAACAACCGGCGCGGCCCGGAGTTGCGGTCTTGGGCCATGCTGTGAGCGCGATGCGAGTCCCCGAGGACAGCGGAATCTTCGCTCCGGAGTTCCCCCCAAAGATGGAGTGGCTGAACGTCCCCTTCCTGCGAATGGTCGGCCTGCTCGACCGGCGCGCCGTGATGGTGGAGTTCTTCGACACCGCCCGGATCAACTCGCACCGCACCCTCCCCTACCTCCAGGGCTGGCTCGCGCGCTACGCCGACCACGGCCTGCGCGTGATCGGCGTGCACTCGCCGGGCTACTCCTTCGGCCGCGACCGCGACACCGTCGAGCGCGCTGCGGGCGCGATGGGGGTCGAGCACGCCGTCCTGCTCGACCCCGACTACGAGGTGTGGCGGATCTACGGCAACCGCGGCTGGCCCGGGCGCTACCTCTTCGACCGACGCGGCCGCCTGCGCTACATCCACTACGGCGAGGGCGACTACGCGCAGGCCGAGCGGGCGATCGTCGAGGTGCTGGGGGAGCTGGACGAAGCCGACGTGGGCGAGCTGGATGCGCCGCTCCTGCCGCTGCTTCCGGAGGAGCGGGAGGGAGTGCTCCTGGAGCCCCAGACGGCCGACGTGTCGCTGCCCGGCGACCGCGAGCGCCTCGAGCTGAGCGGCGACTGGATCGACGGCGGGGACTACCTGGAGGCCACCTCGGCGGGCGCTACCGCGACCGCGCGCTGGACCGGCGGCGGGGCGTGGGCGGTGCTGTCGGGGACCGCGGAGCCGGGGCTCTATGAGACCGACGGGAGGATCGAGGCCGAGGAGACAGGTCTACGCCTGCACGGCTTCCAGTTCACGCCTCAGGCGCCCTGAAGGGCCAGCGCCTTGCGGATCTCCTTCGGCAGCATGAAGCGCACGTCCTCCTTGACCACCTCGAACTCCGACACGTCCTCGGTGCCACGGGCGCGGAAGTAGTCGACCAGCCGCTGGACCAGCTCCTCGGGGGCGCTGGCGCCGGAGGAGATGCCCACCACGCGCTTGCCCTCCAGCCACTCCTCGCGGACCTGGGACTCGTTGTCGATCAGGTGGGAGTCGGCGCCGTGGTCGCGCGCGACCTCGACGAGGCGGTTGGAGTTCGAGGAGTTGCGCGAGCCGATTACCAGCACCAGGTCGCACTCCGCCGCCATCTGGCGGACGGCCATCTGGCGGTTGGTGGTGGCGTAACAGATGTCGTCGGTCCGCGGGCCGGTGATGTTGGGGAAGCGCTCGCGCAGCGCCAGGATGATGGCGCGCGTCTCGTCGACAGCCAGCGTGGTCTGGGAGATGAAGGCGACCTTGTCCGGGTCGTCGACCTCGAGCGTGTCCACCTCCTCCTCGGTCTCGATCAGCACGATGTTGTCGGGCGCCTCGCCCATCGTGCCCTCCACCTCCTCGTGGCCGTTGTGGCCGATCATCACGATCGTGTAGCCCTCGGCCGCGAACTTCTTGGCCTCCACGTGCACCTTGGTGACCAGCGGGCAGGTGGCGTCGATGGTCTGGAGCTGTCGGGTGGCGGCGTTGGCGTGCACCGCGGGAGCCACGCCGTGGGCGGAGAAGACCACGGTCTCGCCCTCGGGCACCTCGGTCTCCTGCTCCACGAAGATGGCGCCGCGCTCGCGCAGCTGTTCGACCACGTGCTTGTTGTGCACGATCTCCTTGCGCACGTAGACGGGCGGGCCGTAGAGCTCGAGCGCGCGCTCGACGGTCTGCACGGCGCGGTCCACGCCCGCGCAATAGCCGCGGGGTGCGGCCAGGAGCAGCTTCTGCGGTGCGGAGGGCATCCGTCAGAGTCTAGGCAGGAGCTCCATCATCGTCTCGCCCACTGCGTCCAGACTGCGCTCGGAGATGTGGGACAGATCGTCACAGCTGCGGTGAAAGCAGTCGTAGTCGAAGTCGATCAGGTCGATCGCGGGCACGCCGTGGGCAACGAACGGGGTGTGATCGTCCTGGACCTCGCCCTGGACATCGGCGGGAAACACCCGCCCCACCCCGGCCCGGCGCCCGGCGGCGCGAAGCTTCGACCACAGCCCCGGCTCGGCGCTGAGGTCCCGGCGCAGGCGCAGGCCGCGCTGGCCGATGAAGTCCAGCAGCACCATCGCCCGGGCGCCCCGGTAGCGGGGGGCGGCGGCCTTGCTGCCCCGCAGCCCGGCCTGCTCGAAGTCCACGTCGGCCGTGCCGGCCGGCGACTCCTCGCCGTCGAAGAGCACGAACACGAGCGTCGAGCGCAGCCGGTGGGGCTTGACCGTGCGCGCCAGCTGGGTCAGCACGGCGGTCGGGGCGGCGCCGTCGTTGGCGCCCACGAAGCCGGGGAGGTCCTTGGTGTCGTAGTGCGCCCCGACCACAACGACCCTCCCGGGGTCGCGGCCCGGCACCGTGCCCACCACGTTTCGCAGTCCGCCGGGCACGGCCTGGAAGCGGCCACCGGGCAGGGTCCGACGCAGCCGCTCGCCCAGCCGGCGTGAGGCATCCGAGCCGGCCGGCCGCGGCCCGAGCGCCACCTGCCGGCGCACCGAGCCGTAGGCCCCGCGAGAGTTGAAGCGGTGGGCGGTGGGCCGGGGCACGGTCGAGGCCGCCTCGGCGTCCGTGCCGGCCGCCCCGCCCTTGGGGACGAAGGGCACGTTGTCGGTGGCCACCAGCGCGATCAGGACGCCGGCCAGCACGACCTGGAGCACGAGCACGGCGGCGAGCAGGCGCATCGCCCTCATCATGCCGGACGCCTCCCGCCGCTACCGGGCCCGGCGCCTGGACCGCGAGACCACCAGCCGGGCGTCGGCGCGCCGCGGCGCCGCCTCGCGATTGCCGGCGCGGTCCCGGGCCCGGGTGTAGAGGCGGTAGACGCCCGGGCGCAAGCGCAGCAGGGCCGAGCGCCGCGCGCTGGCGCGCCTGACCCGGTGGTAGCGGCCGTGCCCCCTGCGCACGTACAGGTCGGTGCGTGCGCCGCCGGACGCGACGAGCGCGGGCCGGCCGGGCGAATCGACGACCGACCAGCGGGCGCGCACGCGGGCGCGGCGCGCACCGCGGCGCGGTCGCGCGCGCCGGCGGGCACGCGCCGTGGAGACGGGGGCCAGGCGATCCACGAGCCGGGCGGCGTCGACCGTCCGACCCGCGTCGATGATCCCCCACCCCAGGTCCGGCGCCCACGTGCCCGCGCCGCGGGCGTGCTGCTTGATCAACGTGAGCTTGTCGCGCAGCGAGAGGTAGGGGTTGAGCCCGGAGACCAGCGCGGCCAGGCCGGTCACCTGCGGCGTGGCCATCGACGTGCCGGCCAGGTAGGCGTAGTCGTCGTCGCCGGCGATCGACCGGCGACACCCGCAGCCTCCCGCGAACAATGGCGGCTCGCCCTCGCGCGACGCGTTGGCGGCCGGGAAGGTCGAGATCAGCCCCGGCGGTCCCATCGGGCCGTCGTCGAAGAACCCGTAGGCGGCAACGGATATCTGCTTGCCCAGGCCGGTGTTGGCGCGGCGGTCGGAGAAGTCGGCGGCCGTGACCACCAGTCCGCGCCCGGCGCGCAGGTCGGGCGCGTTGCCGGGCTGCAGCAGGCTGGCCGGGGCGCCTTGGTCGACGTCCGGGTTGTTGCTGGCCGCGGCGACGAGCACCACCCCCTTGGACACGGCGTAGTCGATCACCTGGTCGAGCGCCGGGTTGGGATCGCCTCCCCCGAAGCTCATGTTGATCGCCTGAGCGCCACGGTCGACCGCGATCCGGATGCCCTCGATGATGTCCTGGTCGCTGATCCCGCCCGTGACCGGCGCCTCGGGGAGCTTGACCACGGCCAGCCGACAGCCCCATCCCGCGCCCGCGATGCCCACCCGGTTGTCCGTCCCCGCGCAGGCCAGGCCGGCCGTGTGCGTTCCGTGGCCGTCGGGGTCGGAGGTGGGCGCCGAGGTGTTCACCGCGTCGGCGCTGGCGATCTTGCCGGCCATGTCGGCGATCGAGCCGTCCACCCCCGAGTCCACCGCCCCGACCACCGTCCCCTGGCCCGTGCTCCGGTCCCACGCGGCGGGAAAGCCCTCGCGCCCCAACGCCCACTGGATCGGCGTGCCGGGAGGCACGCCGTTCGTGTAGGCGGTCTCCGGGGTGGACAGGGCCGGGTCGTTTGGCATCCGGCGAAGGTCGCGCTCCCACTCCACCGACACCGACCGCACGGCGCGGTCGCGGCGCAGGCGGCCGACGTCGACGCGGCTGCCTCGCACCGTGGCGATCGACAGAGCGGGCACGCCGCGGCCCGCTCGCCGCACACCGGTCCGGGCGAGCACGGCGCCGAGCGCCGCCGAGGAGTGCGCCGTGGCTCCGTGCTCGAAGGTCACCAGGTAGCGCCCGGTGGGGTGGGCGGCCTCGGCCGAGTCGACGCCGCCGAGCGCAAGCGCCGTCAGAGCCGCGACGCTCACTGCCATGGCGCGCGAGCGCGCAGGCGCCCAGGGATGCACGAGCCGGCCGATGGGCCCATTGCAGCAGGGGCGCCGCCGTCCGGTCGCAGTCAGCCCGGCGAGTGGTGCTCGGGCGCCAGCCGCCGGGCCAGGGCCAGCGTTCCCTCGTCCAGCTCCACCGGCTCGAGCTCGTAGCGCTCGGCGTAGGCTCCCCGGAGCGCCTCGGCCACGACGTCCCAGGTCACGCCCGACGCCTCGTCGGCCACGGCGCCCGTGGCGTCGGGGCGCCAGTCCAGCCCCAGCGCCGCGTAGACCGGGCCCAGGATCGCGTTGACCTCCTCCGTACCGGAGACCACGACCACCGCCCCCACGTGGGCCGCGCCCGACACCAGCCGCTGGCCCACCCCGGCCAGCTTGCGCTCCCCGCGCGCGTTGACGCTGTGCTCGCCCGGGCAGTACTCGCCCTCGACCTGTCCCACGCGGGCGTCCACGCCCAGATGCGACAACGCCCGCGCCACGAGCCTGGCCGTCGACTCGAACCGCCGCATCACCCCCGAGCGCGGATCGGGGTCGCCCACCGCGTGGGCCAGGGACACCGTGTGCTCGGTGAACACCGCCGCGCGCCCGCCGCCCAGCCGTTCCACACCCTCGAGCCCCACCGCCCGCGCGGCCGCGACCGCCCCGGTGTAGCCCGGGCTCACGGTGTCGCGCTTGCCGAAGGCGACGGCCCGCGCGGGCCGGCTGATGCGCAGGGTGTCAGGCCGCTCTCCGGCCGCCGCCCGCAGCATCAGCGCCCGCGACACCGCGGTGTCCAAGGCGGGGTCCCCCGGGAAGGAGGCGCTGGTGTAGGCCAGGCGGGTGGCGATCGCGAGCCAGACTAGACGCCGTATTCTCGACCCGTGAGCGTCATCGACGAGCTGCTGCGAAACAACGAGAGCTACGCCGCCAACTTCGACAAGGCCGGCCTGCCCGGCGCACCCGCGAAGAAGCTGGCGGTGGTCGCGTGCATGGATGCCCGCGTCATCCCCACCCGCATACTCGGCCTGGAGGAGGGCGACGCCCACGTGATCCGCAACGCCGGTGGCGTCATCACCGACGACGAGATCCGCTCGCTGGCCATCTCCCAGCACCTGTTGGGCACCGAGGAGATCGTGCTGATCCACCACACCGGCTGCGGCATGCTCACCTTCACCGACGATGAGTTCAAGCAGAGGCTGGAGGAGGAGAGCGGGGAGCGCCCCGATTGGGACCCGGGCGCCTTCGACGACCTGGAGGGCAACCTCCGCGCCTCCAAGCAGCGGATCCAGGACAGCCCCTTCATCCCCCGCAAGGACTCGATCAGGGGCTTCGTCTACGAAGTGGAGACGGGCAGGCTGCGCGAGGTCGACTGAGGGCCGGCCGCCCGGCCGGTCGCCTTCCCCGCCGCCTTGGCCGCGCCGAGCGCGCGGTCGGCCCGTTCGTAGAGCTTGCTGCGCTCGGCGACGGGCGTCGGGTAGGTGGCCCAGCCCACGCTGGCGGCCAGCCTGAAGCCGGGCAGCCCGAGCGCCCTGTCCGCCCGGTCCAGCGCGGCGAGCACGCGGTCGGCCAGCCGCTCGGCGCCCGCGTGGTCGACGCCGCCGGCCAGGATCGCGAACTCGTCGCCGCCCAGCCGCGCGACCATGTCGTTGCCCCGGGCCGCCTCGCGCAGGGCGTCGGCCGCGGCGCACAGGACGCGGTCGCCGCCCGTGTGTCCGAACAGCGTGTTGGCCGACTTGAAGTCGTCGAGGTCCACGAGCAGGACCCCGACGCCGTCGCCGGCCCGGGACAGGCCCGCCGGCTCCTCCCCCAGTGCCGCGGCGAACGCACGCCGGTTGACCGCCCCGGTGAGCGAATCGGTCAGGGCCAGGGTGTTCGCTCGCTCGCGAAGCTCCAGCTGGAGCTGCTTGGCGGCGATGATCAGGCCCCCCAGGACGCAGTAGATGGGACCTATCACCACGAGCTCGGCCAGGAAGCCCTGATCGACCAGGCCGTCCTGATAGGCGAAGGGCAACGCCTGCACGGCCACACACGCCACGAGGTAGAGCGCCGCCTCTCTCGGGGGGTAGAAGTAGGAGCAGTAGACGACGACGAAGACCAGGTAGAACCGCGCCGGGGAGCTCGCGCCGCCGGTGGCCGCCATTGCGGCGGCGGTGATGGGCAATCCGATGAACGACGAGAGGTGCGAGACGATCGGCGGAGCGGTGCGCCAGGGCACCACGGTGAGCCCCAGGGTGCCCCACAGGGCCCCGGCGGCGATGATCGCCAGCATTAACCCCCCGTTGACCAGGTCGACCCCGGGAACCACGAGCAGCAGCCCCCCGGTAGCCGCGCCGGTCAGGTAGAGGGCCGCCGCCAGACGGCCGGCCAGCAGCCGCTCTTCGACGATGTGGAGCCCTTTGATCACCGAAATCCCCCTCGGTGACCTATCGTCGCCGAGCCGTGCACCTTTAGGCCCGGACCGCCTCGCTCAGTAGCCCAGCGCGAACTTGGCGTCCTCGGACATCAGCTCGGGCGTCCAAGGCGGGGTGAAGACCATCTTGGGATAGACGGCCGAGACGCCCTCGAGGTCACCGACGAACTCCTCCATCTGCTCCGAGACCTGCGGACCGATGGGGCAGCCGGGCGAGGTGAGCGTGAAGGTGATGAACACCTCGGTGCCCTCGACGGCGATGTCGTAGACCAGGCCGAGCTCGACGAAATCGAGCCCCAGCTCGGGGTCGATCACGTTCTCCAGAGCCTCCTGGACGTCGTCGACGGTCGGTGCCTCGGTCATCGAGGTCAAGGTTAGCCCTCTACCGCCGGATAGTCTCAGGGCGATGCCGGCCCTCGGCCTCCTGCTCGTGTTCATCGTGCTCCCGATCGCGGAGCTGTACGTGATCTACCTGGTCGGGGATGCCATCGGGATCTGGTGGACGCTCGGCCTGCTGGCCGCCGACTCCGTGCTGGGAAGCATGCTCCTGCGCTCCCAGGGACGGCTGGCGTGGCGGCGCTTCGGCGAGGCGGTGGCCGCCGGTCGGATGCCCCACCGCGAGGTCCAGGAGGGGGTGGCGGTGATATTCGGCGGCGCCTTCTTGATCACCCCGGGGTTCATCACCGACCTCATCGGCGTGGCCCTGCTCCTGCCGCCTACGCGCGCGCTGGTGGTGCGCTCCACCGGCAAGTGGTTCGCGCGCCAGATGATGGCCCGCGTGGTGGTGCGCCGCGGCGGGCCGCCGCCTCCGCGAGAGGCCGACGTCGAGGGCAGCGCGCACGAGTACCCGGCCGCCGATCCGCCGCGGATCGAGCGGTGAGCGCCCCAGCGCTCTCCCTCGCCGTGTTCGACCCCGAGCACGGCGTGAACGTCAGCGCCCGCTCGGGCGCGACGCTGCTCTTCCGCGGCTCGCGCACCGAGGTCCGGGACGAGGGTCCCAGCGTCCGCGCCACCCGCAAGGGCTGGGAGGCGGAGCTGGGCGAGGACTTCGAGGTGAAGCTGGAGCCGTTCGCCGAGCCGGTGTCGCTCGATGGGGTGAACGTGCACGTGTGCACGGTTGCCGGCCGTGTGGCGGGCCAGAAGGTCAAATGCCTGGGCACGCTGTCGGAGACCGTCGAGTCGCCGCAGTGGGACCAGCTCGACGTGCTGCGCAGCGTGTCCGCGCTGTTCGACAGCGACAACGCGTTCCTGGCCATCGCCCGCAGGCCTCGGGGCGCGGCGGGCCACGATGAGGAGCGGATATCGGCCTGGCTGCTGTCCGAGGGCGAGCCCGTGGAGCTGACCGAGACCCGGTTGTCTACCGTCTACGACGGCGACGGGCGCCAGCGCAGCGCGGGGCTGGAGCTGTGGCAGCCGGAGGAGGAGTTCCCGCTGCGCGGGTCGGGCACGGTGGTGGCGGGCACGTCGCTGGCCATCGAGGGGCTGGCCGTGCACGCCGCGGTCTTTCGCTGGCGGCTGGAGGATCGCGAGGGCTTGGGTGCCTACGAGCTGTGGCTGCGCAGCGAGCCCGAGGCGGCGTGATCCGCGCGGTCGTGTGCGACTTCGGCGGGGTGCTGACCACCCCGCTGGGCAACGCCTTCGCCGCCTGGTCGCAGGAGGCCGACGTGCCGCTGGAGGACCTGGGCACGGCGATGGCCGCCGCCAACGAGCGCTACGGGGAGCACCCGCTGTTCCTGCTCGAGAAGGGGGCCATCTCCGAGGAGGAGTTCCTGGCCCGGCTGCAGGCGGAGCTCGGCGACGAGTTGTCCCTGGAGGGCATGTTCGACGTCTGGTGGCGTCACCTGGAGCGCAATCCCGAGATGATCGAGCTGATGCGCTCGCTGCGCGAGCGGGGCCTGCGGATGGCGCTGCTCACCAACAACGTCCGTGAGTGGGAGCCCCGCTGGCGGCCGATGCTCCCCGAGCTGGACGAGATCTTCGAGGTGGTCGTGGACTCGGGCTTCGTCGGCATGCGAAAGCCCGAGCGCCCGATCTACGAGCTGACCCTCGAGCGCCTCGGCGGCATCCCGGCCACCGAGTGCCTGTTCGTGGACGACATGGAGCTCAACTGCGACACCGCCCGCGAGCTGGGCATGACCGTCGTGCGGTTCGAGGACACCGCGCAGGCGCGCACGGAGGTCGAAGCGGCGCTGGCCCCCGGCGGCCCGGCGTCGCTCTAGTAGCCGGGCTTTCTCCCACCGCTGCCGACCGCCTCGAGCGCGTAGCGGCGCTCGCGCAGGTCGCCCACCGACGGCGGGCCGGCGCCGCAGGAGAACAGCCGGGGCAGGTCGGAGTGCGCGAGCCCGCAGCGCCAGCGCCCGAGCAGGCGCTGGTCCCTGTCGTAGGCGAGTGCCACCTGTCGGGCGCGCCTGCATGAGACGCGCCGGATGGCGATCACCTTCGCGCGCTGGTAGATCGAGGTGGTCGTGATGGTGCCGCAGGAGCGGCGCTTGGACGCCGTCGCGTCGGGCCCCTGGGCGGCCGACGACCCGGCGAGCGCCAGGGTCAGGCCGAGGGCCACGCTCAAGAACAGCAGTCGCGAGGCGTTCATGGCCGTCCCCTTACCCACTTCGAACGAAGGAGAGACACGGTCCCGGCGCTCGAGGAGCGCGCCTCCCCGGACCGAGGTCCGGGCGGCTGCGCGGCGGGCCTCACACCTCGCGGCCTCGCTCTTTGCGCCTGGGTCCGTGTCTCTGGCGGGCACTCAAGCACCGGCCCGGGAGCCGGTCAACGCGCCAGAGACAGAAAATGCCGCAGTTTGGCTCTTTATCCGCAGGCGCCCCACAGGCCCGCGCGGCGCTCCCGCGCGGCGGCGGCCAGACGGCCGAACAAGCGGCCGTGGAGGTCGTTCGGGCGGATGGTCAGGATGCGGGCGTACCCGTCGGCCACGAGCAGCCCGTTGAACGATCGCCCGTCGTCGAGCCAGAGGTACACGAGCAGCCTCCCGTAGCGGTCGCGCCGCTCTCGTCCGACCGTGTACGAGACCTCCCGGCCTGCGAGCATCCGCTCCGCATACTCGGAGGCCTGGGGCCCGAAGCACTCCCGGCCGCCGTAGACCTCGGGCGTGTCGACGCCGATCAGCCGGGCGCGGCCCGGCCCGGCGAGCACGACGGTGTCCCCGTCGACCACGCGGGTGACACGGGTCGAGGCGGCGTCCCGGGGCAGCGGCGGCCCTTGCGCGGACCGGTCGTCGCCACCGAGCCGGCCGCTGAGGTAGCCGCCGGCGAGGGCGACCAGCAGCAGGGACAGGACGATGAGGCGACGGCTCCGCACGGGGATCTACCCCGTAGAGCGCGGAGGGCGAAGAAGTCAGCCCCTCAGTTGTCTGAGCCCAGGCGGTCCCAGCAATACAACTCGACGGCCTCGGCCGCCAACTCGATCGTGCGCTCGGGCGACAGCCAGGGCAGCACGGTGTCCAGGGCCTGCTCCTCGGTGACCCCGGCCTCGAAGGCGTCCTCGCCCCGGAAGCCGGCGGCGATCCGCAGCGCCTCGCGCCGGTGCTCGCCCAGGTGGGCGAACGCCTTGAGCAGGAACTCCTTGTTGGCGATGGGCTGGCCCACCTCCAGCGACGCGTGCCAGGCCGCCAGCATGGACAGGTCGTCGTCGTCGAGCACCTCGACGGCCTTGGCGTAGTGCACCTGCAGCTCGTCCTCGGGGATCTCGTCGACCCACGCGCGCACGACCTCGCCGAGCAGCTGCCGCCGCGCCTCGCGACCGACGGCGTCGGCCATGACCCGAATGGCCTCCTGGGGCTCTATGAAGCACAGTGGCATGGCGTCAAGGTAGGTCTGCGGTCAGACGGAATACGGGGGTCCGGTGCTCGCCCGATCGACGATCGGGCTGTGCTCCTCCCCAGGCGGCTCAGGGGCCAGCGTGTGCTCCTCGTCCCAGGAACAGAGCGCCGGGCGGCCGGGGCAGTCAGCGCACAGGCCGCGGTGGGGCGTCGCCGTGGGCTCGAAGCGACCGGCGGAGACCCCGGCGGCCAGGGCGCGCAGACGCTCCTCCAGCGCCGGCACATCGCCCGCCGAGTGGACCGCGGCGACGGGCTCGTCCGGGCGCTCCAGGAACGAATAGGCCACCTCCACGTGGGGCGCGCCGGAGCGCAGCGCCGCCAGGGCGTAGACCAGCTGCTGGGTGGAGTAGGCCTCCGCCACGCGGGCGTCCGGGTCGGCGCCCTCGAGCCGGTCTGTCTTGTAGTCCACCACCAGCACGCCGCCGCCGGCCTCGATAGCGTGCACGTCGACGATCCCGTCGATCAACAGGCTGCGCCCCTCCCCCGTCGCCAGCGTGAAGCCGAAGGGCAGCTCCGCCCTGACCCGCCTGGCGCCCCCGATGCGGGCGGCGAGCTGCGAGGAGGCGAAGCCGGCGATCAGCGCCCGCATCTCCTCGACCTCGTGGTCGCGAACGGGCTGACCCGCGGCCTCGATCGCCTCGGTCACCTGCTCGGGGGCGGGCGGCGCGGGGGCGGCGAAGTCCAGGTTCTCCAGCAGCTCGTGGACCAGCGACCCGCGCACCACCGCGGGGATGGCTCCTTCGACGAGACGGGCGTCCGTGCCCGTCTCGTGAACGACGGCGGCATCGTCCGCCGCGGAGTCGGCCGGGCGGGGCAGGCGCAGCGCGCGCTCGAGGTAGAAGCGATAGCCGCAGCGGCGGTAGGCCTCCAGCCCCGAGTAGCTCAGTCGCGACACCGGCAGCGCGCGGGGCACGTCCACCGCGGCGAGGGCGGGAGCGGCCAGCGCCTCCAACCCCGGCGGGTCGGGCTCGGGCGCCACCGGGCGGCGGTCGGCTTCGGGGAGCAGCTCGTCCACGTCGGCCGGGCGCAACACTCGGCAGGCCACGCGCACCTCGCGGCCCTGGTAGGCGCCCACCGCGAGCTCTCGCGGGGGCATCCCCTCCAGCCCCGGCGCCAGCGCCCGCCACAGCCAGCGCATGGGCTCCTGGAGGTCGCCCGGGGCCGGGAGCCTGCCCAGGTCGGTGGCGCCGCTGAGCACCAGGTGCTCGCGGGCGCGGGTCATGGCCACGTAGAAGATCCGCCGCTCCTCCTCCTCGTCGTCGGCCTTCTGCTGCTCCTTGATCGCGGCCATCTCCGCGCTGTCGACCGACTCCCCGCTGAGCGAGGCCAGCCGCATGCCCAGCCGGCCGTCGTCGGTCACGCGCAGGGCGGCGTCGTCCTCGCGGCCGGTCTTGCCCAGGTCGGCCACGCACACCAGCGGGAACTCCAGCCCCTTGGCGCGGTGGACGGTCATCAACCGCACGGCGTCGAGGTCCTCGGCCTCCAGCGGCGCCTGGCCCTCGCCGCCCTGGACGAGGTCGCGCTCGGCCACGAAGTCGATGAAGCCGCGCAGGTCGCGGCCCTCGTCGGCCTCGTACTCGCGGGCCATCCGCATGAGCTTGCGCACGTTGGCCATCCGCCGGTCGCCCGCGGGCAGGGCGAGCAGGTGGCGGTCATAGCCCGAGCGGGTGACCGCACGGTCGATCAGCGTCTCCAGCGACACCCGGGGCGCGGCGGCGCGGTCCTCGCGGAAGCGGGCCACGAAGGCTTGGATGCGTTGTAGCTGGGGCCCGGGGAGCAGATCGGTCAGCTCGGCGTCCTCGGTCATCACCCGCCAGATCCCGCCCGGCCCTGACCGCTTGGACCTGGCCGCCAGCACCACCAACACGTCCAGCGACAGCCCGCCCAGCGGCGATGCGAGCACGGAATGGAGGGCAAGCTCGTCCAGCGGGTTGGCCAGCGCGGCGAGGTAGGAGCGCAGGTCGGCCACCTGCTGCTGGGCCCAGTAGCCGCGGCCGCCGAGCACGTGGGTGGGGATGCCGCGCTCCTCCAGCGCCCGCTCGTAGACGCCCATGTGGGTCGTGGCCCGCAGCAGCATCACGCAGTCCGAGAAGGCGTAGGGGCCATCCGGGCCGGTGAGCTCGCCCAGGCGCTTGGCCAGCAGCCGGGCCTCGGCCGCCCGCCACACCGTGGCTCCGACCGAGCCGAGCCGGTCGCCGAAGGGCCTTGCCTCCGTGCCGTCCTCGGCCGGCGGGAAGCGCTGGTCCCAGCGCCCCTTGTCGCGGTCGGTGACCAGCAGCTCCACGCACGGCTCGATCCGCGCGGGCTCATCACGCGATCCCGGACGCTCCACCAGGGCGTCGAACCCCTCCCCCCACAGGCCGGCGAAGGTCAGGTCGACGGCGTCGAGCAGCTCGCCGCGGCTGCGGAAGTTGACCGTGATGCGCTCGGCGCGATCCCGCTCGCGGGCGGCCTCGAGGTGACTGCGGAACACCCGCACGTCGGCGTGGCGGAAGCCGTAGATCGACTGCCGCTCGTCGCCGACGCGGAATAGGTTGTCGCGCTCCAGCAGCCCCAGGAGCTCGTTCTGGAGCGGGTTGGTGTCCTGGAACTCATCGACCAGCACGTGGCTGAAGCGCTCGCGGTACTGCTCGCGGATCCCCTCGTGTGCGGTCAGCACGTCGCGCGCCACGAGCTCCAGGTCATCGAAGTCCAGGCCCGAGCGGGCCCGCTTGAGCTCCGCGTAGCGCTCGTCGTGCATGGCCATCAGCTCGCGCACGAGCACGTGGTCGTTGTGCTCGCGGTGGTGGGCGCAGTAGGCCCGATAGGCCTCGTGGGCGGCGCGGTAGGCCTCGCTGGCGGGTCCCTTCAGGGCGTTGGCGCTGCCCTTGAACACGAGCTTGGCGAACTCGGCCGGCTCGGCCACCTCGTCGGTGCCCAGGCGCCCGAGCAGCTCCGCGCAGCGCTCGAGCTTGGCCCGCGCGCGATCCACGTTCACTCCCTCGGCCGCGCCGATCTCCACCAGCGCGGCGGCAATCGCCTCCGGCAGCGCCTCGCGCTGGCCCGCGGCCCGGGGCGGCGCCATCTCGGGCAGCCGCGGCCGGGCCTGGCCCTGGCTGCGCAGGTGGGCGTAGGCGGTGCGGACCATGTCGGCGAGCTTGTCCGGGGTGTAGGCGGCCAGGAGCGCCAGCCGGCGCGAGTCCTGGCGGCTGCCCACAAACTCGCGCAGGGCGGCGTCGAACGCGTCGATGGCCAGGCGCTCGGCCTCCAGCGCGTCGAGCACCCGGAAATCGGGGTCCAGCCCCGCGGCCAGCGCGTGGGTGCGCAGCAGTCGAGCGCAGAAGCCGTGGATGGTGGAGATCCAGGCCGCCTCGGACTCGCGCGCGTGCTCGGCCTCGCCCAGCCCCAGGAACCGCCGGCGCACCCGCCCGGTGAGCTGGGCCGCGGCCTTCTCGGTGAAGGTGATAGCCAGGATCGAGTCGACCACGCAGTCGTCATCGATGACCGCCCGCACGAAGCGCTCCACCAGCACAGAGGTCTTGCCCGTGCCCGCGCCGGCGCTGACCAGCACGGACCCGTCGCGGCGGTCGATCGCGCGCTGCTGCTCGTCGGTGAAGAGGACCTCGGTGCGGTGCTCGCCCGACCGGTGCTCGGGCTGCGCTCCTCCCGCTGCGGGGGCGGTCACGTCTCCACCCGGCAGATCGAGGGGTGCGAGCAGCCCCCGCGCCACGCGCAGGAGTCGGGGCAGGAGGCAAGGTCGCCCGCGCGCATCCGCTTGGCCGTGGTGGCGATGGAGCCCTCCGCCCACTCGGTCCGTTCGGCGAAGTCGGCCTCGGGCACCACGTCGTTGTCGAAGAAGTCCGAGCCCAGCTGCTCCACCAGCTCGGCGGCCACCATCCCGCGCGGCCGGCGCTCGGTGCCCCCGAGCGGCACGTAGACACCGCCGGCGGCGCGCAGACCGAGCGCCCGCTCGACCACGAGCATGTAGAGGGCAGCCTGGAAGCGGTTCTCCTCCTCCCAGTCGGCGACCTTGTACTTCTCCACCTTGCCGCTCTTGTAGTCGCGCACCAGCGCCCAGCCGTCCCAGGTGTCGATGCGGTCGATCAGGCCGCGCACCCGGGTGCCGTCGGACAGCTCGACGGCGGGGTGGTCGGAGTCCTCGAAGCCGAAGCGCAGCTCCAGGTGCTCGGGCTCGAAGGAGCCGTCGCGGCCGGCCTCGTGGCGCAGGTAGCGCAGCAGGTCGAACTCGAGCCGGCGCACCGCGGCGCGCACGCGGGTCTGATCGGGCGAGAGGCGAAACTCGCCGCGCCTGTCCTCCAGCGCCTGGAGCAGGATCCGCTCCGCGTCGGCCAGGTTGGCGGGCGTCACGCGGCGGTCGCCGGTCTGCTCGCGCAGGCGGGCGAAGGTGACCTCGAGCACCTTGTGGGCGTAGGAGCCGCGCACCATCTGCTCGGGGTCGGGCTCCAGCTTCTCGGGGTCGAGCACGTCGTCCACCAGCCACGAGACCGGGCAGCCCGCGAAGCGCTCCAGGGCACCCGCCGACACCGCCTTGCGCGCGGCCAGCGGCTCGAGGGCGGCGGGCAGGCTCAGCGGCCCGACGAGAGGGTCCTCGCGCCGGGGGCCCGTGCGCGCGACGGCGCGCTCCCACTCGGCCTCGGTGGGAGCCCGCTCGAGCTCCCAGGTCACGTCGGCCAGCGAGCGGGTCCGCTCCCCCAGGCCGGAGAGCAGCGCGCGGGCGTCGTCGACGAAGAACGACGGCGCCTCCGGGTTGCCCTCCTCGTCGCAGTAGCGCGAGGACAGCACCAGCCGCCGCTCGGCGCGTGAGGCGCACACGTAGAACAGATAGCGCTCGCGCTCCAGGCGGTCCTCGCGCAGCGGCAGGGCCAGCCCACTGGCGCGGGCCAGCTCGCGGCGGTCGCCGTCGGGCAGGAAGGCGTCGGGCGCGCCTCCCTGCGGGAACTCCTTCTCCTGCAGCCCACAGACGAACACGGCGGCGAAGCGGCGGGCGCGCACGTCCAGCGGCGAGGCCACCTGCACGCGGTCGGGCTGGGGGTCCTCGCCCACGCGCACCGACAGCTCGGCCAGCCTGTCGTGGACCTGGCCCGGCTCGAGCGCCAACCGGGGGTCGGCCTCCACCACGGCCCGCAGCTCCACGAGCGCGGCGTGGCCGGAGCGAAATGCGCGCGCGTCGTCGAGCTCGGCGCCGGAGAGCACGGGCGCCCGGCGGCGGTGGGGAGCGCCGAACAGACGCGCCAGACGACGCTCCAGGCGCTCGAGCAGCACCGGCGCGGTGGGTGCAGCGCGCAGCGCGTCGATCTCCTCCAGCGGCCACCGGTTGGGGCGCTCCTCCCACAGCGCGCGGGCGCCGGCGGCGTCGCTGACCCCGCGGCGGCGCACGTCGGCCTCCAGCCGGTCGGCCAGCGCGGGCTCGCGCAGCAGCCCCGGCGTGCGCAGGTAGGCGAGCAGGTCGTCGGCGCTGCCCTCCAGCCGGGCGCAGCGCAACAGCGCCAGCAGCCCGCGCCCCACGGCCGTGTGCGCGAAGGCCACCGAGCGCTCCATCGAGTAGGGGATGCCGTAGGCCCCGAACACCTGCTCGACCAGCGACGCGTAGCGGGGCGGGTCGCGGAAGACCACCGCCACGTCGCCGGGGGGAGTCCCCTGGCGCAGCAGCGCCAGCACCTCGGCGCCGCACAGCTCGAGCTCGGCCCGCTCGCCGCCGGCGGAGTGCACCGTCACCGCCTCACCCGCCTCGGCCGCCGGGGCGTCCGCCTCGAACAGGCCGCGCTCCACGGCGTGCAGCGCCGCGCGCGACTCGGGGGCGTAGTGGTCGCTCACCGCGTCGAGCTCCACCACGCCGCCGGCCATCTCCCCCAGCCGCTCGCGCAGCGTGGCAGTGGCCCGGAACGGCTCGCGGCCCGCCTCGTAGGGCAGGGACACGGTCACGTCGGCCGCCGCGTAGGCCGACAGCTCCTCGATGGTGGCGAACTCGAGCTCGGTGAAGTCGTCGAAGCCGTAGACGAACACCGGCGTGCCGGCCCACGCCGACGGGCGGGCGCGCAGCGCCGACAGCGCCCGCCAGGCAAACAGGTCCTCGTCCACCAGCCCCGCCGCCTCCAGGCCCTCGCGGTAGTGGCGGTACAGCGCGCCGACCTCCCGCGCGTAACTCGCGCGCGGGCCCTCGCCGGCCCAGTCGAGCAACGCGCGGATAAACCGCGGCGGCTCGACGGTGGCCCGCTCCAGCTCGGAGACGAACCGCAGCGCCGCGGGCACGAAGCCCGGCTGGCGGGCCGAGTCGGCCATCACCGACAGCCCCGCCCGGCGCACGGCGTCCTCGGCCACCAGCCGCCGTTGGAGGTCCGAGGCCACGCGCGCGCGGTAGCCCGCGCGCTCGGCGATCAGCCCGAACAGGTGGGAGAAGCGCACCACCCGGGCGCCGAAGGTGGCGCCCGTCTCGGCCAGCTCGCGGCGCGTGTGCTCGACGTCCTGGAAGGCGGGCACCACCAGCACCGGCTCCTCGTCCAGGCGCTCGCGCATGGGGCCCAGCACGGAGCCGGCCTTGGCCGCGTTCGCGGGTCCGGTGACCAGGGTGAGAGTCACCGCTCAGATATACGCAGCGGTCAGGACGGCGTGGGCAGCAGCCCGCTCCGGACCGCCGCCCCGAGGGCCTCGGCGTAGCGCTTGACCGGCAGCATCGGCGCGGCCTCCTGCAGCTGCCAGCCCTGGGCCGGGCGCAGCACCCACCGCCCCACGCGCACGTTGCCGCCCTCCAGTGGCTCCACGCGCAGCTCCTCCTTGAAGTCGCCGCTGCGCCCGCGGCTGACGGCCGGGCGGGCGTCGTCGGGGTCCGGCTCGGTGGCCAGCGCCGCGGCCAGGGCCGCGCCGTCGGTGCCACCGAGCACGGCCTCGCCCCCCTTCGCCAGCTCTACCAGGTCGTCCGGGGGCAGCACCGGGGCCCTCCGGCGCAGCTGTGAGCCGGTCCACTCCGCCAGGCGCACGCCGCCGGGCACGCGCTCCAGGCGCACCACGTAGCGCTGGCCGTCGGCATCCTCGTAGGCGGGCGTAGCGGCATTGGGGCCGCTGAAGGCCGGCTTCTCCGCACGAGCGGTCGATCGCTTCGTGCCCGTTCCCGAACGCGACGGGCGGCGCGTCGTCGAGCGAGCCGGATCGAGCACCGTGCCCTTGGAGCAAATCGGGCAATCGGCCATGAAGCGGTTGTGACGGCAGAACAGGGACACGGCCTTCCAGGGTATTGCGCCTGGCGACCCGGCCCAAAGACGCCCCCGGCCCGTGACAGGATGCGGCGCTCATGTCCACCGCGATCGTCTCCGACCTGCACCTGAGCGCAGTCTCCGGTGCCGACGTGCTGCGCCGGCCGGCCGCCCAGGAGCGCCTGGCCGAGGCGCTCGCGCGCGCCGACCGGGTGGTCGTCCTCGGCGACCTGCTCGAACTGCGCGAGCGTCGGGCCGAGGAGGTGCTCGAGGTCGCGGCCCCGGCGTTGGAGGCCATCGGAGCCGCCACCGCCGGGCGCGAGCTGGTGGTCGTCCCGGGCAACCACGACTACGAGTTGGTCTCGCCGGCGCTGGAGCGCCGGCGGCTCGACGGACACGGCGGTCTGCCGCTCGAGGGCCTCTACCCGGCCGCCCCGGGTGATCTGGCCGACCGCGTGGCGGCGCTGATGCCCGACACCGAGGTGTCGCTGGCCTATCCGGGGGTGCGGCTGCGCGACGATGTCTTCGCCACCCACGGCCACTACGTGGACCTGCACCTGACCGTCCCGCGGGTGGAGTCGATCTTCGCCCATGCCGTCGGCCGGCTGGTGGGCGCAAACGGGCCCGACTTGTCGGTCGACGCCTACGAGTCGGCCCTCTCCCCCGTCTACGCCTTCTCCCACGCGATCGCCCAGAGCGCGCGGCTGAACGCTTCCGTCCGCGGTGGCAACACGTCCCGCGAGGTGTGGGTCCGGGCCAGCGGCGGCGGCGTGGCCGGCGTGGCGCTGGGCGGCGTGGCCATCCCCGCCGCGGTCGCGACGCTGAACCGGCTGCGGATCGGGCGCTTTCGGCCCGACATCTCGGCGCTGGAGCTACGCCGGGCCGGGCTCCGGGCGATGGCGCGCGTGGTCGACGACCTGGACATCGACGCGCCGCACGTGATCTTCGGCCACACCCACCGCGCGGGTCCGCTGCCGGGAGAGGTCGAGGGCTGGTGGCTGCGCGGCGGCGCGCGCCTGCACAACACCGGCTCCTGGATCGTGGAGGAGGCCTTCTCGGCCTCCGACGGTCCCGCCAACCCCTACTGGCCCGGCCGCGTCACCTGGATCGACGACGAGGGACCGCCGCGGTTCGAGAACGTGCTCGAGGGGCTGGAGCTCTAGGAGGCAGCGGCGGCCGTGGGTGCGGGCGTCTCGGCTCCCGCGGCCTGCTCCTCGGCCGGCTCGGCGCGCGGGCGATCGGCCCACTCCTCGTCGAACTCGACCTTCCACTTGCCCGGGGCCTCCTCGCCGCGTGGCTCGATCCGCAGCTTGGCCCTGAACGAGCGCCCGGACCGGCCGCGGAAGCCGGTCACCTGCTTCTCCGTGCGCCCGATGGGCGGCTCGTCGCCGCGCTCGATCGACTCCTTGAGCTTGGCCATCAGCTCCTTGGCCACGGCCACGGGCAGGTTCTTTTGCGCCTTCTTCTTCCAGATCACGAACCCGCAACCCGGGTCCTCCTTGGTCCAGCAGGAGTAGCCCTTGCGGTTCTCGTGGACCTCGCGAGCGCACACCGGGCAGGGGCCGAGCTTAGCCCGCTCGATCTGGACGCCCTTGAGCTTGTCCAGCTCGGCGACGGTCTCGGTGATGAAGCTGCCGATGTCCTTCATGAAGGCGGGCCGGGAGTCCTCCCCGCGCTCGATCAGTGCCAGCCGTCGCTCCCAGTCGCCGGTCAGCTCGGGTGAGGTGAGCGGGTGGGAGCCCAGCAGGCGGATCACCTGGATGCCCTTCTCGGTCGCGACCAGCGCCCGCGCGTCGCGCTCGATGTACTCGCGCCCCAGCAGCAGCTCGATCGTGGCCGCGCGTGTGGCGGGGGTGCCGATTCCCGACTCCTTCATGGCCTCGCGCAGCTCGGCGTCGTCGATCTCCTTGCCGGCCGTCTCCATGGCCGAAAGCAGCGAGGCCTCGGTGTAGCGCCGCGGCGGCTGGGTCTCCTTGCGCAGCGACTCCACCTCGCGAGTCTCGACGTCCTCGTCCTGATCGAGCTTGGGCAGGTTCTGGTTGCCGCCCGAGTCGTCTTCGGTGCCGCCCTGGGGGTCGACCTCCTCGCCGTAGACCGACCGCCAGCCGGCGAAGGTCAGCACGCGTCCGCTGGTACGGAACACGTGGTCGGCAACGGTCGTCTCGACCCTCGTCCGCTCGAACTTGGCGTCGGGATGGAAGACCGACAGGAAGCGCTTGGTCACCAGGTCGTAGATCTTCAGCTCGTCCGCGCCCATCTTGGAGAGGTCGTGCGGGTTGTCGGCGTTGGTGGGGATGATCGCGTGGTGGTCCTCGACCTTGGCGTCGTTGATCACCTTGTTCAGCGGCAGCTTGTCCAGGCCCACGACGTACTCGGAGGCCTTCGCGTACTGCGGGTTGGCGCCCACGAGCTTCGCGATCGGCTTGATCTCCGGGGCCATGTCCCCGGTCAGGAAGTGGGAGCTGGTGCGCGGGTAGGTCAGCGCCTTGTGCTCCTCGTAGAGCTTCTGCGCGGCGGACAGGGTGCGGCGCGCGGAGAAGCCGAGCAGCGTGTTTGCGTGGCGCTGGAGCGAGGTCAGGTCGTAGAGGATCTGGGACTTCTCGGTCTCCTCCTTCTTCTCCAGCTTGGTGATCACGCCCGGCTGGTCGCGCGCGTCGGCGACTATCTTCGCCGCGTCGTCCTCGGCGATCCGCTTGCCGCCCATGTAGCGGCCGGAGTAGAGGCGCTCGTCCGAGGCGGCGAACTTGGCTTCGACGAGCCAGTAGGGCTCGGGGACGAAGGCGCGGATCTCCTCCTCGCGCCGGGCCACCAGAGCGAGCGTGGGCGTCTGCACCCGGCCGAGGGACACGGCGCCGTCGAAGGCGGCACGCAGGCGGATGGAAGCGGCGCGCGTGGCGTTCATGCCCACCACCCAGTCGGCCTCCGAGCGCGAGCGCGCGGCGTCCTCGAGCGGCCGCATCTCCTCGCCGTCGCGCAGCTGGCCGAAGGCGTCGGCGATCGCCTTCTTGGTCATCGAGGACAGCCACAGGCGCTTGACCGGCTTCTTCTTCTTGGCCGTCTCGTACACGTAGGCGAAGATCAGCTCGCCCTCGCGGCCGGCGTCGCAGGCGTTGATGACCTCCTCGACGTCGTCGCGCGCCATCAGGCGGTGGATGGCGTTGAGCTGCTTCTTGGCCCGGTCGTCGTTGGGGACGAGCTTGAACTCGTCGGGCACGATCGGCAGGTCCGCGTAGCGCCACTTCTTCAGCTTGGGGTCATACGCGTCGGGCTCGGCCAAACCCACCAGATGGCCCACCGCCCAGGTGACCACGTGGTCGTCGGACTCCAGGCTGGTCTTGTCCTTGGACTGCTTGAAGGAACCCGGAAGCGCCGCGGCGAGGTCGCGGGCGACGGAGGGCTTCTCGGCGACGATGAGGGTCTTGGACATCTATTCCAACCTTAGGCGGGTGGCGAGGGGGCCGGATGGTAGGCCCTCCGGCGGGGGCCGCCCGTCAGTAGCCGTACTCGCCCGTTCATCGTGGCCATCGGGCTCGGGCGCCGCCTTGGTTGCGTGCAGCGCTGCTTGCCAGGCCGAAACGGGAGCCGAACGGCGACCGCCGCGACATTGTTCTTCTTGTTGGGATTCGACCTGGACCCGCCGAGCGTTATCCCTTCGCACGACCCCTTATACCCCGGGGTGGTATTCTGCGGACGTGGTCAACACTATTGGCATGGGCGTAAAGGACGCGTTTCTCATGGCGTGGGAGGTTTGGTGGGCGCTGGTGTTCGGGTTCGCCATCTCGGCGGTCGTCCAGGCTTGGGTGCCCCGGGAGCGCATCGAGGCGGCGCTGGCGGGCGGCGGAGTCAAGCCGCTCGCCAAGGCCACGGGCCTGGGGGCCGCCTCGAGCTCGTGCTCCTACGCCGCCATCGCCATCGCCAAGAGCCTGTTCCAGAAGGGCGCCTCGGCGTCCTCGGCGCTCGCCTTCCAGTTCGCTTCGACCAATCTCGTCTGGGAGCTGGGGCTCGTGTTGTGGGTGCTTATCGGCTGGCAGTTCGCTCTGGCCGAGTACCTCGGCGGGATCGTGATGATCGGGCTGATGGCGCTGCTGCTGCGGGCGTTCGTCTCGCGCAGGGTGGAGGAGGAGGCGCGCGAGCACGCCCAAGGCGCCGAGGCCGGCCACCAGCACCACATGGCCGGGGAGGCGATGACCTGGCGCCAGCGGCTGCGCTCTGCCTCGGCATGGTCAGACGTGGCGCACAACTTCCGGGGCGACTGGCAGATGTTGTGGAAGGAGATCACGATCGGCTTCCTGCTTGCCGGCTTTGTCGCCCAGCTCGGCAACGACTTCTTCAACGCGCTGTTCCTGAAGGACTCCCCCGCGGTCGTCCAAACGGTCTGGGGAGCCTTCATAGGTCCCGTCATCGCAGTGCTGAGCTTTGTCTGCTCGGTCGGCAACGTGCCGCTCGCGGCAGTGCTGTGGTCGGGCGGCATCAGCTTCGCCGGCGTGATGGCGTTCATCTTCGCCGACCTGATCGTGCTTCCCATCCTGGCGATCTATCGCAAGTACTACGGGCTTGGGTTCGCGCTGCGCATCACCGCGCTGATGTTCGTGACCATGGTCATCGCCGCCTTGGTCATCGACGGACTGTTCAGCGGCCTGAGCATCATCCCCCAGGGCCCGCGGCCCACGCGCGCGGCCATCTTCAGCTCCATCCAGGTGGACTACAAGCTGTTCCTGAACGTCGCCGGCTTCCTCGTCTTCGGCGCGCTGTTCTGGCTGACCGCACGACGTGGCACCACCGACCCCGTGTGCGGCATGAAGGTCGACCGCGCAAAGGCCCAGACCCACGAGCTCGACGGACAGACCTTCCACTTCTGCTCCAAGCACTGCCTGCAGGCGTTCGAGGCCGACCCGGCCGCTTACGCCAAATCCGGCGGCGAGCCCGTCGAGGCCCGGGTCTAGGGACGCGTACGAGCGTGCACCGGGAGGGCACTCCGCCCGATCGATGAGCGAGGAGATCGACTTCGAGGCTCACGGCCTTCTCGACGGGCTCTCAGGCCACGAGGAGCGCGCGGCGCGCGTCGAGCTGTTGGAGTATCTACTCGGATCCGGAGCAGACCTCGACGAGGTGAAGCGCGCCGTGGCAGAGGACCGCTTGGCTGTGCTGCCGACCGAGCGCTTTCTGCGTGCGGATCGTCGGTACGACCTGACCGAGGTGGCCAAGCGCAGCGGGATGGACGAGTCCTTCATCCTGGCCGACTGGATGGCGCTTGGGCTCTCCCGCCCTGCCCCCGACGAGCGGGTCTTCACCGAAGCCGACCTGTCCGGCTTTGTGATGCTGAAGCAGATCGTCGACGCGGGCGTGCCGGACGACAGCATCTTCCACCTGGCCCGGGTCTTCGGGCGCAGTTCCGCCCAGGCGGCCGAGTCGCTGATCGAGGTCTTCTCGGAGAGCTTTCGCCAGGCCGGCGACACGGAGGCGGAGATCGGACTGCGCTTTGCCGAGATCGTCTCGGACATGAGCCCGCTGCTCGGGCCCTTGGTCGAGAACGCGGTACGCCTTCACCTCCGCGAGCAGATCGCCCACCGAATGGTCTCTCGGGCGGAACTGCTCGAGGGGCGGCTGCCTGGGGCGCGCCCCGCCGCGATCTGCTTCGTGGACCTCGTCGGCTTCACAAGCCTCTCCGAGCGGACGCCGGCCGAGGAGCTGGGCCGGATTGCCGACCGGTTCAATCACGTCGTCGGCGAAGTCGCCGAAGCGCCGGTTCGGCTGGTCAAGCTGATCGGCGACGGAGCAATGCTGACGGCCAATGACCCCGAACCGCTCGTGACGGCGGCCCTCGAGCTGACCGATAGAGCGCGAGGCGCCGAACTCCCACCGCTGCGGGTCGGGGTCGCATATGGCGATGCGCTCAACCGAGGTGGCGACCTGTACGGACGGTCGGTCAACCTGGCCAGCCGCATATGCGAAGTCGCTCCACCAGGTCGCGTGGTCGCGGACGCCGAGGTGCAGGAGGCGACCCGCGAGCAGTTTCGGTGGTCTCACTGGCGCGACGCCGACCTCAAGGGCATCGACAGCCCAGTGCGCCTCTTTCAGCTCGAGGTGCAGCCGATGCCAGAACCTGACGGCGAGAAAGCGCCGGGCGGGCCGGCCCTCTGATGTCGCCGCTCGGGGTCATCACGGTCGGCATCGACCCGGAGATCCATCTGGGACCGTTGACGTTGGCCTGGCACGGTCTGACGATCGCGATCGGCATCGCGATCGGCGCGGTGGTCGCGAGCCGTTGGGCCCGCGACCGGGGCATGGACGCCGACCCGCTATACGCGATGAGCGCCCTTCTCGCGGCGGCGGGGCTCGTGGGAGGCCGCATCTTCTACGTGGTCGAGCACGGCGGGCCGCTGCTGGGCACACGCGGCTTCACCTTCGATGGTGGGGTCATCCTGGCCGCCCTTGTCCTCGCGGCCTACGCAAGGCGCTCGAACATGAGCCTGCGCTACCTCGATGCGGTCGCCGTCGGCCTGCCGTTGGGGGTGGCGATCGGCCGCATCGGCGACGTGATCAACGGCGAGCACTACGGGCCGCGGAGCGACTTCTTCCTCGCGGTGCGCAACTCCAGTCCCGACGCGCTGACCCCGAACCCCCGGTTCGCCTACGAGAACGGCGGGCTCTACGAGGTGCTGCTCGCCACGCTCATATTCGCGGTGATGTGGGCGCTCCGGGACCGGCTGCGCCGACCAGGGGAACTTGTCTGGCTGGTGCTCGGCCTCTTTGCCGCCGGGCGGTTCGTCCTGTTCTTCGTGCGCTCGGACAGCCCCCAGCTCGGACTCGGGCTGAGCAACACGCAATGGACGAGCCTGGTGCTGCTCGGGCTGGTCATCGCCGGGTGGGCGCTGACGACGCGCAGAGCCGCTCGCACGATGTAGGGGATCACCCACGCGCCGCGCCTGCCGCGCTCCCGACCTACGACGACACGTAGGAGTCCAGCAGGCCGCCCTCAGTACTCCCCGTAGTGCTCGGCAGGAGCCCTGGGCTCGGGCGCCGCCTTGGTGGCCGGGCAGTGCTGGGGTCCGGGGCGGAAGGGCAGCCGGATGGTCACGGCGGCGGAGTTGTTGCGCTCGTTGGACTCGTACACGCCGTTGCGGGGATCGGCGGTGTGCACGTAGGCGAAGCAGCCGCGCAGGCCGGTGACGTCGATCCACTGCTGGTAGTAGTGCGACGGGTAGACGTCGGACCAACCCGCCGAGGTGCCGAGCGTGACCTCGCGCTTGCGGGCGTCCTTGCTGCAGCTGGGAAAGAC
>JBBREO010000031.1:0-26939 GCA_038202855.1 Solirubrobacterales bacterium
CGCTCTACGCGGCGCTGGCCCAGCTGAACGCGGTCGAGAAGAACATCATCACGATCGAGGACCCGGTGGAATATCAGCTGCAGGGGATCAACCAGATGCAGGTGAACATGAAGTCGGGCCTGACCTTCGCGCGCGGACTGCGGTCCATGCTGCGAGCCGACCCCGACATCATCATGGTCGGCGAGATCCGCGACGCCGAGACCGCGCGGATCGCCATCGAGTCCGCGCTGACGGGCCACCTCGTCCTCTCGACGCTGCACACCAACGACGCCCCCTCCGCGGTGTCGCGCCTGACCGAGATGGGGATCGAGCCCTTCCTGTCGGCCTCGGCGCTGGACTGCGTGGTGGCCCAGCGACTGGTGCGCACCCTGTGCCCGCACTGCCGGAGGGAGAGCACGCTCAGCAGCGCGGCCCTGGAAGCCGCCGGCTTCCTGGCCGAGGACGACCTGGTCGTTCATGAGCCCGGCGGCTGCGGCCGCTGCGGCGGAAGCGGCTACCGCGGGCGGCAGGGGGTCTACGAGGTGATGAAGGTCACCGAGGAGATCCGCGCGCTCACCGTGGAGCGGGCCTCGGCGGACGCCCTGCGCGCCGTGGCTGTGGAGCAGGGAATGCGCACGCTGCGCGACGACGCCTTCGACCGCGTCAAGGAAGGGCGCACCACGATGGCCGAAGTTGCGCGGGTCACGTGATCACGCCCGAGCGCCGATAGGGGAGCAACCATGGAGATCGATTTCGCAGACATCCTGCTGGAGGTCCTTGAGACCGGAGCGTCCGACCTGCACCTGACCGCGGGCGCGCCGCCGATGCTGCGCAAGCGCGGCGAGCTGCACCCGATCGACGCACCTGTGCTCGGGCCCCAGGAGGTGCGCGAGATCGTGTACTCGATCCTGTCGAACGCCCAGCGCCAGAAGCTGGAGACCGACTGGCAGATCGACCTGGCCTACTCCATCCCGGGCAAGGCCCGCTTCCGTGTGAACGCCTACTTCCAGCGTGCCTCGATCGGCGCCGCCTTTCGCCTTATCCCCCAGGAGATGCCGGCGCTCGAGGACCTCGGACTGCCGCCCGTGCTACGCGACTTCACCAAGAAGCCGCGTGGTCTGGTGCTGGTCACGGGGCCCACCGGCTCGGGCAAGTCCACCACGCTCGCGGCCATGATCGACGTGATCAACAAGGAGCGCAGCGAGCACATCATGACGGTGGAGGATCCGATCGAGTTCCTGCACCGCCACAAGAAGTGCATCGTCAACCAGCGCGAGGTCGGCGCCGACGCCCAGAGCTTCGCCATGGCGCTGAAGGCCGCGCTGCGTCAGGACCCCGACGTGATCCTCGTGGGCGAGATGCGCGACCTGGAGACCATCTCCACGGCCCTGACCGCGGCCGAGACCGGCCACCTGGTCTTCGCCACCCTGCACACCCAGGACACGGCCCAGACCGTGGACCGCGTGGTCGACGTGTTCCCGCCGGCGCAGCAGCACCAGGTGCGGATGCAGCTGTCGATCGGCCTCCAGGGCATCGTCACCCAGCAGCTGCTGCCGACCGCGGACGGACGCGGCCGCGCGGTAGCCGCGGAGATCCTCGTGCCCACGCCGGCGGTGCGGAACCTCGTGCGTGAGGGCAAGACCCACCAGATCTACTCGACCCTGCAGACCGGTGTCAGCCACGGCATGCAGACCATGGACGCCTCCCTGGCCGAGCTGGTCCGCGCGAACAAGATCACACGCGAGCTCGCGGAGTCCCGCTCCTCGGCGCCCGAGGAGCTGAGGCGCTTGATGGGCACCGTGCGGGTGGCCTGACGATGGCCAACTTCACCTTCAAGGCCCTGGACCTGGCGGGGATCCCGACCCACGGCGAGATCGAAGCCGGAGACAAGCAGGCGGTCTCGACCCAGCTGCGCGGGAAGGGCCTGATCGTCCTCGACATCGAGGAGCAGAAGCCGGCCAGCGCGGGCGACATCCTCTCCGGCCTCAAGCGGGTCAAGTCGCACGAGCTCACGATCGCGACGCGCCAGCTCTCGGTGATGATCTCGTCGGGCATGTCGCTGCTGCGGACGCTGTACGTGATCGAGGAGCAGACCGAGAACGACAAGCTGAAGGAGACGTTCATCGACGTCCGCAAGGACGTGGAGGCCGGCCTGGCCTTCTCGGAGGCGCTCGCGCGCCACCCAGCCATCTTCAACGACCTCTACGTGGCCATGGTGGCCGCCGGCGAGACCGGCGGCATCCTGGAGCAGACGCTGATCCGCGTCTCGGACCAGCTGGAGGCCGACGACGCGCTGCGGCGCCAGGTGCGCTCCGCGATGGTCTACCCGACGGTGATCGGGTCCTTTGCCCTGATCGTGCTGGTGGCCCTGGTGGCCTTCCTGGTGCCCGTCTTCGAGGGCGTGTTCGCGGACTTCGGCGGCGACCTGCCGCCCATCACCAAGTTCACCGTGGCTATGTCGCACCTGATGACCAGTCGCTGGTACCTGCTCATCGCCGGCACCGCTGCGGTCGTCTACACCTTCAAGCGCTGGAAGCGCACCGAGCGCGGCCGCATGCAGTGGGACACCTTCAAGCTCAAGATCCCCATGAAGATCGGGGGCATCGTCCAGAAGGTGGCGCTGGCTCGCTTCTCGCGCACCTTCTCGGCGCTCATCGCGGCCGGTGTGCCGATGCTCGAGGCGATCGAGATCACCGGCCGGACCTCGGGCAACAAGGTGATCGAGAAGGCGATGTTCGACGTCGCCGAGTCGGTCAAGGGCGGCGGCACCCTCACGGCTCCGATGCGTGGCGTGCCCGCCGCCTTCCCGGTGATGGTCACCCAGATGGTGGGCGTGGGGGAGGAGACCGGTGCGATCGAGACGATGCTGGCGAAGATCGCCGACTTCTACGAGGATCAGGTCGACGCGGCGGTGAAGGCCCTGACCTCGATCCTGGAGCCGATCATGATCATCGTGGTCGGTGGCATCGTCGGCTTCATCGTGATCGCGATGTACCTGCCGATGTTCAAGGTCTACGACCAGATCAAGTAGGCCCGCAGGGCGAAGAAAAGGCGCCCGATACCGCAGGGGGCCACGGTACCGAGCGCCGATCTGACTGTAGCTAGTGGCGGGGTCGTGCGACCAGCGTCCCCACTGTGCGGCCCTGCGTCCCGTCGGGGGGCGTCAAAGTGACCGCGTGGCGGCCCTCGCGATCGGCCAGCACGTCGAATCGCGCCGGGGTCCCTGGCTCGGCCGGCGCCGTCAGCCCAAGGCCCCGGAGGTCCACCGTGCCGGGCTCCTGGACCCGGACGGTCACCGTCGCCGGGCGCCCGACCGGGAGCCTGTGTGTGACCGGTGCGTGGGCGCTGTCGAACACCAGCTCGAGGGTCCGCTGGGCGGCCGGTCCCGGCCGCGCCGTTGGGGTGCGCGTCACGCTCGGGGCCGTCTTCGCCGGTTTGGTGGCGCTTGGCCCCGAGAGGGTCATGACCACGGCCGCCAGTCCCAGCACGATCGCGAACAGCAGCAGTGCGCGTCTGAGCTCCACGCCCCCACACGATGCCAGCCGCCGGCTCTGGACGGATGGACGACCGGTCAAAACGCCTCGGCGCTAAAGGAATCCGTGGGGGCGTCGATCTAAGGGCTCAAGCCAGAGTCACGGTGAGTGCCCCCAAGGACCAACTCTCCTCGGACGGCGTTCGACAGACGCGGCAAAGGCTTCCCAGACCAACACACAGTCACCTTTCAAGGAGGAGACAAACATGCTGCGGAAGATCCGTGAGCGCATCCAGTCCGAGGAGAGCGGTTTTACTCTGATCGAGCTCCTCGTCGTCGTCCTGATCATCGGCATTCTTGCCGCGATCGCCATCCCTGCCTTCCTGGGGCAGCGGCAGAAGGCCCAGGACGCCTCGGCCAAGTCCGAGGTCCGCAACGCACAGAGCGCGGCGGAGGCCTACTTCACCGACAGCCAGAGCTACGTCGGCATGGACCTTCCGGCGCTGCAGAAGATCGAGCCGTCGCTTCCGGCGGGCCTGTCCGTGACCGGCTCATCCGCGACCGGCTACACGCTGAAGTCCACGTCGAAGAGCGCCAACACGTTCTCCGTCGCCAAGGCCGGCAACACGGTGTCCCGTACCTGCACCACCAAGGGCCAGGGCGCTTGTCCAAGCTCGGGCACTTGGTAACCCAACCAAGCTAGACGTCCAGAGCGGGCGGGCCCTCGGGCCCGCCCGTTTTGCGTTCTGGCCCCGGTCGATCATCCGGCCAGGGGCTCAACTTCCCGCTCTTACGGCCGATTAGACCTGGGATGACCTGCGTCCGCAGCATTCTCGCCCGTCTGACCCGTGAGGAGTCGGGCATGGGCATGTTCGAGGTGCTGATGAGCGCCCTGATCCTGGCGATGGTCTCTGTCGGGGTGCTGAAGACCTTCGACGCCGCCAACGCAAACGCCGGCTACGGCAAGAGCCGCGCCGCCGCGGCCTCCCTGGCCCAGGACGACATCGAGCGCCTCAGGGGCTACACGGCCAAGCGGCTGTCGGGCATGGACGAGACCAACCCGCGCACGGTCAACGGGGTCACCTATCAGGTTCACTCACAGACCCAGTGGCTCTCGGACTCCAGCGGCACGCGCAGCTGCACGAGCCAGACCTCACGTGCCGAGTACCTGCGCTTGACCAGCACGGTCACCTGGCCGGCGATGCGCCGGGACGAGGAGAAGGTCACCCAGACCAGCCTCTACGCGCCGCCCAACGGCTCCTTCGGCAATCAGGGCAGCTTCGGCGTGAAGGTGTCCGACCGAAACGGCGTGGGGGTCCCCGGGGTGGCGATCAGTGCCACCGGCCCGCAGAGCCTGTCCGGCACCACCGACAGCAACGGCTGCGTCTACTTCGCCTACGTGACGACCGGTTCCTACGACGTGCAGTTCTCCAAGCCGGGCTACGTCGACGAGGGCGGTCAGAACCTGATCAAGCGGACGGTCGGGGTGACCGCGGAGTCGACGACGATCGAGTCGCTCGACTACGACCGGGCCGGCAAGGCGAACATCCGGGTGCTCACGCGCAAGGGCGCCCTCGCCGCCCCGATCGACTCCTTCGCCAAGAACCTGACGATCGGCCACTCGCAGCTTCCCTCGCCGGGGACGCGGGTGTTCGGCGACGGGGTGTTGGGCCAGCGCTCGTATGTCGCGGACAACCTGTTCCCGTTCACCACCAAGTACGTCGCCTACGCCGGCGGATGCCTGGGGGCCAACCCCAGCGACTTCGCGGGGCGCGCGGCGGCCACCGCGGCCATCAACCCCGGCGCCACGACCAACGTCGACGTGTACCAGCCGGGCGTGCGGATCAAGCTGCCGTCGAGCTGGGCCTCCTCCTTCGGCTCGACCGATCCGGCCGGCTACGCGCCCAAGGACATGACCGTCACGCTGACTGCGACCAGCCCGGGCTGCGGTGGCACATCCGCGTTCGTGACCGGCAGCGACGGCTGGATCCGCCCCTCGGCCGCGGTCAATGACCCCGGCGTGCCCGACAACAAGTACGACATCTGCGTCGGCGGGGTGACCGGGCGTAAGTTCGCCGAGTGGCGGTTCTCGCAGGAGGTCTCCGACCCCAACGGCGTGGACGTCACCCCGACCGGCAACCCCCAGACCGTCAAGTCACCATGCGCCTAGGCACCGCCACGTCCTTTCTCGGTCGCCTGCGAGGGCGCCTGTCCGACGAGCGCGGCTTCACGCTCATCGAGCTCCTGGTGGCGGTCACGGTCGGGATGGTGGTCATCATCGCCGCCACCGACATGATGGACGCGTCCGGGCGCGCCGCCACGGAGACGCTCGACCGCGTCGACGGCGTGCAGCGCGGCCGCGGTGCGATGGAGCAGGTGACCCAGCGGCTGCGCTCGCAGGTGTGTCCGGCCGAGGGGGTCGCGCCGATCCTCTACGGCGACGCCGACGAGGTGACCTTCTACGCAGATCTGTCGTCGCGACCCGACGGAGCCTTCTCGCCGGAGGTCCGGCGGCTGTCCATCGCCCCGAGCGCCCAGCCCGACGAGCACGACGTGCTCGGTGAGGACATCTGGGAGTGGCAGCCCGCCTATCCGGCTCCACCCGGCACCCAGGCCACGCCCTCCTACGCGGCCGCCCTGGCCACCAAGAACGCGTCGGTGGCACAGGACAGGACGAGCCGCATCCTCCTCACCAACGTCGCCCCGATCACGGATACGGCAGGGGTCGACCAGCCGGTCTTTCGCTACTACGGGTTCGACAACAGCAACCCCGCCGTGGCCGATCGCGAGCTGCCCGTCCCGCTGGACGCCACGACCCGCGACGAGGTGGTTCGCATAACGGTGAGCTTCGACACCCGGCCCACCCGCGGCGACGTGGGCGCCGGGCAGGCGCGCAACGTGCGCAGCGAGCTCGACAGCCGCTTCGAGAACTCGGTCTTCGTCCGCTCGGCCGACCCAACCCAGGGCGGCCGTGACCCGTCCGCGTGCTACTGATGCGACCGCTCCTCGACATGATCCGCCGCCGCCTGGCCCCGGAGAGCGGGTTCACGATGATCACCGTGATGGGGGCGATGATGGTGGTGATGCTGCTCAGCGCGGTTGCCATCGCCGCCGCCAACGGCGACCTCGAGGGGGGCGCCCGCGACCAGGAGACCAAGCAGGCGCTGGCCGCGGCCGAGGCGGGCGTGAACGACTACGCCTACCACCTGAACCAGGACAACAACTATTGGGCCAAGTGCACCGGCGTTCCGGCGCCGGCGAAGGTCAACCAGCCCTGGAACGGGGCCAATCCCGCCGCGGATCCGCGCCAGTGGCGCGCAGTCCCCGCCAGCCGGAGCGAGTACGCGATCGAGCTGCTGCCGGCCGACTGGGCGCCCAACACCGCCAACCCCGCGGCGGAGAAGCGCTGCGACCCGGCCAACGCCTCGGCCAGCATGATCGACAAGGCCACAGGCACCTTCCGGATCCGCGTCACGGGTCGCGTGCCGAGCGGCAACGGCGATTACGCCCAGCGCTCGGTGATCACCTCGTTTCGCCGCAAGAGCTTCCTCGACTTCCTCTACGTGACCGACTACGAGACCAGCGACCCCGCCTGGTACACCAGACTGGCCGGCGGCGCCGCCACCGTGCCCCCGATCGACACGTGGGCCACCAACAACTGCGGCTACTGGCGCGACGGTCGCGGCACCAAGCGCTACACGGGCGTCACCAGCGGCGGTCAGACCCTGACGGCCGGCTGCGATGAGATCCAGTTCGCCGACAAAGACCGCATCAACGGTCCCTTCCACACCAACGACAGCATCCTGGTCTGCGGCTCGCCCACCTTCGGTCGCACGATCAAGGACAAGATCGAGGTCTCCGGCCCCAAGCCGGGATGGCGCGACAACTGCGGTGGGTCGAACCCCAACTTCGTCGGCACGTTCCGCGCGGGGGTCCCGACGCTGGCGCTGCCCCAGAGCAACAGCTCGCTCAAGACGGTGGTCGACCCGAACTACTACTTCACCGGCAAGACCTACATCCAGCTCAACGGAGCGACGATGACCGTCGACAACCCGTCGATGGGGATCAGCGGCAAGAACATGGCCCTGCCCCCCAACGGGGTGGTGTACGTCGACGACGGCATCTGCGGGCAGAAGTACAACCCGCTCGACCCCAACGGCGCCCCCGCCGGGTGCGGCAACGTCTACGTCAAGGGCACCTACTCCAAGGACCTGACGATCTCCGCCGTCGGGGACGTGGTGCTGCGCGGCAGCGTGACCAAGACCAACGACTCCGTGCTCGGCCTGATCGCCAAGCAGTTCGTGCGGGTCTACCACCCGACGAAGAACCTCGACTCCAACTCCTGCACCAACGACACGACCGACCCTTACTACTTCAAGGACATCCAGGTCGACGCCGCCATCCTGGCCCTCCAGCACTCGTTCACCGTCGACAGCTACTACTGCGGAACCCCTCTGGGCACGCTGACCGTCAACGGCGTGATCGCCCAGCGCTACCGCGGACCGGTGGGCACGGGCAACGGCGGCGGCATCGTCACGGGCTACATCAAGGACTACAACTACGACGACCGGCTTAGCCTGCGCCAGCCGCCGTTCTTCCTGGACCCGGTCGAGTCCTCCTGGCACGTGTCGCGCCAGATCGAGCAGACCGCCCGCTAGCCATCCGCGCCGGCTGAGAGCTTGCCGCCATGGACGCGATCGCGGTTGCGCTTCTCGCCCTGCTCGGCGTCGCCGTCGGGAGCTTCCTCAACGTGGTCATACACCGCGTTCCCCTGGGCGAGTCGATCGTCAGCCCGGGGTCGCGCTGTCCGGGGTGCGGCACCGCCCTGAAGCCCTGGGACAACGTGCCGGTGGTCTCCTGGGTCCTCCTGCGCGGGCGTTGCCGTTTCTGTGGCATCGCGATCAGCCCCCGCTACCCGTTGGTGGAGGCCTTGACGGCCGTCGCCTTCGCCGGCGTGGCCCTGACCCGCGGCGTGGACGACGACCTGGTCGCCGAGCTCCCCTTCGTGGCCCTGCTGATCGCCTGCGCGGGCATCGACACCGAGCACCGGATCGTGCCCAACCGGTTGGTCGTGCCCGGGGCGGTCTGGGCAGTGGTGGCGGCGGCCGTCGTGATGTCCGACCGGCTGCCCGAGCTGCTGGTGGCCGGGGCCGGCGCCTTCGCGGGGCTGCTCGTCGTGGCCCTGATCCAGCCTCGGGGGATGGGGATGGGTGACGTGAAGCTCGCCGGGATGATGGGCCTGTACCTGGGCACACCGGTCATTCCCGCGCTGCTGGCCGCGTTCCTGGCCGGCTCGCTGGTGGGCGTGGTGGTGATGGTCCGTCACGGTGCAGGCGCGCGCAAGAGGGCCGTGCCCTTCGGGCCGTTCCTGGCCTTCGGCGGGCTGGTGGCGCTGCTCTTTGGGCCGCAGCTGATCGACGCCTACTCGGGCGCGTTCCTCGGCTGACCGCTGCAGGGGCTAAAGGCTTGCCCGCGCAGGCCGATACGGGATGGAGCGAAGTCTCACGCCCATGTCCCTCACCCTCCGCAAGAACAAGAGCTCCGCCGAGACGGTCGGCCTCGACATCGACGGCGGCTTCGTTGCCGCCGCCCAGATGGACGGCCGGACCCTCGGCCGCGTCGTCTCGTCCGAGCTTCCCCGGGGCGTTGCCACCGACGGAGAGGTTCGCGACCCCGACGCGCTGGCCGAGGTCCTCAAGGACATGTTTCGCCAGCACAAGCTCTCGCGCGACGTGCGTCTGGGTGTGGCCAACGCCCAGATCGTGGTCCGCCACCTGGACATGCCCCTGATCGAGGACGAGAGGGAGCGCGACGCCGCCGTGCGGTTCCAGGCCGCCGAGGCGATCGCGATGCCGCTCGAGGACGCCGTCCTGGACTACCAGCCCGTGGGCGCCCACGACTCCGGCGGCTCGGTCCGCCAGCGGATCATGGTGGTGGCCGCGCGCCGATCGATGATCGAGCAGTTCGTGGGCTCCGTGAAGGCGGCGGGGCTCAAGCCGCAGGGCATCGACCTGAACGCCTTCGCGCTCGTGCGCATGCTCACCGACCCGGTGCCCGACGAGGGCGACGGGACGGTCGTCCACCGGGTGATCTGCCACCTGGGCGGAATGACCAACCTGGCCATCGCGGCCGGCCCGGTGTGCGTCTTCACGCGCGCCCTCTCGACGGTATGGGCACCCGGGGACGAGGCCGCCGCCTCGTCGCTGGCCGAGGAGGTCCGCCTCTCGATCGACTACCACATGGCCCAGCCCCACGCCCAGCGGGCGAGCGAGATGCTGCTCTCGGGCCCCGGAGCCGAGGACCCGACCGTAGCCGAGGCGCTGCAGGCCCGCATCGGGCTCCCCGTCTCGGTGGCCGAGCCCCTCGGTGCCCTCGGATCGCACACGGTCGCCAGCGGCGACGACCCGGCCCGCTACACCGTGGCGGCCGGACTGGCCCTGGGAGCGGCGCAGGCATGAGGGCGGTCAACCTTCTTCCCGAGGGCGAGCGCGCAGCCCGGCCGGTCCAGCAGGCAAATGGCGCCAAGGTCGTCCTCGGCGTCCTGGCCGGGCTGGTGCTGGTCGTCCTGGCCTTCGTTGCCACCCAGAACCAGATCAACGGCCGCAGCGGCGACATCGCCCGTGCGAACGATGAGGCCCGCAGCGCCGATGCCCGCGCGAGCCAGCTGTCGGCCTTCGGCAACTTCGCCCAGATCAAGCAGACCCGCGTCTCGTCCGTGTCCCAGCTGGCCGACTCGCGCTTCGACTGGGAGCGCTTCATGCGCGAGCTGGCGCTCGTGTTGCCCAGCGGCACCTCCCTGCTGCAGGCCAACGGCTCCGTGACCGGCGAGGACGCCGCCTCCGGCTCCGCCCCCTCTTCCTCGTCCACCTCCGCTCCGGCGCCCTCCTCGGGCTCGGCCGCGGCGAGCAGCTCGTCCGGGTCGAGCGCTTCGGCCGGGGCCTCGCCCTCGGCCGGGAGCCCCGCCGGCGGCTCGCCCAGCGTGACCCTCACCGGCTGCGCGAAGACGCAGCAGCGGGTTGCGGTGCTGATGGTGCGCCTGCGCCAGATGTATCGCGCAACCGACGTGACCCTCGCCGATTCGACCAAGGGCACCTCCGGTCCCGGTGGGGGCTCGAGCACCGGCTCCAGCGACAGCGCTTCGGGCCAGGGCGACAACAGCGACTGCGCGCCCGGCCTGCTCAAGTTCCAGACCACGGTCACCTTCGAGGCCGCTCCGACTCCCAAGCCGAACAAGCAGCGAAGCGTCCCCAGCCGCCTGGGAGGGGGAGCATGAACCTGACCGACCGCGACAAGAAGCTGGTCAAGTTCATCGCCCCCGTCGCGCTGGTGCTGATCGTGTGGTTCCTGGTCCTGGCGCCCAAGCGCCACGAGGCCGCGAGCCTGGGCGAGAAGCTGGCCCAGGCCGAGCAGAAGCGCGACGACGCCAAGACCAACGCGGACTCGCTGGAGTCCTCCAAGCAGAGCTACGTGGGCGACTACGAGACCGTGGTGCGCCTGGGCAAGGCGATCCCCGCCACCCTGGACATGCCCAGCCTGCTCGTGCAGCTCGACCGGGCGGCGCGCGGTACGAAGATCGACTTCACCAGCGTCAAGGCCGGGCAGCGCACCGACGCGCCCGCTCCCGCGAGTACGACGAGCTCGAGCTCCGGGGCCTCGCCGGCCCCCACGCCCTCCTCCTCGTCGGGCAGCGGTTCCCCGCCCGCCGCTGCGGCCGGGGGCCCACAGGCCCAGACCGGTGTCGGCAAGGCCGCGGAGAAGGCAAACGGCGCCGCGGGAACGTCCGACCAGGCCAATGCCAAGGCCGGCGCGACCTCCACCTCCACCTCCACCTCACCCACCACGGGCTCCGGCTCGAGCGCGTCCACGTCCGGCGTGGCCGGGCTCGACAGCGTGCCCCTGGACTTCGAGTTCTCCGGCAGCTTCTTCGACCTGGCCGACTTCTTCCACCGCATGAAGCGCTTCGTCCGGCTCACCAACGACCAGATCAGGGTGCAGGGCAGGTTGATGACCATCGACACCGTCGGGTTCGACTCCACGACCTTCCCCAACATCAAGGCCAAGCTGTCCACGACCGTCTACCTGTCGCCCAAGGGACAGGGCGTTGACGCCGGCGCCACCCCGGCGGGGCCCCAGGCCACGCCCGCGTCGTCCTCCTCGGCCGCACCGACCACCCCGCCGGCGGGCCAGGGCGCGCCCGCCTCGAACGGAGGTAACACCCAGTGAAGCCGCTCGCTCTTGGAGTGATCGAGGATCTGCGCCAGCGTCGCCTGGTGCCCGTGGCCCTGGTCCTGCTGCTGGCCCTGGTTGCGGTACCCGTGCTGATGCTCAAGCCCGCGGCCGCGCCTACGCCGCAGCCGACGCCCGGCGCGGTGAGCGCCAACCCGGCCGGGGCGGAGGGACTGCCCAGCCCCGCGGAGGCGCTCAAGGGGGACAAGCCGCTGGTCAGCCTGGCGGTCCTGGCCGCCCCATCGAACCTCGGATCCTTCGACTCGCGCAACCCGTTCAAGCCCCTCAAGACGCTCGCCTCGGTCGGCGCGACACCCGCGCAGGGCCTCGGCGGCGTCCCGGCGGGCGGCGGCAGCGGCGGCGGGGGCGGGGGCAGTATCCCGGCCCCGGCGGGCGGCGGCAGCGGCACGACCGGCGGTGGCGGTGGCGGAGGTGCTCCTACCGGCGGCGGTAGTCCCGATGCGGGCACGCCTCCGGCCCAGCAGCCCAGCCCGGCTCAGCCCCAGAAGCGCCTGACCTACGCCGTGGACGTGACCCTCGAGGGCCCCAACGGCACCCATCGCTACCACAACGTCCCGCGCCTGTCCGTGCTTCCGAGCCAGAGCAACCCGCTGTTCATCTTCCTCGGGGTCGAGGACAACGGCACCGACGCGGTCTTCCTGGTGGACGCCACCCTGCACACGCTCAGCGGCGGGGCGGCGGAGGGCACCTGTGCCCCCGACGACAACAACTGCTCCACGCTTCGAATCGAGCCCGGTCAGCGCCACAGCTTCGTGGACGACTCGGGCACCCGCTGGACGATCCAGATCGGCGAGGTGCGTGAGGTCTCGGTGGCCAGCGCCGCCCGCGCCGCACGTGCCATCCGACGCAGCCGGGCCGGCAAGGCCAACGCGGCCGTCGGCCCGACGCGCCGCTTCGTCCCGCCGGTGATCACCGATCTGTTCACGGCGTCCAGCGGCGGCGCGGGGCGCTAAAGCCATGACCGAACGAGCCGATAGGGGCACTGTGACGCGGATCCTCGCCCTGCTAGGCGCCCTCGCGGCGTGCTCCCTGCTCGCGGTCCCCGGCGCCGAGGCCAAGAAGGCCAAGGGCCCCGCTCCGGTCGTCAAGCGCGTGACTCCCATGCGGGTGACCGTGGGGAAGAGCATCACCATCCGCGGTCTGCACTTCTCCTCGCGCAAGCGGACCACCGTGGTCTTTCGGGCGCCCAGCAAGCGCGTCGCCTTCGCAAAGCCGCGGCGCGCCTCGGGCAAGAAGCTGGTGGTGAAGGTGCCCGCCAGCATCGAGCGCCTCCTGCTCAAGAGCGGCAAGCGCCCGCCGACTCGCTTCAAGCTGCGGATCGTGACCAAGCGCTACGGCAAGCTGACCTCCAAGCGACTCTCGCCGGTGATCGTCTCCGGGCTCAAGTCCGGAGCGCTGGGTGCCGCATGCGGCACCGGCTCCGACTGGGACGGCGACTACCTCTCAAACGCCCGCGAGGCGGCCCTTGGGACCGACCCCTGCCTGCGCGACACCGACCTGGACGGCGCCGAGGACGGATTCGAGGTCCAGTCCGCCCTGGACGTGAACCCCAACGCGGTGCCCTCGACCCACCAGCGGCCCTTCCCCAACGCGCTGTTCAGCGACGGCGGCCAGGACTACGACGGCGACGGCCTCTCCAACGCCGAGGAGTCCACCGCCTGGGCCCACCCGGCCGGCGGCTCCGGCGGCGGCCTGGGGTCCTACAGCAGCTCGCCCAAGGCCCCTGTCTTCGGCGGCCCGTTCGGCGGTCAGACCTACTTCGGCAACCACGTCTGGCCCCCGACCTACTCAGACGGCAAGCAGCAGAGCGTGAACACCGGGGCCGGCAGCGCGGAGTACCGCAGCTACCTCGACCTCGACGGCGATGGTCGCCTCACCGACGACGAGCGTGACGTGGACGGCGACGGCCTGCGAAACATCGACGAGATCCGGCTGATGATGTACCAGGGCCACTACCCGCCCGGCGACACCTGCGGCTACGAGTACAAGCCGGTGCTGCCCCGCTCCTTCCAGCAGGTCGACTGGCTGAACTCCGACTCCGACGGCGATGGGATCTGGGACGGAAACGACGACCAGGACACCGACGGCGTCTCCAACGCCGACGAGGTGGCGCCGCCGTACCAGGCCTGCGAGAACGCGAGCCCGCTGCCCTACAACGGCGCCCGCGACGGCAGCCCGGTGCTGCGCCACCCGTACAACCCCTGCCTGCCCGACCCCCAGTCGGACACCTGCCGCCGCTACGGCCTGCGCGGCTAGCGGCACCTCCCTCCCCGCTTCCGGAGGCCCCCGCCCCCTGAGTAGGGTGTCCGGGCCATGCCCTTCCGCTTCACCACCGCCGGCGAGTCCCACGGGCCCGGCCTGACGGCCGTGATCGAGGGCCTGCCCGCGGGACTAGAGCTGCGCCCCGAGGACATCGACTCCGACCTGGCCCGACGCCAGCTCGGGCACGGCCGAGGCGGCCGGATGAAGATCGAGTCCGACCGCGCCGAGGTGACCTCGGGCGTACGCCACGGCCGCACGCTGGGCGGTCCGATCGCCCTGAAGATGGCCAACCGCGACTACGCCAACTGGGAGGAGCGGATGAACCCCTGGCCGGTGGAGGCCGAGGTGGCCGAGGTGCACCTGCCGCGGCCGGGGCACGCGGACCTGGCCGGCGTGCAGAAGTTCGGCTTCACCGACGTGCGCAACGTGCTCGAGCGCGCCAGCGCGCGCGAGACGACGGCGCGGGTGGGGGTGGGGGCGCTGGCCAAGGTCTACCTGCGCGCCCTGGGCGTGGAGATCCGCTCGCACGTGCTGCAGATCGGCTCGGTGAGCGTGCCGCCCCGGGACGACCTGACGGTGGGTGACTTCGACGCGGTCGACGCGTCCCCGGTCCGCTGCCTGGACGCCGACGGGTCGGCCGCGATGGTGGCCGAGATCGACTCCGCGCGCAAGGCAAACGAGTCCCTGGGCGGCGTCTACGAGGTGGTGGCCTTCGGGGTCGTGCCCGGGATCGGCTCGCACGTGGCATGGGACGAGCGCCTGGACGGCCGCCTGGCCCAGGCGATCATGTCGATCCAGGCCATGAAGGGCGTCGGCGTGGGCGAGGGCTTCGACCTGGCCGGCCGGGTGGGCTCGCAGGCCCACGACGAGATCTTCCACTCCGAGGAGCGCGGCTTCTACCGCGAGACCAACCGCGCGGGCGGACTCGAGGGGGGCATGACCACCGGCGACCCGCTGGTGGTGCGCGGGGCGATGAAGCCGCTGCCCACGCTGACCAAGCCGCTGCGCAGCGTCGACCTGGCCACCCTGGAGCCGGCCCAGGCGCTGCGCGAGCGCACCGACTCGTGCACGGTGCCGGCGGCCGCGGTGGTGGCCGAGGCAATGGTCGCGCTGGTTCTCGCGCCCGCCTACCGCGAGAAGCTCGGCGGCGACCACGTGGACGACGCGCTGGCGGCCCTGCGCTCCTACGAGCAACGCATCGGGTTCAAGCGGCTTCCGCTGCATTGATGGCGGGGGGGACCGGAGCGCTCGTGCTGGTCGGCTTCATGGGGGCCGGCAAGTCGAGCGCCGCGCGCACGCTGGCGGCCGAGCTGGGAGTCCAGCCCCTGGACTCCGACCGCGAGCTAGAGGCCGATCTGGGGGAGACGATCGAGTCGTTCTTCGACCGGGAGGGTGAGGCGGCCTTCCGCGCCCGCGAGGAGGAGACCGTGCTGCGCCTGCTCGAGCGGGCCGACGACGGGGCGGTGGCGCTGGGCGGGGGCTCGCTGGAGTCCGAACGCGTGCGTGAGGCGCTGGCAGGCCACACCGTCGTGCACCTCGAGGTGGAGCCCGACGAGGCCTGGCGGCGCGCTGCGGGTCGCGGCCGCCCGCTGGCCCGCGATCGGGGCCGCTTCGACCAGCTGCACACCGACCGCGGAGCGCTGTACGAGTCGCTCGCCCACGCCGTCCTGCCTCCGGCGGGACGCGACATCTCGCGTCGCGCCCTGCCGGCCCTTCAGGCACTCCAGCGCGCGCGCGCCGACGGCGCGCGGTCCCTGCGGATGGTCTGGGCCAGCGCGGAGTCGGGGGACTACCCCGTCTTCTTCGGCCGCGGTGCGCTGGCCACAGCGCCGATCTACCCGACCGACGGCCGCACCTTCGTGGTCACCGACGAGCAGGTGGCCGCCCACCATCGCGTGGCCGCCGAGCACACCGTGGCGGTCGCGGCGGGCGAGGCGAGCAAGACCCTGTCCACCGCCGAGCACGTGCTCAGCGCCCTGGCGCGGGCCGGTGCCGTGAGGGGCGACATCCTGACAGCCGTCGGCGGCGGCGTCGTGGGCGACCTGGCCGGGCTGTGCGCGGCGCTCTACCAGCGCGGCATGCGTCACGTGCAGGTGCCCACGACCCTCGTGGCCCAGGTCGACTCAGCCTACGGCGGCAAGACCGGAGTCGACCTGCCCGAGGGCAAGAACTACGCCGGCGCCTACCACCAGCCCTCGGGCGTGGTCTGCGACCCCGCGACGCTCGACACCCTCTCACCCGAGGAGCTGGCCGCGGGCTACCCCGAGGTGGTCAAGACCGCCCTGATCGCGGGCGGCTCCCTCTGGGCCCGGGTGCGGGCCGGCGGGGCGGCGGACGACGAGACGATCCTGGGCTGCCTGCGCACCAAGCTCGCGGTGGTGGCCGCCGACGAGCGCGACGAAGGCCAGCGCCAGGTGCTCAACCTCGGGCACACCGTGGCCCACGCGATCGAGGCCGCCACCGGCTACCGGCGTTACCGCCACGGCGAGGCCGTGGGCATTGGCCTGTTGTGCGCCCTTCGCCTCTCCGGGCGCGAAGCCCTCCGCGCCGAGGTGGCCGACCTCCTGGCCGCCCAGGGCTTGCCGCTGTGCTTCGAGGGTGCGACCGTCGAGGATGTGGTGACCCTGACCAGACGCGACAAGAAGCGCACCGGCGACGCCGTTCCCTTCGTCCTGGTCCGGGCGCCCGGCGACGTGACGCCCGGCCACCGGGTGCCCGAGGCGATGCTGTCCGAGGCCGTCGCCGAGGTGAAGGCGGGATGAACTCGCGCAAGCGGATCGAGGTGCTGCACGGGGTCAACCTCGACCAGCTCGGCCGCCGCGACCCGGAGCAGTACGGCACCTTCACCCTCAGCGAGCTGGAGACCCAGGTCGGCCGCTGGGCCGGCGAGCTGGAGTGCGAGGTCTCCTTCTGGCAGACCAACCACGAGGGCGACTACTGCGAGATGCTGCACCTGGCCCGCGAGCGCACCGATGGGCTGATCCTGAACCCCGGCGCCTGGACGCACTACTCCTACGCCATCCGCGACGCGCTCGAGCTCGCCGGGGTGCCCGCGGTGGAGCTCCATATCTCCGAGGTGGATGGTCGCGAGGACTGGCGCCGCCACTCCGTTCTGGCGGACCTGTGCGTGGGGCGGGTGCAGGGCAAGGGCGCCGAGGGATACCGCGAGGCCCTGCAGATCCTGAAAGGTGAGCTGGGGGCATGAGCCCCGCCTCCCGGGGCGACCGCCTCCTAGAAGCGCTCGAGGAGCGCGAGCTCGACTCGCTGCTGGTGTCCGATCTGACCAACGTCCGCTGGCTGACCGGCTTCACCGGCAGCAACGGCGCAGCGGTCGTGAGCCGCGAGCGGCGGCTGTTTCTCACCGACTTCCGCTACACCGAGCAGGCCGAGGAGCAGGTGACCGGCTTCGAGCGCCTGCCCGCCGGCCGTGACCTGGTGGCCGACCTGGCGGCGCACCTGACCGGCCGCGCCGGCTTCGACGACGCCCACGTGAGCGTACGCACCCACGCCAAGCTGGCCGAGAAGGTGGCCGCCGGGGTGGAGCTTCAGCCCGCCGGCGGAGCGGTGGAGGGGCTGCGCGAGGTGAAGGACGCCGCCGAGCTGGGGCAGATCGCGGCCGCCTCCGAGCTGGCCAGCGCGGCCCTGGAGCGGGTCCTCGAGCGCGGCCTGGTCGGGCGCAGCGAGCGCGCCGTGGCCCTCGAGCTGGAGCAGGAGATGCGCGTGGCCGGGGCCGCGGGGCCCTCGTTCCCCTCGATCGTGGCCGCGGGCCCGCACGGCGCGCTGCCCCACGCCGTGCCCCGGGACGAGGAGATCCCGGCCGGGGTGCTGGTGGTGATCGACTGGGGCGCGCTGCTGGACGGCTACTGCTCGGACTGCACCCGCACCGTGGCCACCGGGCCGCTGGACGCCGAGGCCACCGATGCCTACGAGCTCGTGCGCCGCGCCCAACAGGCGGGGCTGGACGCGGTGCGTGCCGGCGCGGGCTGCGCGGCGGTGGACGCCGTGGCCCGCGAGGTGATCGAGCAGGCCGGAATGGGCGAGCGCTTCGGCCACAGCCTGGGCCACGGCGTGGGACTGGAGGTGCACGAGGGGCCGACGCTGTCCAAGCGCTCCGAGGGCGACCTGCGCGCCGGCAACGTGGTCAGCGTGGAGCCCGGGGTCTACCTGCCCGGCGCCCTCGGGGTCCGGATCGAGGACCTGGTCGCCGTGACCGAAGCGGGCGCCGACGTGTTCACGCGGCTCCCGAAGGAGCTGGTCACGGTCGACTAGCGGTGCAGCGAGGGCAGCCGGGTCAGCTTCTTGACCGGCACCGCGTACTTGGACGGCCTGGTGGGCACGACCGGATTCTCGATCTGGTCCAGGCGCTTGAGCAGCTCGGGCCACTGGCCGGGGCGCAGGATCGCGCGGGCCTGGGCGGAGAGCTTGGCGTTGGCGCCGTAGCGCGGACGGAAGCCCACGTGGATGTGGTTGGCGTGGTCGGGCAGCGCCATGGTGTTCGCCCCGAGGTCGAACAGGGAGATGATCTGGTGCGGGGCGATCGTGCCCTGCAGGCGCATCAGCCGCCGGACGGCCTGCTCGGTGATGCCGCCGGGCTCCTGGTGGCCGAGGATCGGGATGTCGTTGATCTTGGAGATGTCGACGGCGTTGCCCGAGGAGTGCTCGGACACGTTGCCCGAAGCCGTCATGAAGCCGTGGTTGCCCTTGAGGCTCGAGACGGTGGGGCGCAGGCCCGACTCGGCCAGATAGGCCAGGGTGGCCAGCACGCGCCGGTCGATCTGCCCGGAGGCGATGTCCTCGCGCCCGCCGGGGTAGAGGGCTATCCGCGCGTCGCCCAGCACTCGCTTCTCGAGCGCCGGCTTGGGCATCAGCAGCACCTGCCCGATCGAGTAGCCGTCGCCGCTGTCGCGCAGGGCGTTGCGGCCAGACGCGCGGTAGATCGAGGTGGCCTCGAGCAGCTTCCAGCCGTCGAGGATCGGCTTGGGGTCGATGGTCGGGGCGCCCTGGCCCGCGGGCCGGATGGCGAAGCGCAGGTGCGCGGCCTGGCCGGTGGCCGGCAGCCCGACCGTGCCCAGCGGCGCGCCGGCCATCACGTGGGCGCCGCGGCGCAGGCGGCGCATCTTGAAGCGCTTGGAGTCCAGACGCACCGGACGCGCATAGCCGTCGTAGGTGCTGATCCCGCTCTTGGCCTGCATCTCCATCAGCTGGTCGGTGCCGCCGTTCTCGCGCGCGCCGGGCAGGGTGGGGTGGGCGAACAGGCGCTCCTTGACCGCGCCGCCCTGACCTCGGCGAGGGGCATCCGGATTGCGCCGGGGGTGGGGCTTGGCGCGCTGGGGCTGACGCCCGGCCGAGGCGGCCTGGGTGGGCTCGGGGTCCTTTGACCCGCGGTTGGCCTTCAGCGCCCGCGTGAAGCCGGTGAGCGACCCAGCCTCGTCCTTGGGCACCGCGTAGTAGCGGGTAGTGGAGCCCAGGCCCGCGTAGGTGTAGCGGTTGCCGTACACGTCCTGGATCACCACGAACCGGCCCAGCTTCTTGTTCTGGCCGATCGTCTTGACCTGGCCGTCGTTGGTGGCCACCACGGGAGCGCCCTTCTTGGCGAAGATGTCCACCGACCGGCGATCATCGCGCGACTCGACCACGTTCGCGGCGTTCTGACCGGCCTTGGCCTTCTTGGTCCGCTGCTCCTTCAGGTCGTCGGCGTAGCGGGCGCGGGCGGCGACGGGGAAGCGTCCTTCGGTGAGGCCGGTGAGTGAGCCGACGAGGTCGGCGGGGACGCCGGCGATCAGGCGGGCGCGGAGCATCACCGAGTCGACGTACCAGCCGGCGTGGTTGTAGGCGAAGATGCTGCGGCGGGCGTCCTTCTCGTAGCCGGCGGCCTTGAGGTAGCGGGCGGCGGCGAAGATCGCGTCGACGGGGTTGAAGGGGTCCTTCTTGCCGTCCTTGTTGGCGTCCACTCCCCACTGGCTCCAGGTCGCCGGCATGAACTGCATCCAGCCCAGGGCGCCGGCGGAGGAGACGTTGAGGTTGCGTCCGTAGTCGGTCTCGATCTCGTTGATCGCGGCCAGCACCTCCCAGCGCACGCCGTACTGGATCCCGGCCGCCTGGTAGATCGGCAGCAGGAACACCGGCACGCGGAACTTGCGGATCACGAAGTTGGGAACCCCCGTCGCGGTGGACGGGCCGGGCAGCGCGTCGACGAAGCCGGGGTTGGACGACGTGGGGGTGCCGTCGGGCCGGCGCATCGGGGCGTCGAGAGCGTGGGGACGGCCCCGCCGGACCGATCGCTTCCGAGGCTCAGCCTTGAGTCGAGCCTTAAGGAGAGGTTCAGGCTGAAACTGAGGCTCGACCTTAGGCTTAGTCTTGGTCGGCCCATCGCGCTTGGGGGGCGGACCCCTGTTGTCCTGGACCTTCCCGAAGTCATCCTCGGGCTTGGCGGGCGGCGTGGGCTTGACGGGGGCCGGAGCAGGCGTGGTGGCCGGCGCCGGGGCGGGAGCGACCTGCGGTATCCGCTGGAAGGAGACCGGCTCGCCGGGAACCAGTGAGCGGAGATCCTGGAGGGTGGCCCCTTCCGGTGCGTCGACCACGAAGTAGTGCACGCTCCCGTCGCTCATCCGCACCGCCACGTTGCGCTTCTCGGCGGAGGCCGGGAGCGTAAGGGCGGTCGCCAAGGCCGCGGCGATCAACGCCAGCAGGCTCAGGGTGTAGATGGCTCGCTTCATCACGGGGGCGGAACTACTTGTTTCTCTATCGGCCGCGCGTAGGCCTGCTTGAGCCCTGTCCGTGATGAGCCACTCAAGTCAGGCCGCGGACCGGACGATGGGCCGACCATGGCCTTCGACCTAGATGCCTCCCTGGGCAACACGCTGCGCATCGGCGCCTCCGATCTACACGTGAAGGTGGGCTCGGCCCCGCGCATCCGCGTCTCCGGCCGCCTGGTCGAGCTGCCCGGCTCGGTCCCGGTGACCCCCGAGGACGCCGACGCGATTCAGCGCCAGGTGATCACCTTCGACTCCAAGCGCGCGGAGCTCGAGCGCAACGGGTCGACCGACGCGTCCTATTCCAACGCGGAGGGGCGCTTCAGGACGTCGGCCTTCACCCAGCGCGGCGTTCCCTCGTTCGTCTTCCGGGCCGTGCCCGAGGCCCCCTCGGCCGACAGCCTGGGCCTGCCGCCCTCGGTGCTCGGCTGGGCCGACGCCAAGCGCGGCCTGGTGGTGGTCACCGGCCCGACCGGCTCGGGCAAGAGCACCACGTGCGCGGCCATCATCGGCCTGATCAACCGCAACCGCGACTGCCACGTGCTCACGATCGAGGACCCGATCGAGTTCCTGCACGTCGACCAGCGCGCGATCGTGTGCCAGCGAGAGATCGGACTTGACGCCCCCAGCTACCACGTGGCCCTGCGCGCGGCGATGCGCCAGGACCCCGACGTGATCATGGTTGGGGAGGTGCGCGACGAGGAGACGGCGATGACCGCCCTGCGCGCTGCCGAGACCGGGCACCTGGTGCTCTGCACGATGCACACGATCGACGCGTCGGAGACCGTCCAGCGCTTCGTCGACCTGTTCGGCGAGCAGCGCGGGCCGCTCGCGCGCCAGATGCTCGGCGCGACGATGGTGGGCGTCTGCTCCCAGCGGCTGGTGCCGGCCACCAGGGGCGGCATGACCCTGAACGCCGAGGTGCTGATCAACTCCTCCCGCGTGCGCGACCTGATCGTGGAGCGGGCGTCGCTGCCCGAGATCCACAAGGCCATCCACGAGGGCGACTACTACGGCATGCAGACCTTCGACCAGAGCCTGCTGACCCACGTTCGCGGGGGCCGGGTCTCCGCCCAGGACGCGATGGGCTTCGCCAGCGAGCCGCACGACTTCGGCCTCTCCCTGCAGCAGGCCGGCGTGCCCGCGGGCGCGTCGAACGGCGCCAACCGCGCCTAGCGCAGCTCTTTCCTGAGCCGCCGCACCATCGTGTCGTCGCCTCGCGAGGGCCGCCGGATCTCCTCGCGCAGCCGCTCGATCACCTCCTCGGTCCACTCGTGGGTGCCGAGGGTGAGGAAGCGCAGGGTGGCCACCCGGATGTAGGCCTCGGTCTCGGTGCCGTGGCGCAGCAGGTCGGCCTCGCGCAGCATCTCGACCACCGGCCGGTACTCCTCCTCGAACCACGCACGCGCGACCTCCTCGCGGCTCATGGGCTCCTGGCGGGCCTGCATCACCCGGAAGCCCCACGCCTCGACTCCCTCGGCCAGGCCGGCGTAGCGCCACTCGTCGGAGAGCTTGATCTGCCCGCGCGCCTCAGCCGGCAGCGGCACGCGCTCCCGAAACAGGCGCTCGTGGCTCTTGAGCGGGAGGTCGATCTGCTTGGTGCCCGGGTCGGGGGCGACGGTGGTCAGCACTTCGGTCACGTAGGCGTCGATCGACTCGTAGCCCATCGCCCGCGCCACCGAGACGCGGTGATGGCCGTCCTTGACGAAGTGCAGCTGGTCGATCCGGTAGACGTCGATCGGGGGCATCGACTTGCCCTGGCGCTGGGCGGTGGCGATCCGCTCCCAGCGCGTGCGGGTGCGGTTGGAGGTGGGGCGGAAGGAGCGATCGAACTCGCGCGCGCGGTCGACGGTGCCCACGATCGAGTCCAGCGGGATCGACTGCAGGCCCAGCCGGCGCTCGCCGCGGCGTCCTAGGGCCTGGACCACCTCGTCGAAGGGGAGGATCACGTTCACGTCACCGGGGGCCAGGCGCAGTCGCTGGGAGAGGCGCGAGAGGACGCGCCGGCGGCGCTCGCGGGAGAAGTCGAAGCTCGCGTCGGTCTCGGGGAGGCCGGTGTCCGGCGGCATGCCCTGAGCGTACTGCGGCGCTCGCCGAGGTCGAGGCGCAATCGCGCTCGCATTCCGTCCGCGACGATGCGAACATGCGTTCGTATCGTGATCGTCTGCGTGCTCATCCCCCGGTTTGCCCTCCTGGCGGCTCTGGGGGACCGGCGCGCGCTGCTCTCCGAGCCGGTGGCGCTGGCGCCCGAGGCGGGCCGCGAGCAGTTCGTGGGCGAGGTGTCAGCGCCGGCCGAGGCCTTCGGCATCGTGGCGGGCATGCGGGTGGGCGAGGCGCTGTCGCGCTGCCCGGAGCTGCGGTTGGAGCCGCCCGATCCCGAGGGAGTGCGGGGTCTGTGGCACGAGGTGCTCGACCGGGTGGAGGGGATCGGCGCGGCGCCCGAGTCCGAGCGCGCCGGCGCCGCCTTCTTCGACGCCGATGGCCTCCAGGGCCTCCACGGCGGCGACCTCGACGGGGTGTTGGCCGCCACCCGGCGGACGCTGGGGCGCGGCTCGCGGCTGGGGGCGGCGGCGTGTCGCTTCGCGGCCCACTGCGCCGCGCGCGAGTCCCGACCGCGGCGCCCGCCCGTGGTGGTGGCCGAGGCCGACACCGCCCGCTTCCTGGCTCCGCTGCCCGCCGGGCTGCTGCGCACGCGCCCCGAGCTGGCGGCGCTGCCCGATGTGCTCGAGCGGCTGGGCATCCGCACCCTGGGCGAGATGGCCGCGCTGCCCTCGCGGGCGGTGGCCGAACGCTTCGGCCATCCGGGGCTGCTGGCCCTTGACCTGTCCCGGGGGCGCGACACCCCGCTCGCCCCGCGACGTCCGCCCGAGCCGGTGTCCGAGCGCATCGACCTGCCCGAGGCCACCTCGGGCCAGCAGCTCGAGCGGGCGCTGGAGCTGCTGATCGCGCGCGTGCTGGCCCGCCGCGAGCGGCGTGGCCGGTCCCTGCGGGCGCTGGCCGTATCGGCCCGGTTCGTGGCCGGGGGGACGTGGCGCTGCGCGGTGACCCTGCGCCACGCCAGCGCCGACCCGCGCCGGATCGGGCTGGCCCTGGGCCCCAAGCTGGCCGAGCTGCCGGCCCCGGCCGAGTCGCTGGGGCTGGAGGTGGAGGCCTTCGGCCCGCCCGCCACAGACCAGGGGCGGCTGCTCGACGACGGCGGCGCCGAGCGCCGCGTCCGCCTGGGAGAGGCCGTGCGCCAGGCCCGCCAGGCCGCGGGGCCCGGCGCGGCCATGCGCGTGCTCGACGTCGATCCCGACTCGCGCCTGCCCGAGCGCCGCTCGGTGCTCGCCCCCTTCCCGACTGATCCCCTGGGGTGAGCGCGGCCGACACCAAGCGCCTGGGAGCCCCACGTCCGATCCGGGTGCGCGCGGGCGCCCGGGGGTTCCCGGCGGCGGTCGGCGGGGTGGCCGTGGAGGCCGTGCGCGAGGACTGGGTGGTCGAGGACCGCTGGTGGACCGGGCGGCCGGTGCGCCGGCGCTACTTCGAGCTGGTGCTGGCCGACGGGCGCGACGTGACGGTGTTCTGCGAGCTGAGCCGAAAGCGGTGGTTCGCCCAGCGGGCCTAGGCGCTCGGCGCCGAGTGGCGACTTCTTCGTCCATGCGACCAATGAATCGCCATTCACGCCTGGGGCGGCCGTTTCACCTGCCCGACCAGTGGAAACCCCTCCTCCATCGCTTCCGAGGAGCCTCTCAACGACTCCCGCCGCCGCGAGCGTCGTCGAGCCCGGGAGCGGGCCGTGCGCCAGCGCCGTCGCAACGCGCTGCTCGCGCTCGCCGCGCTGGCCCTGATCGCCGGGGTGGTCACGGGCTCGCGCGGTGGCTCCTCGGACGGGGGGAAGTCGGCGAAGGCCGACGCGGCGCCCGCCTCGACGCTACCCGGCGGCGGTCGCCGGATCCTGCCCGGCCGCCAGGTGGTGGCCCTCTACGGCGCGCCCCAGGACGACGAGCTGGGGGCGCTTGGGATCGGCACGCCCGACTCGGCCGGGCGCAAGCTCGTGCGCCAGGCCGCCGCCTACCGCACGCGCGGCCTGAAGGTGCTGCCCGCGATGGAGCTGCTGGCGGCGGTGGTCAACCGTGACCCCGGCGACGACGGCAAGTTCCGCACCCGCCAGACCGACGCCACGATCCGGCGCTACCTGCGCGCCGCGCGCAAGGTCCACGCGCTCCTGCTCCTCGACATCCAGCCCGGCCGGGCGGACTTCGTCTCCGAGACCAGGGCCCTGGGCAAGTGGCTCCGCGAGCCCGACGTCGGCCTCGCCCTGGACCCCGAATGGCGGATGGCCCCCGGCCAGATTCCGGGCCGGGCGATCGGCTCGGTGGATGCGGCAGAGGTGAACTCGGTGTCGAGCTGGCTGTCCGGGCTCATCCGGGCAAACCGCCTGCCCCAGAAGCTGCTGGTGATCCACCAGTTCACCCACGACATGGTGCGCGGCCGCGAGACCCTGCGCCGCCCGCCCGGGGTCGCGACGGTGCTCAACGTGGACGGCTTCGGCGACCAGGCCCAGAAGCGGGCCAAGTACCGCGAGCTGTCCCAGCGCCGGCTGACCAACGGCTTCAAGCTCTTCTACAAGGAGGACACCGGGCTGTTCAGCCCGGCCCAGGTGCGGCGACTCAGGCCTGCGCCCCGATTCGTGGTCTACGAATAGTCGGGTGGACTACCCGGCGCCGCGCCGCTACCGTCCGTCCCGACTTGGCGCCATTTGCCACTTGCCAGGGTTGCGGGAGCAGCTACGACGTAACGAGGGGGCCGTTGCGAACCGCGGTGTGCCTTGACTGCGGCCTGCGCCCGGGCGACGAGCCCGCCGCCACGCCCGAGCAGGTGATCGACGGCAGCCTGGTGCTCCTGCGCCAGATGATGGACATGGACGTGGCGCTGCTCACCCAGATCGCCAGCGACCGCGAGATCGTCCGCCACGCCGCGGGCGAGTGGCCGGGCGCCGACCTGAGCGCCGCCGAGGTGCCGCTCGAGGACACCTTCTGCCAGCGGATGCTGTCGGGGGAGATCGGCAACATCGTGCCCGACGTGGCTGCCGAGCCGGCGGTGCGCGACCTCGACTTCCCGCGCCGGCTGGGGGTCCAGTCCTACATCGGGGTTCCCATCCACGGTTCGCGCTCGCGCCTGTACGTGCTCTGCTGCCTGGCCACCAAGACACACCCCGAGCTCGGGCCGCGCGACGTGCGCGTGCTCGAGGGCTTCGTCCGCTCGCTGCTCGACCAGCTCGAGCTGCCGGCGCCCGCTCCCTCCTAGCCGGCGGCTGACACCGCCCCGTCCGTTGGGCGGGCATGCGAACATGCGTTCGCATGCCCTACGTGGAGCTCCACTGCCATTCGGCCTACTCGTTCCTGGACGGCGCCTCGCACCCCCAGGAGCTGGCTGCTGCCGCGGCCGAGCAGGGCCACGCCGCCCTGGCGCTCACCGACCACGACGGCATCCACGGCGTGATGGAGCTGGCCCAGGCGCTCAAGCCCCTCGGCATCCGCCACATCACCGGGGCGGAGCTGTCGATGGATGACGGCTCCCACCTCACGCTGCTGTGCGAGACGGCGGCCGGCTACCGCAACCTGTGCCGGCTGATCACGGTGGCGCACGCGGGGACACGACCGAAGGCCGACGCGGAACCGCTGCCGTCGGTGACCACCTACGAGGCGCTCGCGCGCCACGCCGCCGGGCTGGTCTGCCTCTCGGGCTGTGCCCGCCACGGCGCGGTGGCCCGGGCGGTCGAGGCCGGCCGCCACGCCGAGGCGGCCCAGGCCGCCCAGCGACTGCTGGCGATCTTCGGCCCCGACCACCTCCGGATCGAGATCCAGCGCCCCTTCGCCCGCCACGACCGCAGGCGGAACCGGCTGCTGTGCCAGCTGGCCGAGCGGATCGGCGTGCCCGCCGTGGCCACGGGCAACGTGCACGCCCACACGCGCGAGCGCGTGCGCCTCCAGGACGCGCTGGTGGCGGTGCGCCTGGGGCGCACGCTGGACGAGTGCGAGCCCCAGCGGCGGGGCAACTCCTCGCACGCGCTGGCCTCGCCCGAGGCGATGGCCGAGCGCTTCGCCGACCACCCGGAGGCCGTGCACGAGTCCGGGCGCCTGGCCGAGCGCCTGCGATTCGACCTGACCAGCGACTTGGGCTACGCCTACCCGGGCGCCGAGGATCCCGATGCCCCGTTCAAGCTGGCCGAGGCCTGCACCGCCCGC
>JBBREO010000032.1:0-25810 GCA_038202855.1 Solirubrobacterales bacterium
CATGCCGGCGGCGAAGCACTCGAAGCGCTCGACCAGGCCCGGCTCGACCCGGTGGTCCTTGGCGAAGGGCGAAAGCTCCATCGGGTAGTCGATCACGAACGTGGGGTTCACCAGTTCGGGCTCCACGTGCTTGGACAGGAGGTCGTCCATCCGCTTGGCGCGCGGCCCCTCGCCGGGCAGCTCGTCGTCGCCGAGGACGTCGATGCCCGTCTGCTCCCGGATCGCGTCACGGAAGGTCACCCGCCGCCACGGCGCCGAGAAGTCGATCGGACCGTCGTACTCGATCTGGTCGGCCACGAAGGAGACGAGCTGCTCGAGCTCGGAGGCGATGTCGGTGTAGTCGGCGTAGGCCTCGTACCACTCGAGCATCGTGAACTCGGGGTTGTGCTTGGGCGACAGGCCCTCGTTGCGGAAGTCCTTGCCCAGCTCGTACACGCGCTCCAGCCCACCGACGATCAAACGCTTGAGGTAGAGCTCGGTGGCGATCCGCAGGTACAGCTCGCGGTCGAGCGCGTTGTGGTGGGTGGTGAACGGGCGGGCCAGCGCGCCGCCGTACAGCGGTTGCAGAACCGGGGTCTCCACCTCGAGGAACCCGCGCTGATCGAGCCAGCGGCGCACGGCGGCGATCACCTTCGAGCGTAGGATGAACAGCTCACGCGCCTCGGGGTTGGCGATCAGGTCGAGCTCGCGGCGGCGGTAGCGGGTCTCTGTGTCCTCCAGGCCGTGGAACTTGTCCGGCGGGGCGAGCAGCGACTTGGCCAGCAGCTTCCAGTCCGTGGTCCGCAGCGTCAGCTCACCGCGGCGCGACTTGAAGGCCGTGCCGTCCACGCCGAGCAGGTCGCCCAGGTCGAGCGAGGTGATCCGCGCGAAGGACTCCTCGCCCAGGTCGTCCTTGCGCGCCTGGACCTGGATCTTGCCCGAGCGGTCCGTCACGTCGAGGAAGGCGGCCTTCCCGAACTCGCGCCGGCCGGTCAGCCGTCCCGCCACCCGGTAGGCCACGTCGGTCTCGTCGCCGGCCTCCAGGTCGGCGTGGGCCGTGGCGATCGACTGCGCGGGCTGGACGCCGGGGTAGGCGTGCGGGAAGGGGTCGATGCCCTGCTCGCGCAGCGCGTTGAGCTTGCCTCGCCGGTCGTCGTCCATCGGCCGGGGAGCCTACGCGAGGCTCCCCGGCGGGCTAGGCCGCCTCGATCTTGGTGATCTTCAGCTTGCGCGCCGGGCCGCGCGGGACGGGCACCGACACGACCTCGCCGCGCTTGTGGCCCATGAGCGCCTTGCCGACCGGCGACTCGTTCGAGAGCTTCTGGTCGGCGGGGTCGGCCTCGGCCGATCCGACGATCTTGAACTTGGTCGACTTGTCGGTCTTCTGGTCCTTGACGTGCACGGTCACGCCCACGCCCACGGCCTCAGTGGTCACCTCGGACTCGTCGATCACGCGGGAGTTGCGCAGCTTGTCCTCGAGGTCGGAGATCTGCTTCTCGAGCATCGCCTGCTCGTTCTTGGCGTCGTCGTACTCGGAGTTCTCGGTGATGTCGCCGAAGTCGCGGGCATCGCGGATGCGGTCGGCCACCTCGCGGCGGCGGTCCTTGGAAAGGTGCTCGATCTTGACCTTGAGCTCTTCCAGGCCTTGGGGGGTCAGCAGTGTCTCTCTGGGCATTTCTCGTGGGCTTTCGACAGGCGTTGGAGCGGCTAAGAGCCGCGGCAGTCTAGCAACCGCCTCCGGCGGCCCGCACGGGCTGGCTCAGGCCGCCGCGACCAGCTCTGACGCGGCCTCGATCCGCACCAGTACGGCCCGGGCGGCGCCCGTGTCCGGCGCGGTGACCAGCTCGTTGTGCAGGCGCTTGGGCAGCTGGAGGCGCTCCGCGTACCAGGGGTAGAACTTGCGCAGGTAGCGCCCGGCGCGATCGGCGCCCAGATGCTCCTCGGCGCGGTCGATCACCCAGCGCAGCTCGGCCACCACCTCTCGCGCGGAGGGCTCGCCCTCGCGCCGGCCCAGCAGGCGCTCGAAGCGCCACGGGTTGCCCAGCGAGCCGCGCGCGATCATCACCGCCTCGGCCCCCGAGGCGTCCAGCGCCTCCTGGGCGCGATCGTCGGAGAGCAGGCCACCGGACACGATCACGGGCACGTCGAGCGCCTCGACGACCTCGCGTGCCAGCTCGTAGTCGGGCTTGCCCTTGTGCTGCTGGGAGGCGTGGCGGGGGTGGAAGGCGATTCCGGCCACGCCGGCCTCCTCCACCAGACGGCGGGCGAGGTGCACGCCGGCGCGATCTCCGGGACGCTGGCCCGGGCGCAGCTTCACGGTGACGGGCAGGCCGCTGCCCTCGCGGGCGGCCCGGGCGATCGCCACGGCCTTGTCGGGGTCCTCGAGCAGGGCGGCGCCGGCGCCGGTCTTGCACACTTTGCGTACCGGACAGCCCATGTTCAGGTCGACGATGTCAGCGCCGGCCTCGGCCACGAGCGCGGAGGCCTCGCGCATCACGTCGGCGTCGTGTCCGAACAGCTGCATGGAGACCGGGTGCTCGGAGGGGTCGATGCGCAGGAACTCGCGCAGCGTGCGCTCGTTGCCGTGCTTGAGGCCGAAGGACGACACCATCTCCGAGACCACCAGCCCGGCGCCGTAGCGACGGGCCTGAACGCGCACGAACCAGTTGCCGATCCCGGCGAGTGGGGCCAGCACGAGCCGGTTGGGCAGCTCGTGCCCGGCCAGCGTCCAGGGGTCTGTGAGCGAGCGCTTCACGTCCCCACAGGGTGCCACGGAGCACCGCATCGAGGGCCTCACCGGCGGCGGCCGTGGGCCTTCTTCTTCTTGCGCTTGCGCGGTGGCGGTGGCTTGCGCGCGGTCGAGCCGTTGCTGTTGCCGTTGCCGCTGGTGCCCGCGCTCCCGGAGCCCAGGTCGTCCATTGACAGCGAGCCGCCCGATTCCATCGACATCGCCGAGGACAGGCTGGTGGGCGCCATGTTGGGCTGTACCCGCCACATCACGAGCTGCTGACCGAGCGTCCACAGGCTGGTGGTGATCCAGTAGATGGCGAGGCCGGCGGGGAAGCGCGCCACCACGCCCACGAATAGCAGCGGCAGGGCCAGCATCAGCCCCTTCTGGCCACCCTTCATGGCCCGCGTGGCCACCAGGCTGCCGGTTATCTGCGAGGCCAGGTAGGCGAGTATGAGGGCTATCAGCACGGCTCCCACCGGCTTCTCGGTCAAGTGGGGGATGAACAGGAAGCCGTCGGTGCCGAACAGGCCGCTCTTCACGTCCTTGCGCATCAGGAAGTAGAGCGAGATGAAGACGGGGATTTGCACCAGCAGCGGCGCGAAGGAGGCCAGCGGGTTGATCCCGTGCTCGCGGTAGTAGGCCTGCATCTCCTTCTGGAGGCGCTGCTTGTCGTCCTTGTGGCGCTCCTGGAGCTTCTTCATCTCCGGCATGTGCTCGCGCAGCTCGCGCTGGGAGCGGAACTGGCGCACCACCAGCGGAAGCGTGCACAGGCGCACGAGGATCACCAGGCCGACGATCGCCAGCCCCCAGCCCAGGCCGATGCTGTGCAGGCGCTCGAGGATCCACTCCTCGATGTTGGTCAGCGGGGCGAGGATGTTGGCCAACAGCACCGGCGGAAGGCTAGCTGGACCGGGACGCCCCCAGGATCAGGGCCGGTTGCGCTCGAAGATGATCCGCAGGCCCTGCAGCGTCAGCAGGTCGTCGACCTCGTCGATCTGCTCGCAGTGGGGGACGATCACACCGGCGAAGCCCCCGGTGGCGATCGCGGTGGCCTCCTCGCCCATCTCCTCCCGCAGGCGGGCGACGAGACCGTCCACCTGGCCGGCGTATCCGTAGACCACCCCGGACTGGATCGCCTCGATGGTGCCGTGGCCGATCGGCGAGGGCGGCGCTCCCAGGCGCACGCGCGGGAGGGCGGCCGCGCGCTGGGACAGCGCCTCCAGCGAGATCTCAACCCCGGGGGCGATCACGCCGCCCAGGTACTCGCCCTCGCCCGAGACGACGTCGTAGTTGACCGCGGTCCCGAAGTCGACCGCGATGCACGGCGCGCCGATCCGCTCGTAGGCGGCCACCGCGTTGACCAGCCGGTCGGCGCCGAGCTCGTGGGGGTTGTCGATCCGGATCGGCATGCCCGTCTTCATCGCCGGGCCCACCAGCGCGCCCTTGCCGTCGAGGTAGCGCATGATCAGCTGGTCGTACTCCTGGGAGAGCGCGGGCACCACGCACGAGACCATGAGCGAGTCGATGTCGGACAGCCCGGAACCGCGCAGGCCGAGCAGCGCCGACACCGACACGGCCAGCTCGTCCGCAGTGGCCGTGCGCGAGGTATGCGCTCGCCAGTGCTCGAGCAGGTCGGTGTCGTCGAACAGGCCGACGTGGGTCTGGGTGTTTCCTACGTCGATGGCCAGAAGCATGCGCGGGATCATCCCATCAGCGACGGTGATGGCTGCCAACAGGGATCGGACTGGTGCCGCGGGGCGCCGGCCACGAACATGCCCGGCGTGATCCGCCTGTACCGCGCGCCCTGGTCGGCCAACGTCGAGCGCGTGACCCTCGCGCTGGCACACAAGGGGCTCTTGGACCACGTTCAGTCGGTGTGGATCGAGTACTCCGACCGCTCGCCGGTGGTCGCGGTCAGCGGCCAGGGCCTCGTGCCGGTGATCGACGACGACGGCACAGTGGTCTTCGACTCCCTGGCCATCCTCCGCCACCTCGAACGGCGGTGGCCCGACCCGCCGCTCTTTCCCGCCGAGCCCGCCCCCCGAGCAGAGCTGGACCTGTTCCTGGACTGGTTCGACCGCGTGTGGAAGGTGGCGCCCAACGCGATCGAGGCCGGGCTGCGCGGCGGCGAGCCCGATGCCGAGCGGATCGCGGCCCTGGGCCAGACGATGGACGGCCACCTCGACCTGTTCGAGTCGCTCTTGCAGGGCCGCGACCATCTGCTCGGATCCTTCTCGGCGGCCGACTGCGCCGCCTATCCGTTCCTCAAGTACGCCGCCGGCCGCGACCCCAAGGACCCCGACCTCTTCCACGAGGTCTGCGACGAGCACCAGCACCTCGAAGGCCGGCCGTGCCTGGCCGCCTGGATCGAGTCGATGGCGACCCGGCCTAGGAGCTGAGCCCGAGCCGCTCGGCGCGGCGCACGGCCTCGGCCCGGTTGCGGGCACCGAGCTTGCGGTACAGCCGGCCGGTGTGCTCCTTCACCGTGTGTGGCGACAGATGGAGGCTGGCGGCGATCTCGCGGTTGGTGGCGCCGGCGGCCATCAGGCCGAGAACCTCGCGCTCCCGCGGGGAGAGGGGCGCCGCGGGCTCGCGGGGCGCGGGCGCGAACGCGCTGCGACCCTCGCCGACGGCCCGCACGGCGTCGGCCACGGCCTCGGCGCTCGAGTCCTTGGAGAGGAAGCCCGACGCTCCCGCCGCCCGGGCCGCCTGCGGCGATATCCAACCCGCGCCCGAGATCAGCAGCACGCGGGTGCTCGGCGATTCGCGGCGAAGCGAGGTGCACAGCTCGGCGCCCGAGCGCGACCCCAGGAACAGGTCGACCATGGCCACGTGCGGCTCGTAGCGCCGGGCCATGGTGATCGCCTCGTCCGGGTCGTGCGCGGCCAGGCAGCGCTCGACCCACGGCTGCTCGGCCAGCAGCAGCCGAAAGCCCCAGTGCACCACGTCGTGGTCGTCCACCACCAGCACCCGCAGACGCTGCGTCGTGCTCACGCCGAGGCCTCTCTCGGCACCACCAGCCGTACCCGCCACAGCCCCTCCTCCGCGCGACCGAACTCCAGCACACCGCCCCGGGCCAGGGCATCGAGGGCGGCCAGGCGCAGCCCCATGCCGGCGCCCCGCCGGTGGGTCGAGGCACCCGCACCGTCGTTGGCCACCTCCAGTGCGAACGCCTCGCCGGGGGCGTCCACGCTCACCTTGATCCAGTCCGGCCGGGCGTGGCGGTGGGCGTTTCGGAGCGCCTCGGCAAGCACCGACTGGGCCAGGCCCTCCAGGTGGCCGGGCACCCGCAGGCCGTCGTCCCAGTCCACCTCGATCCGGTGGTCGTAGTGGGCCGCCAGCCGGTCGAGCTCGGCGCGCAGGGTGGTGTCGGGCTCCGAGCCCGGGGAGTCGGGCGAGCGCGCGAGGACGGTGCGCAGATCGGCCACCGCCGCCTGCAGCTCGTCGGCGGCGCGGGAGCGCTCGGCGGGCCCCAGGTCCGTGTCGGAGCCCAGGACGAGCGAGACCCCGAACAGCCGCTGCATGACCCGGTCGTGCACCTCGCGGGCCAGGTCGACGCGCTGGGCCAGCAATCGCGAGCGCTCGTGCGCAGTGGTGCCCATCCGCACGCTTGCCGCCAGCGCGGCGGTCTTGCCCAGGGTCCACATCGCGTGCGCCTCGTCGGCGTGGAGGTCGAAGCGCTCGCCGCCACGGTCGGCGAAGATCACGCCCAGCCAGCGGCCGGCCGCCGACACCGGCGTGCACGTCAGCGTGGTCACACCGGGGAACTCGGCGTAGCGCGCGGGGATCTGGTCGGCCAGGTCCTCGGCCACCACCACCACGCGATCCTCCGCCAGGGCCCGCTGCGCCAACGGTGTCTCCTCGAGTGTGCCGCGCACCTGGTCGAGCAGGCCGGGCGCCATCCCGTGTGCTCCCGCGGGGAGGACGATCTTGCGCGTGTCGTCATAGAGCATCAGCCCGGCCCGGGTCATCGACGTGAGCCGGCACAGCCCCTCGCACAGGCGGTCGTAGAACGCGCGCGGGGTGTCCTGGGCCGCGCCGTCGACGCGCGAGATCAGCTCGACGACCACGTCGAGCGGCTGGGTCGAGGGCACACGCTCGGGAACGCTCACCACAGATGGTCTACACCGAACGCGCGCTGCGTGACGGGCAACTCAGGCGTGGTGGGCGATCTGGCGGTCCAGCGACAGGCGAAGCACCTGCTCGCCGGTCAGCGACACCACGCGCACGTCGCCGCAACTCGCACAGCGGCAGACCACCTCGGCATCCCAGTCGCGCTCGCGCAGGTGCCACTCCACGTCGCCCGACAGGCACACGCGGCAGGCCAGCGAGGCCTCGACCAGGCACGGCTCGTCGTCACCGCGGAAGGAGGCTGTCTCCGTGGTCTCGATCACACCCGGGAGATTGGCGGGCCCAGGGCGCGGTGCCTACGCGCGCGGCCCCAACAACCCCCGAACGGGGGGGATCAGAAGTCCGCGACGCGGGCGACCGGCTGGTCGGCCACGGCGTCGAGCAACGGCTCCAGCGCCCGGCCGTCGGGGAGCGCGAGGGTGCGGTCGAGCTCCACCAGCGGCTCGAGCACGAACCGGCGAGCGGTCACCTCCGGGTGGGGCAGGGTCAGGCGCTCGGAGAAGTGCTCGAGGCCTCCCAGCAGCAGCACGTCCACGTCGATCGGCCGCGGTCCGTGGCGCACGCCCGCGGGATCGCGGCCCATGGCAAGCTCGACCTCCTTGCACACGTCGAGCAGCGACTCGGGGTCCAGGCCGGTCTCCACCTCGAGGCAGGCGTTGAGGAAGTCGGGCTGGTCGGTCACCTCGCCCTGGGGGGCGGTCTCGTACGCCGATGAGGAGCGCGTGACCTCCACCCCGTAGGCAGGCAACGCCGCGCGGGCGGTCTCCAGGGCCACCAGCCGGTCCCCCTCGTTGGAGCCCAGCCCGAGGAAGCCGCGCACTCAGGCGCGGCCGATGTCGGTGACCAGGTTGAGCAGCTCCAGCGGGCTGAACGGCTTGGTCAGGAAGAGGTCCGCGCCCGCCTCCTCGGCTGCGCGCTCGTTCTCGTCCCCGGGGAATGCGGTGAGCACCACGATCGTCGGCTGGGACTTGCCCTGTGCCCGCATCTGGCGGCAGGCCTCGAGCCCCCCCATGCGCGGCATGTTCAGGTCGAGGAAGACGATCTCGGGACTCTGCTGCTGGTTCACGAGCACGGCCTCCTCGCCGTCGCCGGCCTCGACCGGGGTCTGGCGGGCCACGTCCTCGAGCGTCGTGACGATCAGCTTGCGGATGAAGGGGTCGTCATCCACGACCAGGACGCCTGCCATGGCTAGCCGATCTCGGCCCGCAGCCGCTCGAGCAGCTCGTTGGGGATGCGGTCGAGCACCTCGACCACCGCTGGGTCCCACTGCGTGCCGGCCCCTGCGTCGATCTTCGCCCGGGCGTCGGCGAACGTGACCCCGGGGCGGTACGGACGGTCGGTGGTCATGGCGTCCAGCGCATCGCCCACGGCGAAGATGCGGGCGGCCAACGGGATCTCGCGCTCGGCCAGGCCGTCGGGATAACCGCCGCCGTCCCAGCGCTCGTGGTGGTGACGCACGGTCAGCGAGGCGGCGTCCAGGAAGTCCACGTGGGACACCATCTCCTGGCCGATCTCGGGGTGGCGGCGCATGAGCGCCTCCTCCGCGGCGGTCAGGTCGCCGGCCTTGTGCAGGACCTCGTCGGGAATCGCCACCTTGCCGACGTCGTGGAGCAGGAAGCCGAACTCGGTCTGGGGGTCGGCGGCCAGCGCCGGCGATATCCGGCGGGCCAGCTCGAGCCCGTAGGCGGCCACGCGCTCGGTGTGCTTGCCGGTGTAGGCGTCGCGCGCCTCGACCGCGTTGGTCAGCGCGCGCACCGTGGCGACGTAGGAGTCGCGCAGCTGGTCCGAGCGCCTCCGCTCGGCCTTGAAGATGTCGCTCAAATCCGAGGCGTAGCGCTCGAGCTGGCGTTCGCGCTCACGGCCCTCGGCGCGTTCGCGCTCAAGCTCGTCGCGCAACTCGCGCACCTGCACGCCACTCATCCCACCTTCCCTGGCGGGCACCGTATCGGTCCTGATGAACGACTTTCCCATGCCTCCCCCGCTCACAGGGTAGTCCCTTACCCACTGGCAGGGCGCAACGACTCATCGGATCACCGCCCTAGGGCGGTGAGCGCCGCGTCGCCGGCCTTCTCGACCGGCACCGCGGCCGCCACGCCGGGCAGGGAGGCCGAGGAATCACCGGCCTGCTCGCCGAACACGACCACCCCTCGGCCGTGGCGCCGACCGCGCAGGTCGAGCGCCGCGACGGCGTCCTCCATCGCGCGCAGCCCGGCGTCGACCAGGGCCACCTCGAAACGGTTGCCCCGGCAGGCCTGCGCGGCCGCGGTGCCGCTCGTGACCCACTCGTGGTCCAAGCCCACGCGCAACAGCTCGGCCTCCACCAGCTCGCGCACCGATGAGCGGCCGACCACCAGCACGCGCGAGCGCTCGGCCAGGATCGCGGCACCCAGGGTGCCGGCCAGGACATCGGCGTCATCCACGGCGTCGGCCCGCAGTCGCCACTCCCCGGCCAGCCGTTCGTCCTGGTCGCGGGTACACACCACGGCCACAGGCGAGCGGTCGGTGTCCGGGTCCTCGCGCATCTGTCCGAGCAGCCCCATCGCCTCGTCGCCAAAGCCCTCCGCGTCGAGCACCATCGCCTCGTAGCGCTCCTCGCGCAAGCGCTCGCGCACGCCGGCGGTGGCGTCGGCCACCGATCCCGCCGCGCCGCGGCTCTCGAGCGCGGCGAGCAGCTCGCGGCCCAGCTCGGGGCGGGGGGTCACCACTAGCACCCGTCGCCCGGCGACGGCGCGACGCGAGGCCTCGGAGCCCGAGCCCTCAGCGGGCAGCCGCACGGTGAAAACGGTCCCCTCGCCCACCGTGCTGGCCACCTCCACGTTGCCGCCCTGCAGCTCGGTCAGGGAACGCACGATGGACAGCCCGAGGCCGGTCCCCCCGAGCGCGTCGTCGCGGCGGACGAAGCGGTCGAACACGCGCCCCATGTCCTCCTGGCTCATGCCGCGGCCGGTGTCGGCCACCGAGAGCTCCACCTCCTCGCGATCGCCGTCGGCGGTCACCGTGATGCGGGAGCCCACGCCGGAGTACTGGTGCGCATTGGAGACCAGGTTGGTCATGATCTGGCGCACGCGCACCGGGTCGGCCAGCACCTTGGGCAACCCGGGCGGCAGGTCGAGCACGAGCTTCTGCTCCTTGTCGTCCATCCGCGGAGTGAGGAGCTGGGCCACCTCCTCGATCACCTTGCTCACGTCGAACAGGCTGGGGTGGATCTCCATGCGGCCGGCCTCCAGGCGGGCCACGTCGAGCAGGTCGTTGACCAGCTCCACCAGGCGGTCGGTGCTCTGGAGCACCACGTCCACGAACTCGCGCTCTCGGTCGCCGAGCGCCTCGGAGCGCCCGAGCAGCTCCACGAAGCCCTTGATCGAGGTGAGCGGGCTGCGCAGCTCGTGCGAGGCCGTGGCCACGAAGTCGGTCTTCATCCGCTCGAGCCGGGCGCGCTCGGAGACATCGCGGATGGTCCAGGCCACCCCACCCCCGTCGCCCAGGTCGGGCAGGCGGCCCGCGGTGATCGACAGGCTGCGTCCGCCCACCTCGGCGGCCACGTCGTCGGCCAGCCCGCGGTCGACCGCGGGCAGCGGACTCTCCTTCGCGTGCGCGTCAGCCCCGACCGACAGCATCGGCACCAGCTCGGCCGCGCGCGGGTTGGCGGCGCTGACCATGCCGTCCCCGTCGGTGACCACCAGGGCATCGCCCAGCGAGTCGATCGTCACCTCCAGCTTGGCCCGCTCGGCCTCCAGCCGCGCCTGGGCCTCCTGGAGCCCCTCGGCCATCTCGTTGAACGCGGCGTCGAGCTGGACGAGCTCGCGCGGACCGGCGGGGTCGACGCGCTGGGCCAGGTCGCCGGCCGCCAGCCTGCGGGTGGCCTCGACCAGGTCGGACAGCGGCCGCCGGATCGTGGAGGTGAGGAAGGCCACCAGCGCCAGCGCCCCGAGGATGGCGAGCAGCCCGGCTCCGCCGGCCGTGAGCGCGGCGGCGCGGGTGTCGTCGCGCGCCCGGTCGCGCGCCTGGGCGCGGCGGCCGGCCTGCCGTGAGCCGAGCTGCTGCAGCGAGCTGCGAGCGGCAGCGAACGCGGCGCGCCGGCGCCGGCGTACCGGAGCGCGCTGGAGACGGCGGCCGCCGCTCGCCGCCAGCCGGCGCGCGCGCCGCTCGGCCGAGCCGGCCCGGGCCAGCGCCCGGGCGCTGGCGGGATCGTCGCGCGCCAATGGCGCGGTGGCGCCGGCGCGGGAGTCGTACGCGCGCCCCGCCTGGCGCACCAGCCGGGAGGCGCCGCGCCCGGTCTGCTGGGCGGCGGCCTGTTCCACCACGTTCGCCGCGTAGAGCGCCGAGGACGCGGTCTCCAGCTCATAGGAGCGGGCCAGCGAGTCCTCGTAGTCCTGGCGGGCGCTGTAGATCCCGCCGATGCCGGCGGCCGCGATCAGGGCCAGCACCAGGACCAGGCCGAGCAGCGCGAAGGTGAGCGTCCGGGCCAGCGACGGACGTCCGCGCCCGGCGCGCCGACCGCTGCCGCCACGCCCGTGGCGCTCTACCATGGGGGCGTGGACCTCGTCCGCACGTGGAGGAGACAGGCAGCGCGCGCCGCCGGCGCGACGCTGATCGCACCCGCCGTGCTGCTCGTGGCGGCCGTCCTGCTGGCCGCCGGAGGCGGACTGGGCGGGATCGGATCGCTGGGCCAGATCGCGGCCGGGCCATCGGTGCCGCCGGCCGAGCTCGCCGCCAGCCAGGCCACCGCCAGCTCGCCCTCGTCCGATGTGGCTGCGCTGACGCGCGATACCCCGCCCGCCGCTCCGAGCCGGCGCTCGTCAGCACGGGGTGGGGCGACCGCGCCGCGGCGCCAGGCCCCGGCGAACAACGGGCAGCCGCTGCGCACCACGCCCACGACGGGCACGCCGCCTTCGCGTACCCCGTCGCTCACGCCCACCCAGCCAAATGGCGGCGACCGGCCCTCGAGCCCGGGGCAGTCGCCCGCGCCGGGCCCGGTGCAGGCGCCCACCGGGCCCCAGCTCCAGCCGCCCTCGACGCCGAGCAACCCGGCGCAGCAGATCATCGACACCACCCAGGGCCTCGGCCAGCCGCTGTCCGGCCCGGTGACGCTGCCCAGGCTCGACCTCCTGCTGCCAACCGTTCTGCCTGACGTCGCCCCGCGCTGACCACCGCGCTCAGGCCTCCCGCCACACCTCGACCGAGACCTCGTCCACCGGAAGCGCCATCGGCGGCTCGGGCTTTGCGGCCTTGACCCGGACCGAGTCGGCCCCGTAGCGCTCCATCAGCCGGTCGGCGATCGCTGCGCACAGCCGCTCGAGCGTGCGATACGAGCGCTCCTGGGCGGCCAACGCCACCTGCTCGCAGGCATCGGCGTAGTCCACGGTGTCCTCGATGCGGTCGGTCACCAGGGCGTCGCAGTCGGCGAGCTCGAAGGCCACGTCCACCACCAGCCGCTGGCCCAGTTCGCGCTCGGCCTCCGAGATGCCGTGGCGGGTGAACAGCGACAGCCCCGAGATCTCCACAGTGACCGTGGGCGCCGGGACGCCCTCGTCGTCGTCGTAGCCCTCGTGCTCTGGGTCCTCGTCGGGTTCCATGGGATCAGGCGTGTCGCGCTCGCTGCCGCCGGCTGGCGGCGACCGTAGCACCGGCCACCGCCAGGGCGTCCGCGATAGGGGCGACATCGTGCACGCGGAACACCTGGGCGCCCCGCTCCAGAGCCAGTACGTTGGTGGCGATGGTGCCCGGCAGGCGTGCGTCGGCGGGGCGGTCCCCGGTCAGGCGGCTGAGGAAGCTCTTGCGGCTCGTCCCCACAACCACCGGCCGGCCGATGGCGACGATCTCCTCGAGCCGGGCCAACAGCTCGAGGTTGTGCTCCACGGTCTTTCCGAAGCCGATGCCCGGATCGAGCCACACCCGATCCTCGTCGATCCCCGCCTCTACGGCGAAGGCCAGGCGCTCCTCCAGGAAGGCCTTGACGTCGGAGACGACGTCGTCGTAGCGCGGGTCCTCCTGCATCGTCCGCGGCTCGCCGAGCATGTGCATGAGACAGCACCCCGCGCCGCTCCGGGCCACCAGCGCGGCCAGGTCGGGGTCGAAGCGAAGCGCGGACACGTCGTTGACGACCGTGGCCCCGGCGTCGAGCGCCGCTTCGGCCACGGCGGCCTTGGTGGTGTCGATCGAGATGCGCGCGCCGAGCGGCGCGAGGCCCTCGATCACCGGTACGACCCGTCGCAGCTCCTCCCCGGCGGACACCGGCTCGGCCCCCGGGCGGGTGGACTCGCCCCCGACGTCGAGAACCTGCGCCCCCTCCTCGGCCAGCCGGCGACCGTGGGCGATCGCCGCCGAGGCGTCCAGGAATTGCCCGCCGTCGGAGAAGGAGTCGGGCGTGACGTTGACCACGCCCATGATCAACGGCGAGTCCATGGTCGCCGGAGTATGTCGCCCCTCGGTCTGGGGCCCGCCGCCGGCATTGGCGCTTCGTCGTATCCGCCCTACCTTGACGCGATATCCCCGCACGATGCGGGAGGAACCCGAGGGGGACAGCATGGATGCTGGGATCACACGCACGGTCGCGGTCCTCGTCGCGATCGTCGGGAGCGCGGCGGCTCTGGTTCCCGCGCAGACGGCGGAGGCGGCGCCGCGCGTCCTGTCGGCGAGGTTCGCGCCGAGCGCCGTGTCGGGGACTCCGCTGGACTTCCGCCTGCGTGCCTCGGACCTTGCGGCGCCGGTGACGGGCATGGTCGTGGGCTTCGGCTCCGGTGGCGGCTTCGGGCTCAGCTCGTGCGCGATCGACTCCACCGGGCGCGTGCTGTCGCCCGCCGGGCCGGTCTCGCTCTCGGCCCCCCACACCTTCACCTCGACCGGGCGCAAGGACCTGGCGGCCACGGTCACCTCGGGCGGCTGCGCGCCGGACCCGACCAGCACGCTCCAGCGCATCGCCGCCGACGTGGTCGGGCCGGGAGCAACGCCAAGGCCGCTCGTCCTCGCCCCGCCGCTGTCGCTCACCCCGGCGCTGCCCGTCCCGCGGCTGCCCGGGCTGGGCGCCGTGCCCCAGCCTCCCGGCGCGCTGCCGGACCTGCCGATCCCCGCGCAGGACGCCGCCCTGCGCTGCCCCGGTGCAGCCGACAGGGTGCACGACACCGCCGTGAGCCGGGCGAAGGCGGGCGGATCATTGCTGTGCCTGAACAACTACGAGCGCGCCCGCCGGGGGCTGCGCCCGATGCGAGCCAACGAGCGGCTCAGCCAGGCCGCGCTCGGGCACTCCCGGCGCATGGTGCGCCTGCGCTTCTTCGGGCACGTGGGGCCGGGGGCCCTCAGCCTGAGCGCCCGGCTGAGGCACTCGCGCTACCTGCCCCCCCACGGCGGTTCCTGGCTCGTCGGCGAGAACATCGGCTTCGGTCGGGGCCGGGCGGCGTCGCCGCTCGCGATCCACAAGGCCTGGATGCACAGCACCCCGCACCGGATGAACATCCTGCGGCCGGGCTTCCGCGAGGTCGGCTTCGGCATCTACGGTGGCGCACCGTTCGGCCGCCGGGGTGTGACCTACACCGCCGACTTCGGCCGGCTCAGCCGCTAGGGAGCAGGCCCGCGTCCAGCGCGGACCAGATCCGCGCGATCCGGCCCTCGCTCTCGTCCACACGGAACCACAGCACGCCCGCGAGCTGGATGCCCCGAGCGGCCTCGATCCCGCGGAAGCCGACCTCGATGGTCCCTTCCTCCTCGCCTGTGCCCTGACGACCTTGGCCGTCCCGGGTATCGACCACCGAGAGCTCGAACTGGTCCCAGTTGGCCCGGCTCTCCCGCCAGACCTCGCGCAGCCCCTCCCCGCCGCGGAAGACGCGCGGCTCGCCGGTGGCCAGCGAGACGTACTCCACGTCGCCGGAGTGCACCGCGATCCAGGCCTCGAGGTCGCCGGCGTTCCACGCGGCGACGTAGTCGTCGAAGGGGGTGGCCGACCCGGTCAGGTCAGGAGAGGTCGGACCGCTCGGGGCGGTCGGCGCGCATGTCGGCGGTGCCGCCGGCCAGGCCGGGGCGGGGAAGCGGCTTGGGCGCGCGCTCGGGCTTGCGCGCCGGCGGCTGGGGCTCGGCCGGCGGAGTGCCGCGGGGCACCACGGGCTCGTCGGGACCGAACACCTCCAGCTCGTTCTTGCCGTCGAGCAGGTCGATGAACTGCTCGCGCTCGATCGTCTCGCGCTTGAGCAGTATCTCCGAGGTCTTGGCCAGCGCGTCGGAGTAGCGGTCCAGGATGTCGCGGGCGGACTGGTGGGCGTCCTCGACCACCCGCCGCACCTCGGAGTCGATCTCGCGCGCCACGTCGTCGGAGTAGTCGGGCTCGGAGGAGAACTCGCGCCCCAGGAACGGCTGGCCGTGGTCGTGGCCGAAGGTCCGCGGCCCGAGCTTCTCGGACATGCCGAAGCGCATGACCATCTGCTTTGCCGTGGCGGTGACCTTCTCCAGGTCGTTGGAGGCACCGGTGGTGACCTCCTGGAAGACCAGCTCCTCCGCCGCGCGCCCGCCCAGGGTCATCGCCATCGTGTCCTGCAGCTCGGCGCGCGTGGTCAGGAACTTGTCCTCGGTGGGCAGCGAGATCGTGTAGCCCAGCGCCTGGCCCCGGGAGATCACGGAGATCTTGTGCACCGGATCGGTGTTCTCGAGGTAGTGCGCGACGAGCGCGTGGCCCATCTCGTGGTAGGCGGTGATCCGGCGCTCCTTCTCGCTCATCACCCGGGTCTTCTTCTCCGGGCCGGCGATCACCCGCATGATCCCCTCTTCGAGCTGCACGTGGTCGATCTCGCGCTTCCCGGTGCGGGCCGCGAGCAGCGCGGCCTCGTTGACCAGGTTCTGCAGGTCCGCCCCGGTGAAGCCGGGCGTCTGGGCGGCCAGGTTGTCCAGGTCAATGACCTTGGCCAGGGGCTTGCCGCGGGTGTGGACCTCGAGGATCTTGGCGCGGCCCTTGCGGTCCGGGCGGTCGACCACGATCTGGCGGTCGAAGCGGCCGGGGCGCAGCAGGGCGGGGTCCAGGATGTCGGGCCGGTTGGTGGCGGCGATCAAAATGATGTTGTCGGTCATCGTGAACCCGTCCATCTCCACCAGGAGCTGGTTCAGGGTCTGCTCGCGCTCGTCGTGGCCTCCGCCCAGGCCGGCGCCGCGGTGGCGCCCGACGGCGTCGATCTCGTCCATGAAGATGATGCAGGGGGAGTTCTGCTTGGCCTGCTCGAACAGGTCACGCACGCGCGAGGCGCCCACGCCCACGAACATCTCGACGAAGTCCGAGCCCGAGATGGAGAAGAAGGGCACACCGGCCTCGCCGGCGACCGCGCGGGCCAGCAGCGTCTTGCCGGTGCCCGGCGGGCCGTAGAGCAGCACTCCCTTGGGGATGCGCGCCCCCAGCGCCTGGAACTTCTTGGGGTTCTCCAGGAACTCCTTGATCTCGTGGAGCTCCTCCACGGCCTCGTCGACGCCGGCCACGTCGCGGAAGGTGATCTTCGGCGCGTCCACGGACATCCGCTTCGCGCGCGACTTGCCGAAGGACATGACCTTCGACCCGCCGCCCTGCATCTGGTTGATGATGAACAGCCAGAACAGCAGGAAGATCACGAACGGCAGGATGTAGACCAGGGCGGTGGACCAGACGCTGCCCGACTTGGTCTTGGTGTTGATCGTGACCTTCTCCGAGCGGAGTGTGTTGACCAGGTTCTGCTCCGTGTTGTCCGGATAGGCGGTCGAGTACTTCTTGCCCGGTCCGGTGCTAGCCGCCTTGAGCTCCACGTCGATCTTGTTGTTCTTCGTGTTCAGCGTGACCCGCTGGACCTTCCCGCGGTCCACCTGGGACAGGAACTGGGAGTAGTCGGGGTCCTTCTGGTGGCCGCCCGGGCTGATCACCTTGTTGGCGAAAAACGCCAGCACGATGACGATCAGGATGGGGAACGCCGCGCTCTTGAAGAATCTGCTCATGGAAAGATTTCCGCTGCCCGGAGAAACATGAGCCTAGCAAGGGGGTAGCGGCCCTCTGCAGGGGTACTCGGCGCCGCCGGAGTGGGTCTTGAGCCCCGGTCAGGCGCCGTCGGCGAGGACCGCGACGTAGGGGAGGTTGCGAAACCGCTCGCCGTGGTCGAGGCCGTAGCCGATCACGAACCGGTTGGGGATCTCGAAGCCCGTGTAGCGGATCGGCAGGTCCACCTCGCGCCGCTCGGGCTTGGTGAGCAGGGCGCACACCTCCACGCTGGCGGGCTCGCGGGCCTTCAGCGTGCGCAGCAGATAGGAGAGGGTCAGGCCGGAGTCGACGATGTCCTCCACGATCAGCACGTGCCGCCCTTCGATCGGCGCGTCCAGGTCCTTGAGTATCCGCACCACCCCGCTCGACTTGGTCGAGGAGCCGTAGGAGGCCACGGCCATGAAGTCCACCTCGCAGTCGGTGTCCAGGCGCCGCATCAGGTCGGAGAGGAAGAACATCGCCCCCTTGAGCACGCCGACCAGCAGCAGGCTGCGCCCCGCGTAGTCGGCCGAGATCTGCTCGCCGAGGGCGACCACGCGGTGGGCCAGCTCGTCCTGCTGGACGAGGATCTCGCCGATCTCGGGATCCTTCACGAGGAGAGGAGGCTATACGGCGCAGAGGGCACGGCTAGCGCCGGCTCGCCGACAGGCCGATCGCCTCGGACACACCCGGATCCGGCGCAGCGTAGCGCTCGTCCACCACCACACCGGCCACCCAGACCACGTCCTCGCCGCAGGTGACCAACGGCAGCGAGCGGCGCAGCGAGCGGGGCACCTTGCGGTCGGTGAACAGGTCCTGCAAGGTCTTGGTGCCCCCCACCCCCCGCGGCCGGATCCGGTCACCGTCGCGCCAGCCGCGGACGGTGAGCGCTCGGCCCGCCAGCGCATCTGCGGCGATCGCGACCTCGGCCGCGACGGCACCCACCTGCGCCTCCACCTCCCAGGCGCCGAAGCGCACCGCGCCCGGGATCGCCAGGTCGACGGGCTCGGGCACCGGCGGCTCGCCGCCGAGGCGAAAGCGCAGGGTGCCGTACTCGCAGACCGCGGTCAGCCCCGCCCCCAGGTCCAGCGAGCGCGAGCGGCCGGACTCGCCCAGGGCCACGACGGCGTCGACCTGGGCGCTCGACAGCGAGACGCTCCGCCCCGCCGCCTGCTCGGCCAGCGAGCGCAGCACGAGCCGCACGGTGGCAGCGGGCAGCGCCCGAAGGGCGGCGAGCTCCACGGCGGGACCGCCCCCCAGGCGCTCGATCGCCCGGGCGGTCACCTCGTCGAGCACCCGGGCCTCGTCGCGCAGCAGGCGCGCGGTCTCGGCGATCGTCTGCTCGGCGCCCGCGGCCACCTCCCGCAACGCGGGCAGCAGACGGTGCCTCACGCGCGCGCGTGCGAAGCGGGAATCCTCGTTGGACTCGTCCTCGCGCCAGGTCAGGCCGTTCCCGCGGCAGTGCGCCCGGGTGGCCTCGCTGTCGCATTCGAGCAGGGGGCGCACCAGCCGCCCCCTGCGCGGATCCATCCCCAGCAGCGCGCGCCGGCCCGGCGAGACCGCCAGGCGGTAGAGCACGGTCTCGGCCTGGTCGGAGGCGGTGTGGGCCGCCGCGTAGTCGCCACGGGCCAGGCGCTCCGCGAAGGCGTAGCGCGCGTCGCGGGCCTGCTCCTGGGTGTTGCCCTGCGCCGGTAGCCACGCCCGCTCCACGAACAGCTCGACCCCCAGGCGCTCGCACAGTGCCCGGCAGTGGGCCTCGTCGCCCTCGGCCGCCGTCCGCAGGCCGTAGTTCACGTGCAGCGCCGAGACGCGCGCCTCGAGGGTCAGGGCCACGTGCAGGAGGCAGACCGAGTCCGCGCCGCCGGAGACCATCACCAGCAGCGGCTCGCCCGCCACCACCAGCCCACTGCGGCGGGCGGCCTCGAGCGCCGCGGCACGCATCAGCGCCCGTCGCGGTCGGGCAGCACCGCCCGACACAGCTGGCGCGGCTGGTCGAAGCCCTTGAGCTTCACCGTGCCGACCTCCTGGAACACCAGGTGGTCGGACTCCGACACGCGCTCCACCACCGCGTCGGTGACCAGCACCTCGCCGCCGCGGGCGCGCGCCACCACGCGTGAGGCGGTGTTCACCTCGCGCCCGAAGTAGTCGCCGTCGCGGTACAGCGTGGCCCCGTAGTGGATGCCGATCCGCGGCTCGGGGCGCTCGTCGAACAGCGTCGGGAAGCCCACCGCCCAGTCGGTCAGGGACTGGACGTCCTGGCCCACGATCATCACCTCGTCGCCGATCGTCTTGATCACCCGAGTCCCCTCGGGAAGCGTGTTGACCACCGCCTCCACGAACCGCTCCACGAACGAGACCGCCTCGTTCTCCCCCTGCTCCTCGGTGTAGCGGGTGTAGCCGGCCAGGTCGCAGAAGGCGATCGCCACCCGCAGGCGGCCGAGGTCGGTGTCGCCGTCCTCGGTCTCGAGCTCCATGTGACCGACCACGTCCTGCTCGATGTAGTGCTGCAGGTAACGCTGGTGGACGAAGTCCATGAGCGGCGAGACCAGCGGCAGCAGGTCGCGGGCCAGGTGCTCCATCTGCTCGGCCATCTGGGTGCCGGGCACGCCCTCGCGCATCAGCGGCTCGTGCACGTAGAGGTGAAACAGCCGGACCTCGGCGTCGGCGATCTGGGCCAGCGCCTGGCCGTACACGCGCGCGAGCTGGAGGAAGGCCACCAGGGGGAAGCCGGAGGAGAGCATGGAGGCGGCGTAGCGCAGCGCCTGGAGGTCCTCCTCGGTGAGCGTGTTGAGGCCCTGGGCGGGGAGGCCCAGGCTCGTCCAGAAGCGCTCGATCAGGGCGGGCTCCAGGCCGGTGGCCTTGGCCGCGTCGTCCACGGTCAGCTCGCCGTGCACCTCGGGGAACAGCTGCTCGATCTGGTTGGAGGCCAGCCGGCCCTCCTCGCTGGCCTCGCGGATGCTCTTCAGCGTGTGGCCGCGCTCGCGCAGGCGGGCCACCAGGCGGGCGTGCCCGGCCGCCGAGATGGGCCACTCGGAGCCGGCCTTGCCCTTCATCTGGGGGATCACCCCTGACCGGCCCCACCGCCGCAGCGTCGCGGGCGAGACCCCCGCGACCTCGGCGGCCTCCTTCAGGGTCAGTGTGCGCTCGGCCATCCGGCCATGAAACCAATCAGCCGGCATGGACGCCGCGTGACATAGACTCGCCGCCGGGATTCCACGGACCCGGCCGCCGTCGTGGCGGACCGGGTAACCCGAGGGAGAAGAGGAGAAGAGGACTTTGGCCGTGAACTACTTCGTCACGGGTGCGACCGGGTTCATCGGCCGGCATCTGGTGGAAGAGCTGTTGAAGCGCGACGGCACGATCTACGTGCTGGTCCGCGAGGGCTCGCGGGGCAAGATCGACGCCCTGATCCAGAACCTGGGCGCCGACGAGGGGCGAATCGTCCCGGTCTCCGGCGACCTGTTCAAGGAGAACCTGGGGGCCGAGGACTTCTCCGAGAAGATCGACCACCTCTTCCACATGGCCGCCGTCTACGACATGGAGGCCGACGAGGAGTCCTCCGAGAAGGCGAACGTCCAGGGCACCCGCAACGTCATCGACTTCGCCAACTCACACGAGGTCGGGCGCTTCCACCACGTGAGCTCGATAGCGGTCGCCGGCTCCTACAAGGGCGTGTTCCAGGAGGACATGTTCGACGAGGACCAGAAGCTGGCCCACCACTACCACCGGACCAAGTACGAGTCCGAGGCGATGGTGCGACGCAACGTCGAGGCCAAGACGCTCGTCTACCGGCCCGGCATGGTCGTGGGCCACTCCGAGACCGGGGTGATGGACAAGGTCGACGGGCCCTACTACATGTTCAACCTGCTCAAGAAGATGCGCGGGGCGCTGCCCGCGTGGTTCCCGCTGGCGGGTCCCGAGGGCGGCAAGACCACGATCGTCCCGGTGGACTTCGTGGCCGGAGCGATGGACCACATCGGCCACCTCCCCGACGACGAGCTGCCCGGCGACACCTTCCACCTGGTCGACCCCGACCCGATGACCACCGGCGAGGCGCTGAACACCTTCGCCAAGGCCGCTCACGCGCCCCAGCTGGCGATGCGGGTGGACGAGAACCTGACCAAGGCGATCCCCGCCCCGGTGCGCTCGGGGATCATGGCCCTGCCCACGGTCAAGAAGATCCGCGACCAGATCTACGGCGACCTGGGCATCCCGCCCGCGGCGATGGAGGTACGCGACTTTCGCTGCACCTTCGACGCGCGCGACACCCAGCGTGCCCTGCAGGGCACGGGCATCGCGGTGCCGCCGCTGGACTCCTACGCGGGCAAGCTGTGGGACTACTGGGAGCGCAACATGGACCCGGACCTGTTCCGGGACCGCTCGCTGGCCACCGCCATCAAGGACAAGCGGGTGCTGATCACCGGCGCGTCGAGCGGCATCGGGCTGGAGACCGCGCTGCGCATCGGTGATGCCGGCGGAACGGTGATCCTCGTCTCACGCACGCGCGAGAAGCTCGAAGAGGTGGCCCGCCAGGTGGAGGAGGCCGGGGGCACCGCGCACGTGCACCCCGCCGATCTGTCCGACCTCGAGGACGTCGAGCGGATGGCCGCCGAGGTGCTGGACGAGCACGGCGGCGTGGACGTCCTGATCAACAACGCCGGGCGCTCGATCCGGCGCTCGGTGGCGCGCTCGTATGACCGCTTCCACGACTACGAGCGCACGATGCAGCTCAACTACTTCGGCGCACTCAAGCTGATCATGGCCTTCATGCCGGGCATGCGCGAGCGCAAGTCGGGCCACATCATCAACGTGTCCTCGATCGGGGTGCAGACCAACACGCCACGCTTCTCGGCCTACGTGGCCTCGAAGTCGGCGCTCGACGCCTTCTCGCGCTGTGCGGCGCCGGAGTGCGTGGCCGACAACGTCAAGTTCACGACGATCTACATGCCGCTGGTGCGCACGCCGATGATCGCGCCCACCGACATCTACAAGGCCTTCCCCACGATGACCCCGGAGGAGGCCGGCCAGATGCTCTGCGACGCGATGATCGACAAGCCCAAGCGCAAGGCCTCACGCCTGGGCACCTTCGGCGAGGTGCTGTACGCGTTGAGCCCCCAGACGGTGGACCTGGTGCTCAACCAGGCCTACCAGCTGTTCCCGGACTCGAAGGCGGCGAAGAAGAAGGACGGGGATGGCGGAGGAGATGGCGGGTCAGGCGGAAACGACGAGATGAGCACGGAGGCTGTGGCGATGGCCTACCTGCTGAAGGGCGTTCACTTCTGATCTCTTACGCGAACGCCCCTCCCCTAGCCACGAGGTTCTCATAGATCTTCTGCTGAATCGTTTCCCTCACCTGCTCTGAGAGCTCCAGCACCAGGCCGCGGTCATCGGCGGCGTCGGGGCCGTGTTGGGCCGTGGGGATCGGCTCGCAGAACTCGATCCGCCATCTCGAGGGCAGCGGGATCGCCCCCAGCGGGCCCAGCCACGGGAAGGTGGGCGTGAGCGGGAAGTAGGGGGCGCGCAGCACGCGGGCGGCCAGCGAGGACTGGCCCAGCATCGGGTAGATCTCCTCGCTTCCCACCACGGCGACGGGCACGATCGGCGCGCCCGTGCGCAGGGCCAGCTCCACGAACCCGCCACGGCCGAAGCGCTGCAGCCGGTAGCGCTCGGAGAACGGCTTGCCGGTGCCCTTGACGCCCTCCGGGAAGACGGCCACCAGCTCGTCCTCCTCGAGCAGCCGCAGCGCGTTGTAAGGCGATGCCACCACGCCGCCGACCTTGCGGATGGCCGTGGACACCCAGGGCAGCTCGAAGGCCCAGTCCAGTACCAGGAAGCGCGGGTAGCGCGGAAGCGGGTGCTCGCGCAGGACGGCGATCGACATCATCGTCGCGTCCCACGGCAGGATGCCCGCGTGGTTGGCGGCCAGCAGGGCCCGACCGTGCCCCGGCACGTTCTCCACGCCCGTCACCCGCACCCGCCACCAGTGGTCGTAGAGGAAGTCGAACAGCGGCTCGACGGCGCGCGCGAAGTCCTCGTCGAAGCCCCACTCGTCCTCCAGGTAGCGCCCGTCCAGGCGCTTGAGCACCCCGCGCGCGCCGCCGGGCAACACCCGCGTGGAGCGCACGAGCGCCTCCGGCAGCTCGAGGCCGGTGTCCAACCCGTCGCGCAGCGCGCGCATGAACGTGGTGGCGGCGACCACGGGGTCGGGGTCGGGCCCGCTCACGCCGCTGCGCGCCATTCGGAGCGCCCGGCGAACTCCTCCACGGCCGAGGGGGTGGAGTACACGGGCCGATACCCCACCTCGTTGACCAGCCGCGACGTGTCGACCGCCCGTCCGTAGCGCAGCAGCCGCATGAAGTCGTCCGACAGGTCGGGGAGCCCCACCCGGCGCAGTGCCCGGGTGGCGGTCGCGAACACCGGCCCTGCCAGCGGAAGCGGGGCGCGCCCGGCCAGGCGGATCATTCGGCTCAGCCCGATGGTCCCCGGGCTGGCCACGTTCACCGCCCCCTTCACCGGCCGGTGCACGGCGGCCACCAGCGCCCCCAGGCCGTCCTCCTCGTGCACGAGCTGGATGCGGGGGTCGAAGCCGAGGTAGGTGGGCGCCACGGGAGCGGTGAGGTAGCGGGTGACCTGGGTGTCCAGCGTCGGGGCAATGGCGGGCTGGTAGCGCAGCATGGTGCAGACCACGTCGGGGTGGCGGCGCGCGTAGGTGTCGAAGAGGTTCTCGATCTCGCCCACGTCGCGCTGGAAGCGGGTGCGCAGCGGGTACAGCCGGGCCAGCTCCTCGCGGAAGAACTGCGGCGCCTGGGGCTCGGAGCCGTAGATGCCCGCCGATCCGCGGATCACGATCGCCCGGATGCTCGGCGAGCGCTCACAGGCGGTCAGGAGCTGGAGCGTCCCGATCACGTTGATGTCGTGCATCGTGCGGGTGGACATGCCGGGACCTGGCCGGCGCACGATCTGGTTGTGCACGACGGTGTCCACCTCCTGCTGCGGGATCAGCGTCGCGATGACCGGATCGCGCAGGTCGGCCTCGATGAAGTCGACCCGCTCGGCCGGGTCGGCGGGCGGACGCATGTCCAGGCCGGCCACGTGCTCGACTCCGGGCTCCTCGCGCAGGCGGCGGGCCAGCGCCGAGCCGATGTAGCTGCCCACCCCGGTGATCAGGACCCGGCGCCCGGGCACTTCAGGAGCGCGAGCCGCCGGACCCGGACGAGCGACGGCGCGTCTTCGCGGGCTCGGGCAGGCGACCCTCGATCGCCTCGAGCCGCCGGGCGATCCGGCGCAGCTCGGTGCGCAGCTCGCGCACGTCCTCCTGGGTCGCCGGCAGGCGTTCGCCCACGGCGGCCTTGACGCTCCGGCGGCGCTGGGTGAGGTTCTTCTCGGCGCCCTTGACCAGCTCGTCGACCGAGCCGGTGAGGTCGTCCACCGCGCCCTGGGCGCGGCCGCGCGTCTCCACCGTCGCCTGGACGGTGCGCTCGACCGCGTCCCTGAGGGCGTCGGGTATGTCGCGGGGCTCGGCCATCGACCTGACCCAGTCTATGGTCTGCGCGCGCGTGCCCGAGGCCTCGCCCATCCACCTGCGCCCCGCTGCGCCCCTCGCGCCGCGCGTGCTGCTCCCGGGTGACCCGCACCGGGCGCTGGCCACGGCCCAGGCCATCCTCGAGGAGCCGCGCATGTTCAACCACGCGCGCGGGCTGTGGGGCTACACCGGCCGGGCGCGCGACGGCGAGCCGCTCACCGTCCAGTCCACCGGGATGGGTGGCCCCAGCGCGGCGATCGTGGTCGAGGAGCTGATCGCGCTGGGCGCGCGGACCCTGATCCGCACGGGCACCTGCGGCGCGCTGGTCGAGGACCTGGAGCTGGGCGAGCTGGTGGTGGCCCGCGACGCGCTCGGCGCCGACGGCACCAGCCGGGCGCTCGGGGTCGACGGGATCGTGGCGGCCGACGCCTCGCTCACGGGCGCGCTGGCGGCCACCGGCCCGGGTCTGCGCGAGGTGACCGCGGTGAGCACCGACCTGTTCTATGGGGACGACGATCCGGGCGCATCGGTGCAGGCGGGCGCCCACGTGGTGGAGATGGAGGCCGCCACCCTGCTCGCGCTGGGCCGGCGCGAGGGCGTGGCGGCGGCGGTGCTGCTGGCCGTGACCGACCTGCTGGCCGGCGGCGAGCGCAGGCGGATGGGCACCGAAGGCGTAGAGGGGCTGGGCGCCCGACTGGGCGAGGCGGCCTGGGCCGCTCTCGCGGCCGCCGGCGCGGGCTAGCGCCGGATCAGGCGCCGGCGTCGCTGACGGTCAAGCGCTCCTGGGCCCGGGGCACGGGCTCGACGGCCGGGGCCACGGCTTCGCGCAGCTTGGCCAGGTCGCTGGCGATCTCGTCGAGCCGCGGGGCCAGGTCGGTCGAGCCGTCGTCCTGGGCCACGCTCACGGCGGCCTGGGTCTTCTCCTCGAGCCGATCGAGGGCGTCCTCGATGCCCTCCAGGCGCTGGGAGACCGACCGCAGCCGACGGGTCAGCCGCTCGATGTCCGCCGCCGACGGGATGTTGAGCGCGCCCATGGCGGCCTCCTGCGCCTGCACAGCCTTGTCGCGCGCCTCGAAGGCGCCGCTGATCGCCCGGCCGACTACCGAGCTGCCGACGAGCTCCTCGGCGATGCGCCCGAGGGCCTCTTCGCCCTGGCGGGAGAGGCGGTCGACGAAGCCGTTGTCGGGAGTCTCGCTCACGCCGGTGAGGGTACCCAGCATCGGGCAGAACAGCCGTGCCCGATCGCTATCTAAGGCTGTACTTGAGGGTTAGTTCTGGTCCGCTCACTCGATTCCGGCACCCGAATCGGCCCCCTCGCGCGTGCGTGCGTGACGGCGCGTGAACCTGGTGGCCCCAAGCGTCCATGTACGCGGCCGGTGTTCTGCGAGGCGGCTACCACTGTTGTGCTGGTGTGAAGTGCCTGCACACCCAGCGCGCCCGGCCGGTGGGGTCTGATACTTTCCCGGCGTCCGAGGGGCTCCGTCGTGGGGTTCCC
>JBBREO010000033.1:0-24707 GCA_038202855.1 Solirubrobacterales bacterium
GGAGAGCACCATGGTCACCAAGGCGCTGTATGTCCCCCTGAAGGCCAAGCCTGGTAAGGAGGCCGAGGTCGAGGAGTTCCTGAACGGCGGCCTCGGGCGCGGGCAGGACGATCCCCACACCAACACCGGGGACGCGATCAAGGACTCCGAGGGCCAGTACGCGATCTTCGACACCTTCCCCGACGACGACGGCCGCCAGACGCACCTGAACGGCAAGGTGGCCGAGGCACTGATGGCCAAGGCCGACGAGTTGTTCGCCGAGCCGCCGAGCATCAACCAGCTGGACCTGCTCGCCGCGAAGGTGCCCGGCCAGTAGCCGGCACCGGCGCCCGGCGGGGGCCGCGCGACAAGACGCCGTAGGGTCTCCGCATGCCGCCTACGCTCACCCTGCATGCCGTAGGGCCCTCGCACCCCTGCATGACCGCCGACGCCGCCTTGCGGCTCAAGGGGCTGGAGTTCGAGCGAATCGACTTCCAGCCCGGTCCCCACGTCGAGGAGATGGAGAAGATCTACGGCGAGGGCAACTCGACCGTCCCCGGCCTGCTGGTCGACGGCGAGCCCGTGCACGGCTCACGGGCCATCCTGGCCCGGCTGGAGCAGCTCGATCCCGAGCCGTCGCTGTATCCCCCCGAGCGCGCCGAGACGATCCGCGAGGCCGAGCGCTGGGGCGACGAGGAGCTCCAGGACCTCGGCCGCCGCCTGCCGTGGGGGGCGATGTACTTCCGGCCCGATGCGATGGGCACCTTTGGCGGCGGCGAGCCGCTGGACCCGCCGGGGACCGACTTCGCGATCAAGTTCGCGCGCGCCTCCTGGAAGTACCACGGCATCACCGCGGAGCGGCTGGCCGCCGACCTGGCCGGCCTGCCCGAGAAGCTCGACCACGTGGATGGGCTTGCCGCCGAGGGGGTCATCGATGGCGACGAGGCCACCGCCGCCGACCTGCAGATCGGGTCCACCATCCGGGTGCTGCTCACCGTCGGCGATCTCGAGCCGCTGATAGCGGGGCGGGCCGGCGAGCGGATCGCCCGGCGCTGGTTTCCCGACTACCCGGGCCGCGTGCCGGCCGGGGCATACCCCGCCGGCTGGGTGCCGGCCACAGGCGCCGGCCGATGACCGACTTCGCCGCCTGGGACGTGGAGCTGCACGGCCACAGGATGGTCTACCGGATCGCCGGCGAGGGGCCGCCGGTGGTGCTGATCCACGGGATGGTCAACTCCTCGCGCCACTGGCAGGCGGTGGCGCTGGCGCTGGCCGACCGCTACACGGTGATCGCTCCCGACCTGATCGGCCACGGCGACTCCACCTCGCCACGCGGGGACTACTCGCTCGGCGCGCACGCAGCCCGCATCCGGGACCTGCTGGCCTCGCTGGGCGTGGAGCGCGCGACGATGGTGGGGCACTCGCTCGGGGGCGGCGTGGCGATGCAGTTCTTCTGGCAGTTCCCCCAGCGCACCGACCGGCTCGTGCTGGTCTCCAGCGGCGGCCTGGGGCCCGAAGTGAGCCCGCTGCTGCGCTCCGCCGCCCTGCCGGGGGCGTCGGCGCTGCTGTGGGCGGTGGCCCACCCCAGGGTGGTCGAGGGGCTGGCCGGGGCCGGCGCCCGGCTGCGCGCCCGCGGACACGGCGCCGGCGTGTACGCCCAACAGGTCTCCCGCGCGCTGCGGCCGTTGTCGGGGCCCGGCGCCCGCGAGGCCTTCCTGCAGACGCTGCGCTCGGTGATCGACGTGCGCGGCCAGCGGGTCAGCGCACGCGACCGCCTCTACCTGCTCGGCCACGCCCCCACCCCCACGCAGATCGTGTGGGGCGAGCGCGACCACACCATCCCGATCGGGCACGGGCTGTGGACCCACCGGGCCGTCCCGAGCAGCCGCTTCGACTCCCTCCCCGGGGCCGCCCACTTCCCGCACATCGAGGACCCGGACGGGCTGGCGCGGGTGATCGGCGAGTTCCTCGTCGAGACCGAGCCGGCGCCGGTGGAGGACGCCGACTGGGGCGATGTGATCGCCCAGAGCGCGCCCCGCAGCCCGGTCACGGCCTAACATCGAAGAGGTGGATCCCCGAGACACCAGCGGAGAGGGCTTCATGACCGCCACCCGGTCGACCAACGGCGACGATGACCGCGGCCCCCGCCCCGAGGCCGGCTCGACCCCGGCGCCCGCCGAGCCCGGAGCCAGCCGCGCCGAGCCCGCGACGGTGATCGAGCCGCCCTCCACGCCCGACGGCACGTTCGTGAAGGTCCAGCCGGAGGACCACCCGCTCCCGCCCGCGTGCGAGGTGACGGTGAACTTCCAGGACTACCACCGCTCCAGCTCCAAGTCCGGGCGCTTCGGCAAGATCGTTGGCATCGATCTGGACGGCGGCGAGTACCTGGTCATGCTCGACAACTTCGAGTGCCTGGCCGCGCCGATGCGACGGGTGGAGTGGCGAAAGGTCGCGACCTAGGCGGAGCTCACGAGCGCAGCGCGGCGCGCAGGTAGCGCCCAGCCAGGCGCTGGCGCAGCCGCTCCCTGACCAGCACCCCCAGCGGCGCCAGAGCCGCGCCCGCCAATGCCGTGAAGATCGGCATGAACAGCATGCCGCCCAGGAAGACGAGCCCGATCGCCGCGCCGGCCTGACCGCCGATCAGAGCGATCACGAACCAGCGCGTCTCCTCCGAGCGTTGAGCCATGACGCGCCTTTCGCCGCCGCGTCACGACCTCCCGCCGGTGAAAGAATTCCTGCCTGCTTACCTCATTGGTCATGCCCTCGGCGAGGACCAAGACGCTCACCCTCGTGCTCTGCTGCCTGGCCCAGTTCATGGTGGTGCTGGACGTCTCGATCGTGAACGTGGCGCTGCCCTCGATTCGCTCGGACCTCGGCTTCAGCGGCACCGAGCTGCAGTGGATCGTGAACGCCTACACGCTCACCTTCGCCGGCTTCCTGCTGCTCGGCGGGCGCGCCGCCGACCTCCTGGGCCGGCGGCGGGTGTTCGTGGCGGGGATGCTGCTGTTCGCGCTCGCCTCGCTGGTGGGCGGGCTGGCCGAGGACAAGCTGACGCTGATCGTGGCGCGCGCCATCCCGGGGCTGGGCGGCGCGGTGGTCGCGCCGGCGACCCTCTCGATCCTGGCCACGACATTCACCGACACCGCCGAGCGCAACAAGGCGCTCGGCCTGTGGGGCGCCATGGGCGGGGTGGGCGGTGCGGCGGGGGCGCTGCTGGGCGGCGGGCTGACCGAGGCGCTGAGCTGGCGCTGGGTGCTGTTCATCAACCTGCCGATCGGCCTGGTAGCCGCCGTGGCGGCGTGGATGGTGATCGCAGAGAGCCGCCGCGAGGGAGCGCGGCGCAACTTCGACCTTGCCGGGGCCCTGAGCGTGACCGCCGGCCTGGTGGTGCTGGTCTACGCGATCGTGCGCACCGACGTGAACGGCTGGGGCTCGTCCGCCACGCTGGTCACCGCCGGGATCGGGCTGGCGCTGCTGGCCGTCTTCCTGGTGATCGAGGCGCGGCTGGCCACGGCTCCGCTCATGCCCCTGCGGCTGTTTCGCTCATTGCCCCTAAGCGCCGCCAACCTCGTGGTGTTCGCGCTGGGCAGCGCGGTGTTCGCCATGTGGTACTTCGTGACGCTGTACCTGCAGAACGTGCTGGGCTACTCGCCGATCCGGGCCGGCTTCGCCTTTCTGCCGATGACGCTGCTGATCGTGACCTGCTCGCGCTTCGCCGGACCGCTGGTATCGCGCCGCGGTCCGTGGGGCCTGCTGGCGACCGGCATGACGATGATCGCCGTCGGGATGCTCCTGTTCACCCAGATCGACCCGGGCGGGACCTACGTGGCCGACGTGCTGGCCCCCTCGCTGCTGTGCGCGGCCGGCATCGGCTTCTCGTTCGTGCCGGTGACGATCGCCGCCACCACCGGCGTCGATCCGAGCGAGAGCGGCCTGGCGTCGGGGCTGGTGAACACCTCGCGCCAGATGGGCGGGTCGCTGGGACTGGCCGTGCTGGCCACCGTGGCCACCGCGCGCACGCAGGACGTCGCGGGCGCCGGTCGCGCCGTGGCGCTGACCGAGGGATTCGACCGCGCCTTCCAGTTGGGGGCGGTCTTCGCCCTGGCCGGAGCGCTCACCGCGATCTTCGCCGCCACCACGCGCACGCGCCGGCGCCGGGGAGCGGCGGACTCCGCGCGCGCCGTGTCCGCCTAAGCGCAGCGCTCGTCACAATCGTCGCACGAGGGATATCGTCGCGCCAATGCAAAAACGAGTCGACGTAGGCAGCGTTCTCAACCGGGCGTTCTCCATCTACGGCGCCCAGGCCGGCACCCTGCTCCCCACAGCCTTCGTGCTGTTCCTCCTGGTGGGCGTGGTCAACGGCCTGCTCGCCGGGTCGCTGGTCCTCCTGCCGCTCACCTTCGCGATCGGCGTGATCGCGGGCACGCTCTACCAGGGCATGGTGGTGGCGCTGGTCAGCGACGTCCAGGACGGTCGGCGGGACTACTCGGTGGGAGAGCTCCTGCGCTCGGTCACGCCGGTGCTTCTGCCCCTGATCGTGGCCGGGTTCCTAGCCGGTCTGGGCATTGGCATCGGACTGATCCTGCTGCTCGTCCCGGGCCTATTCCTGGCGACCATCTGGGCCGTGGTCGGTCCGGCGATCGTGGTGGAACGCGTCGGCGCTCTGGAGGCGTTCCGGCGCTCGCGCGAGCTCGTCAAAGGGGACGCATGGGCCGTCTTCGGGGTGATCGTGATCACCTTCATCATCACCTTCGTGGTCAGCGCGATCTTCGGCGGCATCGCCGCCGCAGCGGACGACACCGCCGTAGTGCGGATCGTCGCCAACGTGCTGGCCAGCACACTCACCGCGCCGCTGTCCGCGCTGGTGGGGGCCGTCCTGTTCTTCTCGCTGCGCGGCGGCCACGGCGTTGCGCCCGGCGTGGGCACAGGCGGGGATGCGGACACCACCGCCCCCGCCGACGAGGCCGTCCCCGCCACCACTCCGCCGCCTCCCCCGCCGCCGCCCTCCTCGAGCGGACCCCAGGACCCCGTCCGGTAGGCGGCGGTCGCGTGGCCTACCTCAAGCCCGCCGGGTTCGTACGCAAGGTCTTCAACCCGCTGGCCATGCGCCTTGGCCTGGGCGGCGCGCAGACGCTCGTGGTGCGCCGCCGCAGCGGCGAGGACCAGGTGCTGCCGGTGATCCCGGTCGAGCACCAGGCAGCGCGCTACATCGTCTCCACGCGCGGCGAGTCGGACTGGGTCAAGAATCTGCGCGCCGCCGGCGGGCGCGGGCAGATCCGCCGCGGCGACTGGTCTGGGGAGTTCGTGGCCACGGAGATCCCTGTCGACCAGCGCGGGCCCGTGATCGCCGCCTACCGCGCCAAGGCCGGCAAGACGGTGGAGAGCTACTGGGACAAGCTGCCCGACCCGGCGGACCACCCCACCTTTCGCATCGACTCCGCCTGAGCGCGGAGCTCAGTGACAGACGCCGGTGCCTGAGTCGGCCGTCGCGCCGGTGGGGGCGCCGGCCAGGCGCCAGTCGTAGCGTCCTGCGCCCAGGGTGAACGCCACCACGCCGAGCACCCGGTTGTTGCGCTTCTCGCTGTTGGGAGCGACGCTCACGAACGGGTGCGCCCCCTTGCCGCCCATTCCGGCGGTGAACTGGCGCAGGCCGCGGGCGGGATCGGGCGCGCCGTCGGGGTTCTGGGCGGCGAAGCGCTCGTAGAAGTGCTCGTGACCGGACACGACCACGTCGGCCCCGGCGGCGTACAGCGCGTCCCAGAAGGGCCTGACGTTCGCCGACTCGTCGCCGTAGCGCCCGGAGGTGAAGCGAGGCCCGTGGAAGTAGGCCAGGGTGCAGCGGGCCGGGTGCCCGGCCAGGTCGGCGCGCAGCCACTGGACTTCAGTGGAGTCGGGACCGCAGCCACCTGGGATCTGGCCGCACTCGGAGTTCAGCCCCACGATGTGCCAGCCGCCCACGTCGTAGGAGTAGTAGCCCCCCTGGTCGCGGTCGCCGGCGGGGCCGGTGCGCACGCCCGGGCCGTTGAAGTAGTCGAAGTAGCCCGCGGCGCCCGGGTCCTCGTACTCGTGGTTGCCCGGAACCGGACGAATGAGCGACTTGACCCTGCCCCAGGTCGGCGCGAAGGACTGTGCGAAGGCCGCGGCCTTGCCGGTCTCGTACTGGGCGTCGCCCACCATCAGCACCGCGTCCAGATCCATCCGCAGCAACTGGTCGGACGTCAGCTTCTGGCGGCACTTGCCGGGCACGCCCTGGCCGCCGTTGAAGAACTCCGAGGCCGGGTCGCAGGCGATGTCGCCGGCCGCCGCGATCACCGGGTCGAGGCCGGCGGGCTGCCACCCGGGCCGGTTCGCGCCCGAGCCGGCCGTGGTCAGGCGGCGCACCCGGGTGCTGAGCCGCGGCAACGACCGGATCGGCTTGCCCCGGACCTTGACGATGAACAGCCGGCGCTGGCCGCGGTAGGTGTGGGTGAAGGCAACGCGCGTGCCGTCGGGCGAGAAGCTGGGCTCGCCCTCGTCTCCCTTGACGGCGGTGAGGCGGCGCGAGTTGCGGCCGTCGGCGGTGAGCGTGTACAGGTCGCGCCTGCCCGCTCGGCCCTTGGAGTAGACGAGCGTGCGCCCGCTGGGCGACCAGGCCGGGGCCAGGTCGTCCTCGGGGCTGCGCGTGAGCCGCGTGGGCGTGCCGCCCGTGGCCGGGACGGTGTACAGGTCGCTGCCCTTGGCGTTGCGGCGCACGAAGGCGATCACGTTCCTGCTGGACCAGCTGGCGGCCTCGTCGTTGCGGCCGCTTGTGGTCAGCCGCCGCAGGCCGGTGCCGTCGGAGGCCACGCGATAGATGTCACGGCGGCCCTTGCCCCCGCGGGCGAAGGCCACCCCCGTGCCGTCGGGCGACCAGGTGGGCATGGTGTCGGCCGGCCCGGTGGTGAGGGCGCGCTGGTTGGTGCCGTCGAGGTACTGGATCCAGATCTGAGCGCCGAAGGGGCCGTAGCGGGTGACGGCCAGGCGCCGCCCACGGGGCGAGAAGGCCGGATAGTCCGAGCGTCCGATGGTCGGGACCGCGCGCAGGCCGGTGCCGTTGGACTGGCGGGTGTAGAGCACGGCCTGGCCGGCGCGTTTGGCCGAGAAGGCGATCGCCCCGTTGGTCGGCTTGGTGGCCGCCTGGGCGGGCACGGCCATGAGGACACCGAGCGTCACGAGGCAGGCGGGAAGCGCTCGGGCAGAAGTCACGCGGACGGGCATGGTGACCTACAACTCGGCGGGAGGGCGCCGGTTGCGGGCTCGGGGGCTTGAATTGGCGCCGACTCCTTGCCCGCCTGACCCGGCGCAGGCGCCACCCCACGCGGTCTAGGGTGGTCGGGTGAGGCGTGCGGCGATCCTGGCGACGGTGGCATTTGCCTGCTGCGCGCTGGCCGCGCCCGCCCATGCGGCCGACGCGCGGTCCTGGACGCTGCGCGCCCTGGACCTCCAGTACGAGCTGGGCAGCGACCTGGGCCTGGCCAACGCGCCGTGGGTCTACACCCACAACGCGTTCAACTCGAAGGCCGAACTGGGACCCAACTCGCTGTCCGCCAACGATCCCAACCAGGTGCTGACCGTGGTCGGCCAGCTCGACGAGGGGGTGCGCCACCTCGAGATCGACACGCACTACTTCCCGCGCGCCACGGGGCCGGGCGCCGGCACGCCCGGCCCGGTGGTCTGTCACTCCACCGAGCAGCACGCCGGATGCAGCGGGGAGAAGACGCTGGCCGCCGTGCTCGGGGAGGTGAGGGGATGGCTGCGCGCCCACCCGCGCCAGGTGATCATGCTCTACCTCGAGTCCCACCTGGACAACGAGGCGGGCTACGCCGCCGGCGCCGACGAGGTGGAGCAGACGCTCGGCGACGTGATGTACAAGCCCCCGGCCGGTGGTGCCTGCACGCCGATGCCCCTCCAGCTCACCCGCAACCAGATCCGCCGCGCGGGCAAGCAGGTGCTGGCCATCGGGCCGTGCGGCGTCGGGCCCCGCTGGCCGTCGCTGGTCTTCGACGAGAGGCCACGGCTCACGGGCGCCGACAACTCCGCCCTGCGTGACTTCCCCGACTGCGGGCCCGACTTCACCCGCGCCAGGTACGACGCCGCGCCGATCCGCTACTACGAGGACTCGACCCAGGTGAGCAAGAACGTGAACGGCGGCACCGACCCGATCACCGCGCCCATCGCGGCCCGGATGATCCGTTGCGGCGTGGACCTGATCGGCTTCGACCAGCTCACCCGCGGCGACCCGCGGCTGGCGGCGGTGGTGTGGAGCTGGGCGCCGGGCGAGCCACTCCCCGGGCGCGACTGCGCAGTGCAGCGTCCCGACGGGCGCTGGGCCACCCGGCCGTGCGCAGAGCGCCACCGCGTCGGTTGCCGCGACGCCACGGGCTACTGGCGGGTTCCGGCCGGTCGCGTGTCGGCGCGCGCGGCGGCCCGCCTGTGCGCGCGGCCCGGCCTGGTGCAGGCCGTTCCGCGTACGGGCTATGAGGGTCAGCGGCTCAAGGCCTCCCAGGCTCGCGCGGGCGCCGGCGAGGTTTGGCTGGGCTACCGTCGCCGCGGCGACGGCTGGAAGGCATACGAGCGCAAGGGCTGCGGCCCTTCCCTGCGCGGCGCCGACCGCCGCCGCCGGGTGCGCCGGGGTGTGGCCACGGTGGTGGTGAAGCTGCGCTTCACCTGCACCGGCGAGCGGCTGAACCGGCCGATCGTCGTGCGCGGCGGCCGCCGGGCCGTGCGCTCGCGCACCGGGCGGCGGATGCACATCCGCGTGGCTCGGGGCGCCCACAGGCTGCGCGTGGGCTTCACCTACCGCGGCAAGCGGCGCGCGGTCACGGTCGGGCTGCGCCGCTAGGCGCTCTCAGGGCGCCACGCCCTCCACGATCGCGCTCACGCCGGTCCGCTCCACCCTTTCGGGCCTCAGCCCGGCCCCAGTCAACAGCGCCCGCAGCTCCTCGCCAGAGCGCTCGCGCCCGCCCTCGCACTGGGTGAGCATCTGCATGTCGGTGAGCGAGGCGAAGGGGTGCGGCCGGTTGGCCTCCTGGAGTTGCTCGATCAGCAGCAGGCGGGCGCCGGGCGCCATGGTGGCCGCCACCGCGGAAAGGATGCGTGCGCACGTGGCGTCGTCCCAATCGTGGAGGATGTTCTTGAGCACGTAGACGTCGGCGTGGGCCTCGATCGCTCCCATCAGGTCGCCCTGGATCAACTCCACGCGGTCGGCCACGCCCTTGGAGCGCAGGTTCTCCTCGGCCTCCTCGAGCACGCCCGGCGCCTCGACCAGGATCCCGCGCAGCCGCGGCTTGGCCGCCAGCACCGCGGCGAGCAACGTGCCCGCGCCGCCGGCCACGTCGCACACCGTGCCTTCCTCGGGCCAGGCGTCCGAGCCCAGCAGCGAGGGGGCGTCGAACTCGGTGACCGAGCGCATGGCCGCCGCGAACAGTCGCTCCTGCTCGGGGTGGTCGGCGAACCAGTCCCACACCGTCGCGCCGTGTACCGCGCTGAACGCCGGCTTGCCCGTGCGCACCGACTCGGTCAGGCCGCCCCACGCGGCGCGCGTGGACGCGAGGCCCATGTAGCGCGCCCAGGGGGCCAGCGTGGCCTCGGCATCCGAGCGTAGGGCGCGGCCGACCCGGGTGAGCCGAAAGCGCCCGCGCCCGTCCACCCGCACGAGGCCGTGGAGAGCGGCCGCTCGCAGCAGACGGTGCAGGGCGTCGGGGTCGGCTCCCACCCGCTCGGCCAGCGCGGCTGAGCTCGCGCGGTCGCCGCTTAGCGCGTCCGGGACGCCGAGGTCGACCAGCGCCGCGGTGACCTGGGTGGAGGCGATGCCCATGGAGCGCTGCCACGCCAGCGCCCAGCCCGGCAGCAGCGCGTCACCGGCGGCATGCAGGAGACGGCGCAGGGCCAGCCCGAGGTCGACCACCGGCGCGGGCGGAACGTTGGCCACGGCGCCCACCCTCTCAAACCCGGTCAGACTGCGTCGCCGATGACCGCGGCCCGGCTGGAGCGCACGAAGCTCGACTGGGACCTGGACCCCCCTCAGGCCGCGCTGCTGGTCCGCGGAGACGAGCGGCCCTTCGGGCTGATCGGCTCCTGGGCCGGCGGCGGGGCGCTGATCGGCTCCGAGCCGGTGCGCGTGGCCGCGCCCGAGGACGACCCGCTGGAGGTCTTCGACGATCAGCCCGAGGTCGCCCCGGGGTTCCCCGAGGGGGCGGTCGGGGGCGGCTGGTTCGGCTACCTCGGCTACGCAGTGGGCGAGCGGGTCGAGCGCCTCGCTCCGGGCCCGCCGCGACCGCTTCGGCTGCCCGACTTCACCCTGGCCTTCTACGACCACCTGCTGCGCCGGGACGCCGGCGGGCGATGGTGGTTCGAGTGTCTGTGGACACAGGCTCGCGAGCGCGTGCTGGCGGAGCGGCTGGCCGTCCTGCGCCGGCGCGCCGCCGGCGGGCCCCAGACACACCCCTTCGCCACCGAGTCATGGCGCGCCACGCCCGGCCCGGCTGGTCACGAGGTGGCCGTGGCGGCGTGCCGCGAGCGCATCCACCACGGCGACCTTTTCCAGGCCAACGTCGGCCTGCGCCTGTCCTCGCGGCTGCGTGGGGACCCGCTCGACCTGTTCGCGGAGGGCGTGCGTGCGCTCGCGCCTGACCGCGGCGCCCTGGTCGCGGGGCCCTGGGGCGTCGTGGCCAGCCTGTCCCCCGAGCTGTTCCTCGAGCGCCACAGACGCGCGGTGCGCAGCGCCCCGATCAAGGGCACGCGCCCGCGCGCGGCGGACGCGCGCGAGGCAGAGCGCGAGCGCCTGGCCCTGGCGGACTCGGCCAAGGACCGGGCTGAGAACACGATGATCGTGGACCTGGTGCGAAACGACCTGGGCCGGGTCTGCCGACCGGGGTCGATCGCCGTGCCCGTGCTGGCCCAGACGCGAGCGCACGCGGGCGTGTGGCACCTGGTGTCGGAGGTAACCGGAGAGCTGGCCGACGGCGCCGGCGACGCCGACCTGCTGCGGGCCGCGTTTCCCCCCGGCTCCGTGACCGGCGCGCCCAAGATCGCGGCGCTCGATGTGATCGCCGAGCTCGAGAGCACCGGCCGCGAGGCCTACACGGGCGCGATCGGCTTCGCGAGCCCGCTCGCCGGGCTGGAGCTGAGCGTGGCCATCCGGACCTTCGAGGTCCGCGGCGACGAGGTCTGGCTGGGCGTCGGCGGCGGCGTGGTGGCCGACTCCGATCCGGCCGCGGAGGCGCGCGAGTGCCTGGTCAAGGCCGCGCCGCTGCTGGCGGCCATAGGAGCGCAACCACCTGAACTGTCCAGCGCGTCCGCCGCCCCGCGCCTCGGGCGCGCGGGGCCCCGGCCCACTCCCCGACCGGACCCGGCGGCGGGGGTCTTCGAGACGGTCCTCGTCCGCGCCGGCGTGCCCGTCGACCTGACCGCCCACCTGGCCCGCATGGGCGCGAGCGTGCGCGCTCTCTACGGCGCCCCACTTCCTCCCGACCTCGAGGCGCAGGCGATCGCCGCAGCGGCCGCGGTTGACGGGCCGGCGCGCCTGCGCCTGGACTGTGCGCCGCCGGACTCCGGAGCCGGTATGGACACGACTGTGGTGACCACCCCCCTGGCCCCCGGAGCGCCCGCGCGCCTCGCCCCCGTCACCGTGCCCGGCGGCCTCGGCCCCCACAAGTGGGTCGACCGCCGGCTTTTGGACGCGCTGGCCGAGCGCACCGCCCCGGCCTTGCCGCTGCTCTGCGATCTCGACGGCCTGGTGCTCGAGTCCACGCGCGCGAACGTGTTCGTGCGCAAGCCCTCGGGCGCCCTGGTCACCCCACCGCTCGACGGTCGCATCCTGGCCGGCGTCACCCGCGCAGGGGTGATCGCCGAAGCGCGCGCGGACGGCGTCGAAGTACGCGAAGAAGCGCTCACGCTCGAGCGCCTGCGGCGCGCCGAGGAGATCCTGCTGACCGGCTCACTGCGCGGGACCGAGCGCGCGAACCTATGAGCATTCCTGTCCTGGGGGGCTAATCGCCCCCTAAAGCAGGAACGCTGCTCGTCCGAGCTACGCCTCGCCGGTGAGTGCATCCTTGGCCTTGGCCAATGGTCCCGGCGCGGCGGGATCGGGCACCCGTTCGGAGATGCGGGCGACGCGCGCCTCCACCCGCCGCAGCGCGCCATTTGCCTCGTCCAGCTGACTCCCGAGGTCCTGGGACACCGAGCCCTGCAGCTGGCCCACCCTGCGTTCCAGCTCGCCGGTCGCCCGCTCCAGCTCTACCTCGTCCATCGAGCGCAGGTGCTCGAGCACCTGCTGTTGGAAGACGGGCAGCTCCCCGGCGCCCTTAGTCCCGGCCCTTCTTCTCCAGCTTCTTTTCCTTCTTGTCCAGCTTGGTCGTGTCGCGCGGCTCGAGGAACGGCTCGTCCAGCGGCGCCTTCTCGCCGGCCTCGCGCTGCTGGCTTCGTTGCAGCTCGGAGTTGAACTCCGCGCCGAACAGGATCGCCACGTTGGTGATCCACAGCCACACCAGGAACGCGATCACGCCGCCCATCGACCCGTACGTCTTGTTGTAAGAGGCGAACTTGGCCACGTAGAGCGCGAACAGCAGCGACGCGATGATCCAGATCACCAGCGCCACCAGGCCGCCGGGGGTCCAGAACTTGGCTCGCGGCTGCTTGACGTTCGGCGCCGTCTTGTAGAGAAAGCCGAACATGAACGCCACCACCGCAAGGACGATCGGGATCTTCGCGAAGTCCCAGATCTTGACCGCGGAGCTGCTCGCTCCCACGACCTTGCCGGCCTCCTTGGCAATCGGTCCACTGACGGCCACCATCACGACGATGAGCACCAGCAGGATGATCAGCACCAGCACGATCCCGATCTGCTGGGGCTTGAGCTTCCAGATCGGGCGCCCCTCCTCGACGTCGTAGATCGAATTCGAGGCGCGCGTGAAGGCGGCCACGTAGCTCGACGCCGAGTTGAGCGCCAGCAGCAGGCCGATGATGAACGCGAGCCCCGCCGCCCCCTTCGAAGAGGCGAGGTTCTGGATCGCGGGAACCACGACGTCCTTCGCCGGCGCCGGCAGAGAGCCCGCGTTCTTGGTCAGGGTGGAGAGCAGGTTGCCCCCCACCAGGCCGATCACCGACACCAGCGCGATGAGAGCCGGGAACAGCGCCTGCACTCCGTAGTAGGTCAGCGCCGCGGCCCAGTCGGTCAGGTTGTCGGCCGAGAACTCCTTGAAGGTGCGCTTGACCGTGCCGCCCAGGGAGACCTTGCCGGGGCTGTCGGGCGCTCGCCCGTCGGGTGCCCCGCGATCCCCTCGCTTGGCGTCGACCGTGTCGCGTTCGTCGTCATGTTCCAGCGGTGCCATTCAGACCTCCCTCAGTCGCCCGGCCAAACGCCGGTGAGCTTCTCGAAGCCCTTGGCGCCACCGCGGTCGACCGCGGCCTTGGTCACGGCGAAGATGGCTCCCTGGACGGCCGCAGCGGGAAGCACCTCGCCCCACGTGTACTCCGACTCGCGTGCGGCCGGAGCGTCGTCCTGGTCGGTGACCATCTTCCAGACCTGCTTGAAGATGGCGCCGCCGATGAGGCCGCCGAGCACTCCGAAGAGCACGCCGATCGGTGTGTAGAGGATCTTGGCCATTACGAGCTCCTCCTTCTGAGCAGCAGGATCAGCACGAACAGGGCCAGCACCCCTCCGACCGCAGCGGCCGGAACGGCCGGCTTGTCCTGCGCCTGGGTCTTGACCTGGTCGAACTTCTGCTGGGCCTGGGCCTTGCTCTCCTCGACCTTGTGCTGCACCTGGGCCTTCTGCTCGTCGACCTTCTGCTTGGCCTGGGCCTTCACGTCGGTCTTCGCGGCCAGGGCCTCGACCGTCTCGCCCAGCTCCTCGCGCGCCTCGGCGATCTCGCCGCGGAGCTGGTCGGGATCCGGGGGCGCCTGGCCCTCGGCCTGGTCGGGGTCGGCCTCGTGGGCCTTCTGCTCGGCTTCCTTCTCCTCGGCCTGCTGGGCGATCTCGCGGTCGTTGCGCTCCTTCTCGCGCCTGCCCCTCGCCTTGGTCGGGGAATCCTCGGTGTCCGAGCCGTCGGTGGCCGTCCGGTCCACCTCTTCGTCCTTGCTCTTGGCGTCGCTCATCGTCCTGCCCTTCCCTTCACTTCGTCGACGGTCCTCTTGCCGCTGTGGATCGCCTGCTCGGGCGCGGGAGGCACGGCCTGCTCCACCTGCTTCTTGCCCATGAGCGCAGCCACGCCGGCACCGGCCAGCAGCACCACGGCCACTATCAGCGCGGAGAGCCACGGCTCCAGCGCCGTGGCCAGCAGCAGGATCACGGCGGTGATCAGCGCGCCGACCCCGTACAGGGCCACGACGCCCGCCCCGCCGAAGAGGCCGGCGCCGATACCGGCGCGCTTGCCCTTCTCGGTCATCTCGACCTGGGCGAGCTGAAGCTCCTTGCGCACGAGCGTGGAGGTCTGCTCGGAGAGCTGCTTGACCAGATCGCCTATCTGTTGATCGTTCGTGTTGTTTCGTTCCACCTTGGTCCCTCGCGTTGACGTTCTCGATACCCGACACCTCACGGGCTGTGGTTGTTACGGCCTTCGTGCGGGCGGGAGTTCCCGATCACCCCCTGTGTAACCCCGGGCGCTCCGGGGCAGTCACAAGGTTCGTGGCCCCCTTGGCACAGCCGCGCGAAGCCGTTTCCGATCCGGACGCAGACCTGGTCGCCGGCACGCTCGCCGGCGACCTTGGCGCGTTCGATCAACTCGTGGAGCGCCACCAGGCCGTCGTGCACCGGATCGCGGCGCGGATCGTGGGTCGCGACGAGGCCGACGACGTGGTCCAGGAGACATTCCTGCGCGCCTACCACCGCCTCGACCGGTTCCGCGGCGAGAGCCCGTTTCGCTCCTGGCTGCTGCAGATCGCCAGCAACAGCGCCCTGAACGCCGTGCGGCGCAAGCGCCCAGAGCCGGTGGCCGCGGTCACCGAGGGCGAGCCCTACGGGGCCGAGCGACCCACGGCGCGCACTCCGGTGAGCGAGCTCGAGGATCGGGAGCGGCGCGAACGGCTGGAGCTCAAGCTGCGCGAGCTGCGCGCCGAGCACCGCGCGGTGCTGGTGCTGCGCGACCTCGAGGGCCTGCCCTACGAGGAGATCGCCGACATCACCGGCTCACCGATGGGCAGCGTCAAGGGACGGCTGCACCGCGCGCGCAACGAGCTGATCGAGATCATGCGGGCCAACACCTACGACTGGGAGCTCCCCGATGAGCGCTGACGGCTCGCCACCGCCCTCACCGGCGCACCACCGCCTGGACGAGCACCTGGAGCTGCTGCGAGTCGAGCAGCCGCCCGCCGACCGATCCCTGGCGCCGCGGATCGTTCGCACCGCTCGCTGGCAGCGCGCCCTGCGCGCGCCGGTTCAGGTGGCGGCGAGCGTCGTGGGCGCCGTTATCGACGCCCTCTCGGGCCTGATCGGCGCCGGCCGCCGGGGCCCACGATGATCGCGCTCGCCTCGATCCTCGACCAGGCCGGCTCGCAGCTCGGAGGATTTCTCCCCCGCCTGGGCGGCGCCCTCCTGCTGCTGGTGGTGGGCCTGGTGGCCGCCCGCCTGATCGGCCGGCTGGTGCGCAAGGCGCTGACCAGCGCGGGCCTGGACGAGCTGGCCGAGAAGGTGGGGACGGGCAACGTGCTCGCGCGCGCCGGCCTGGGCGACTCGCTCAGCCACCTGATATCCGTCGCGGTACGGATCGGGCTCACTGCGGTCTCGATCTTCGCCGCCCTGTCGCTGCTGGGGCTGCAGTTCCTCAGCGAGTCGCTGAACCAGGCCGTCCTGTTCATGCCAAAGCTCGCGGCCGCCGCCGGGCTGGTGCTGATCGGAGCGGTCGGGGGGGCGATAGCCCGCGAGCGCTTGGACCGGGTGGCCCGCGAGATGGACGTGGGCCTGCCGCTCGGGCGGATCGCCCAGATCACCGTCGTCGCCGCCTTCGCGATCACGGCGGCGGCCCAGGTGGCGGTTTCCACGGCGCTGCTGATGGTGCTGGTGGGGATCCTGCTGGCCGCGGCCTGCGCCACCGTGGCGCTGGCCTTCGGGCTCGGCGGCCAGCACGTCGCGCGCGAGTTCAGCGCCGGGCGCTACCTGCGCAGCTCCTACTCCGAGGGGCAGGAGATCTCCTTCGACTCGATGCGGGGGACCGTCGTGGCGGTGGAGACCACGGCCACCGTGCTGCGGACTCCGGCGGGCGACACGCTGCGCGTGCCCAACCACGCCCTGCTCTCGGCGTACGTGACCGTGCACTCCCAGCCCGGGCCGGAGGCCGAGTAGCGCTCAGGTGGCGTCGAGCGCCCCCGTGGCCACCAGGGCGATGACCACCAGCCCCAACGCCACTCGGTAGAGAATGAACACCGAGTAGTTGTGGCGTGCGATGTAGCGCAGCAGCCAGCCGACGGCCGCGTAGGCGGCCACGAAGGCGACCGCGGTGGCCAGCAGAGTGTTGCCCCAGCCCACGCCGCCGGAGATCTTGTCGTACTCGGTGACCACCTGGAGCAGCGTGGCGGCTCCCAGCGCGGGGATAGAGAGGAAGAACGAGAGCCGCGTGACGGTGACGCGGTCCAGACCACGTAGCAGGCCGGCCGACATCGTGGCCCCCGAGCGCGAGACGCCCGGGATCAGGGCCAGGCACTGGGTCACGCCGATCACGATCGTGTCGCGCCTGTTCACGTCCTCCTCCTGGCGGGTCTGGCTGGCGTGGGTGTCGGCGTAGTACATCGCCGCGCTCCAGGCCACCAGGGCGATGCCCACGTACCAAAGGCTGCGCAGGGTGGTCTCGATCTGGTCCTTGAAGGCCAGCCCGACGATGGCGATCGGAATCGACCCCAGGATGATCGCGATGCCGAAGCGAAAGTCGCGCGTCTCGCGCCGGCCCGGATCGGTTAGGCCCGCCAGCAGCCCGCGGACGATCCGCACCAGGTCGTCACGCAGGTAGAGCACCGTTGCCAGCACGGCGCCGCTCTGGATGATGGCCGTGAAGGCGGTAATGTCGGGGTCGTCGATCTTGAACCCCATCACCTTCTCGAGGATGGTCAGGTGGCCCGTGGAGGAGATCGGCAGGAACTCGGTCAACCCCTCGACCACGCCGAGGATCACGGCCTCCCACAGGTGCATGGTGTCGCTCACAGCGGCGCAGCATGTCAGTCCGTCGCCCGCGGGCGACGGCCGCCGCTCACCTCACGCGCGGGGAGCGCGCCGACGAGCGCGGCCTGTTGCCCAGGCGATCCTGGGCCTCGCCGAGGTCGAGCTCTCCCTTGGCGACCGCGGCAGCGGTGTAGAAGACGCCGGCCCCGATCAGGCACAGCAGGGCCGAACCGAAGCTGAACGCGATCCAGGCCGCCACGAAGGCGAACCCCAGTAGCGCGGCAAAGCGGGTGTCATCCATCAGTTGATCTCCCTTCGAGACTTCGGTTGGTAGCCGCCCAGGGTCACATCGACCGGGACGACGGGAAGTTCGTGGCGCTCCAGCGCCTCGCGTACGGCGGCCCGCACGCCGCGCAGGGCCTCGCCGAGGTCCGTGGGGCGCGAGAGCGTCACATCGACGGCGAGTCGGTCGCCGCCCCAGCGCCCGGCCGCCTCCTCCACGCCGGTGCGCCGCGTGGCCGAAAGCTCGGCCAGGCGCTCGATGGCGCGGGCGTCGACGGTCACCCCGCCACGCTGGTCGCGGGTCAGCTCGAAGTCGTGGCGTGCGGTGTAGGGCCGAGGCAGCAGCTTGAGCGCCACGTAGCCGAGGGCCAAGAAGGCGACCACGCCCACGGCCACGAGCACGATCCGGGTGCTCGAGTCGAAGTCGTTGGGCCCAAGGCCGCGTAGGAAGTCATAGGCCGACCGGTAGCCCGTGATGCTCTGCATCGTGCTCGCGCCCACCTTCAACGCCAGCCCCAGCACCGCTATGCCTCCCCAGATCAGCGCCAACGCGGCCAGGACGGTCAGGACCGGTCCCATCCAGTGCAGCGCCGAGTGGCGATTGCGGATTCGCTGGCGCAGCACTACTGCACCCTCGCGCCGCGCTCGGCGACGCTCGTCTTCACGTTGGTCTTGATCCCCAGCGGCTCGGCCAGCGGGGCAACCGCCTGCTCCAGCGCGGTGCGGGCCTCGGCCTGCGAGGAGCGCCGCGTGAGCTCGGCCCGGATCCTGAGCACGCCCGGCCGGCGCCGGCCCGGCCGCGCCCGGACCTTGGCGCGGGTGACCCCGCCGGCGCGCACCGCCAGCGCCGTGGCCATCCGAGCGAGCGGCCGGCGGCGGGCGGCGAGCGCGCCCTGCTCGTTGTCGTCGAGCGCGAACGTCCGCCCCCGGCCCGGGGTCAGCGCGCCGAGGATCAGCAACGCCCCGAGCACGATCGCCCCCAGCCCGCCCAGAGCGGACAGGACCGCGACCGGTCCCGACGCCTCGAGCTGGGAGAGGAACCCGTCCACCGTGGTACCCAGGGACGGCAGCCCGACCAGCTTGGCCAGCCCCGGGATGCTCAGGCCGCCGTCGCCACCCTGGATGCTGAACAGGGCCACGGCGGCGCCGGTCACGGCGAGCGCCACCACGAGCAGGAAGCCCAGCAGCCGCGCGAGGGCGCGCAGGAGGATCACGGCGCGGGCTCCTCTTCGACCGAGATGAAGCGCACCGACACCGGGCCGAGCGCGTCAACGCGCCCGGCGGCCACGGCGGCGCGGGTGACCGCATCGCGGACCGCGTCGCCAAGGGCGCGCAGCGGCGCGAGCGCGGCCGTGAGGTACAGGTCGACCGTGTACGAGCCGCCCGCCCGGGCGGCCACCACCACTCCGGGCAGCACGCCGCCGGGCACCGCCGTGGCGTAGCGCCCGTCCCCGCCGTCGTGACCGCGCACGACTCCCGCCACGCCCAGGGCGGCGCTCAACGCGAGCGTGGCGAGCTCCATGCGCTCCGAGGGCGGCGGCACCGACTCGGCCCTCAGGCCCCCCGCGAAGGCTCGTCGGCCTGGGGCTCGTGGTCGTCGCCGGGGAAGTGGAGGTCGGTCACCGCAACGTTGACCTCGGTGACAGCCAGCCCGGTGATGCCCTCGACCCGCTTGACCACGTTGTCGCGGATCCGCTCGGCCACCTGCGGAATCGACTCGCCGTACTCGACCACGATCGTCAGGTCGACGGCCGCCTCGGTCTCGCCGACCTCGACCGACACGCCCTGCGTGCGATCGTCGCCGAAGCCGACCCGCTGGGTCACGTTTCCCAGCGCCCGCGCGGCGCTCCCGCCGAGCGCGTACACGCCGCCGACCTCGTGGGCGGCGATGCCGGCCACCTTGGTCACCACGCCGTCGTCGATCGAGGTAGTGCCCCGACTGCTCTCCAGTGCGCTCCCGCCTGGCGCCGGGGTGCTCCCCGCCGTTGCCGAGCCCTGCGTGCCCTCGTCTGCCATGTCCGTCTCCTTTGCCGCCTTGGAAGTCTTCTGTTGTTCGCGACGGTTCGAGGACCGGATGTGTTACGTCTGGCCCCCGAGCTGGCGCCTCCCCATACCCTTGCGCCGTGCCCGAGCCCTATGTCCACAGCGAGCGGGTCCGCTTCGGCGACCTCGACGCCATGCGCCACCTCAACAACGTCGTCTTCCTGCGTTACTTCGAGTCCGCCCGCATCGGCTATCTCCGTGAGCTTTCTCCCGGTCACTCTCCGGCAAACCCGGAGACGGGAGGGTCGCTGGGCTTCATCTTCGCCGAGTGCCACATCAACTACCGCTCGCCGGTCTTCTTCGACGAGCAGGTGGACGTGCGCTGCTCGGTCGGCGAGGTGCGGAGATCGGCCTTCCGCGTCGACTTCACCATGAGCGTCGACGAGCGCACCGCGGCGGAGGGCTTCGGCTGGCTCGTGGGTTTCGACTACGGGCAACAGCGCCCAACGCGGCTGCCCGATGCGCTGCGGGCCACGCTCGAGGAGGAAGCGGCCGCCTGAGCGTCAGCGGACGGTGACCATCAGCGTCCCGGCCAGCAGGAGCGCGAAGCCGCACACCCGCCACGGGGTAAGCCCCACCTCGGCCAGGCCGAGCACGCCGAACCGGTCCAGCAGCGCGGAGACGATCAGCTGGGTGCACACGGTCGCGGCTACCACGCCGCCGGCCCCGAGCGTGCGCACCGCGACCAGCGACACCGACACCAGCAGCGCCCCCAGCAGCCCGCCCGTGAGGTAGCCAAGCGGAACCGAGGGAAGGCGCGTGAGCTGCCCCGCTCCGCCCACGGCGAAGAAGACCACGCCCATCACCAGCGCGGAGATCGCGGTGCTCACGAAGGCCGCGCCGAGCACGCTGGTCTCGCGGGCCAGCTGGGAGTTGACGGGAGGCTGCAGCGCGATCAGCCCGCCGACGATGAGCACGGCCAGCAGGGCGAGGGGTCGGTCCACGCCTGCTACTTCGGTGTGGTTTCGGTCAGCCCTTTCGGGCCCGTCCTGAGCGTCAGGGGCGCGCGACGACCCGCAGCTCGTCGGGGCCCACCTTCACCACATCGCCGTCGTGCAGCTGGCGCCCGCGCCGGGTCTCCGGCTCGCCGTTGACCTCCACCACCCCGGTGGCCAGGACCGCCTTGGTGTCGCTTCCGCTCTCCGCGATGTCGGCCAGCTTGAGCAGCTGTCCCAGTCGGATCATCCGTCCGAGGATCGGTACGTCGCGGGGCACGGCGCCACCGTAGCGCGCGGTCTAGGCCCCGGTAGTCCCGCGAGCGCGCTCGCGCGCGAGGCGTTCCCCGGCGCCCTCCACCTGGCGCTCCAGCTCGGCCTCGCGGATTGGGTCGTACGGGCGCTTGCCGCCGTAGACGCGCTGGCGCAGGCTCGCCGCGTGACGCTTTGCCTCGGCGAGCTCGTGCTCCAGGACCTCCAGGCGACGTTCGTGGGCGTTCACGAAGCCCACGTTAGGCCTTCAGGCGCGCGCCGCAATCTGGGCGAGCATCCGCCGCACCACGATCCGGTGCCCGCGCGAGCCGACCACCAGCGCCCGGTACAGGCGCCCGAGCGGCCCGGGGAAATCCGCGCGCGTGATCGCGCGCACGCGCGACCTCCCCACGTCCACAGCGTCGAGCTCGAAGATCAGCGCGTAGGTGGAGAAGCGGTGGCGCCCCTCCAGCGCCAGGCGCGCGGGCGCAGTCGACTCCGCCACGCAGAAGCCGGGTAGCGATGCGCCGACCCGCGGGCCGTCTGCCCACTCACCCCGCGTGTCGGCGGGGTGACAGCCCAGCGCTCGGGCCCCGAGACGCCGACCCTCGCCGGCGAAGGATCCCCGCACCACCCCGATCAGGGCCGACCAGGCCTCCTCCCGGGCGGCGTCGACCTCCACCGCGTGCTCGTCGATGTAGGGAAGCCGTTCCATCTAGAGCGCTCATCCTAATAGGGCTCGAGCACCACTGCGTCGCCGACGGCGACGGCACCCGGCTCCACGGTGGAGCCGTAGACCCCGAGATAAGCGTCGCGCTCGCGCGCGACCGCCCGCAACACCCGCGGGTCGCGGGCCGAGGTGTCCGGGTCCACGTTGACCACTACGCAGCGCTTGTCACGCCGGTCCACGCGCAAGCGCGCGGCACCCACCCGCAGCACCCGCCCCACCCACTCCTCCTCGGCGAACGCCCCGCCCTCGCCGGTGTCCACCACCAGGTTGGGGCGAAAGCGCCTGGGGTCGAGGTCGGAGTCGAGCGCCGCACCCATCGCGGCCAGCGTCTGACTGCCGATCAGCGACACCGGCATCGCGTCGAACACACCGCGGTCCTGCTTGATCGGGCGAACGCCTTCGCCGAGCTGGGCCGCCAGGGCCGGGTCGTCCACGTCGAGGTGCTCGCCGGCCGGAGTGCGCACGACCACGGGCGAGGCCTCGGGACGATCGGGAGCCGAGAAGGCCGGCCGGTAGGCGACCAGATCGGACCGCTCGCGGATGGTCAGCCAGGGAAAGCCGCTGCGCACCTGACCGTCGCGCACGAAGGCCCAGCGCCGGTCGCCGGCGAGGCCGTGCCAGGACACGTCCGCGCGCTCCAGCGACTCCCCGGCCATCGCCTTGACCGGGTAGCGCCACAGGGCGACGACGCGGCCGACGTCCGTAGAGCCTTGCGGGTCGGTCTCCACCGCTGGGGAGGCTACACCCGCCGGGGGTATAGTTCTTCCTATGCCCTCCTCCCAGGCCCCACGCGGCTACAGCGCGACCAAGGACCAGCTGCTCACCCGCCTCAAGCGCGTCGAGGGCCAGGTCCGCGGCGTCGAGGCGATGGTCGAGGACGAGCGCTACTGCATCGACGTGCTCACCCAGATCGGCGCGGTGCAGGCCGCGCTGGACAAAGTTGCCCTCGGCCTGCTGGACGACCACGCGCGCCATTGCGTGATCGACGGCGAGAAGGGAGAGCAGGAGGAGAAGACCGAGGAGCTGATGTCCGCCGTCGGGCGGTTGATGCGACGGGGCTAAGGTGGGGACCGCCGCCGAGAAGGGCCGCATTCGCGACGCCACGGGGCGGGACGCCGAAGCCTGCGCCGCGATCTATGCGCCGTATGTGACCGACACCGCGATCACCTTCGAGACCGAGCCGCCGTCGGCCGCGGACATGGCCGAGCGCATCGCGACCGCGCAGCGCGACCACGCCTGGGTGGTGCTCGAGGACGGCAGCGAGGTGGTCGGCTATGCCTACGGCGGCACGCTGAACCCACGCGCCGCCTACCGCTGGTCCTGCGAGGTCAGCGTGTACCTGAAGCGCGGCCGCCGGCGTACGGGCGCGGGCCGGGCGCTCTACGAGGCGCTGTTCGCGCGCCTGGTCGAACGTGGGCTGCGCGTGGCGGTGGCGGGCATGACGTTGCCCAACGACGCGAGCGTGGGCCTGCACGAGGCGATGGGCTTCCAGCCGGTCGGCACCTACCGGCGCATCGGGTGGAAGCACGGCGCTTGGCACGACGTAGCCTGGACCCAGCGCGAGCTGGTGCCCGACAGCGGCGACCCTCCTACCGCAGTGAGCTGAGCTGCGGCGCCGACGGGCTCCCGCTGACCCCCAGGAGGCGGATGTCGTTGGCCCCCGCGCGCAGGACGCTCGGCGGGACCATCGCGGCGTAGTAGACGGGGCCGCGGGGGACGGTCCGAAACGCCGGCGAGGTGGCGGCCACCTTCCCGTTCATCACAACCGCCACCGCAGCGGGAGTCGGGCCGGTCACCCGGCCGGTCACGTAGGTGGGCACGAACGCGCCCGCGGGGCGGACGACGCGGTAGGCGCCGGCGCCGTCGAGCGTGGCGCGGGTGCCTCCGGCGGCGCCGGGGTGCAGCTCCGCCAGCGGCCGGCCGACCAGCCCGCGGTAGGGGCCGATGCCATATAGGCCAGGCGCGCCGTTGCCCTGGCCGAACAGCCGCGCCTTGAGCCGCTGCGCCCCCGCCGCCCAGCGTCGCAGCCCGGCGGCGCTGAGCGCGTAGGAGTGCCCGAAGCGCTGGTAGACGATCGTCCGCCTGGGGATCTTGCGCGCAGCAGGGCCATAGATCGAGTGGCCGCTGGCGCGGTAGCGGATCCGCGTGTGGGTGAGCCGGGCCAGCGTGGGCACCACGTCCTCGGTGCGCACGTGTCGAGTCGGGGTGGCGCCGGCCCCCTGGTAGGGCCGCTTGACGAACAGCGGAGTCAGGGCGAGGTCGCCGAAGTTGCGGCGCGAGATCTCGTGGCCGTTGTCCACCCGGCCGAAGCTCTCGCCGTTGTCGGCGGTGACCACCAGGATCGACTTGTCGTACAGCCCCTGTGACTTCATCCGGGCGACCACCGACCCGAGCAGCCTGTCGACGTAGCCGAGCTGGAGCAGGTGGCGCTGGTACTTCTGGCTCGAGACCCAGCTGCTCGAGAAGGCGTGCTGCCAGTTGGGCACCGGGTCGTGGCCGGTCAAATACTCCTGACCCGACGGCAGGTAGCGCCAGGGGCCGTGGGGCATGAGCACGTGCTTGAAGTAGAGCGTCGGCCGGGCGGTGGGACGGATGGAGCGCACCCAGCGCTCAAAGCGCTGTGGCCGGCCCGTGGCCAGCTCGTGGAGCACCGAGCGCTGGTTCTGCGCGCGCTCGTGCGGGCACAGCCGCCGGGGGCAGAGGCTGGTGACCTCCTCGGAGGAATCGACGCGGTAGCGCTGCCCGCCGAGCGACGTGAACACGTTGCGTGGCATCTCGGCGAAGGTGGGCTTCACGCCGCGGCGCGGCAGGTTGCCCGTGAGCAGGGCGCCCATGGCCCGCGGCGTCTCGTCCGCCGGCGCCGTGGCGTAGGGAAACCAATCGGAGTCGTGGGCCAGCCGGGCGAAGTTGGGATAGCGGTCGGCGTCGATCTTCCCGTCGCGCCCGACCAGCGAGGTGGTGGAGAACTCGTCGAAGGAGATGAAGACGACGTTGGGATGCCGGGGAGCGGCGGGCCCGGCCGCGGCCTTGTGCGCGCTCCCGCATCCGACAACGAGGAGGGCCAGAACCGCCGCGACCGCGATGAGGGTACGAGGTCCGAGCACGCGGGAAAGGTGACAGATCCGCCGGTTCGACCGGCCGACCGGCTATGCGGCCGCGAGGGTGATCGTCACCACCGTCGGCATGATCAGCATCTTCGGCATGAACTTCGTCGTGAAGTCCACGCGCGACGGGATCGCCATCCGGCCCATGATCGGCCCGAGCACGAGCCCCAGCAGCAGGTCGAAGGTCGGCCGCTCCATCGGGCCCCCGGGGGCCTCCGGGGCGTGCGATGCGGGAGCTTGAACAGCCACTTCTGCCATCGCGTTCACCCCACGCC
>JBBREO010000034.1:0-23940 GCA_038202855.1 Solirubrobacterales bacterium
CGCAGACCACCGCGCCGCAGACCACCACGCCCGGCCAGTAGGCGCCGCCGCCGTTCACGGGCGCGGCTCGATGCGGCGTCCGTCGAAAGCACCCTCAGTCGGGCAGCAGCTTGCCCGGGTTCATGATGCCCGCGGGGTCCAGGCGTGCCTTCAGCGCCCGCAGCGCCTCCAGGCCCAGCTCGCCCACCTCGGCCCCCATCCAGGGCCGGTGGTCGCAACCGACCGCGTGGTGGTGGGTGATGGTCGCGCCCGCGGCGGCGATCGCGTCGCCGGCGGCGGTCTTCGCCGCGCGCCACTGCTCCAGCTCGCGGCCCCCGAGCGCCTTGGCGATGAAGGTGAAGTACAGGCATGCCCCGGTGGGATACAGGTGCGAGACGTGGCACATCACCAGCGGCGGCGTGCCCAGCGCCTCGAGGCTCCCGTGCAGCGCGTCGCGCACGGCCGCATAGGTCGTGGCCAGGTTCGACCACGTGGTCGCGGTCTCGAGCGTCTCCACCAGGGCGCCGCGGTCCATCAGCTCGTCGCGCAGGTAGGGGGCGGCGAAGCGGGTGCGCTGCCAGGCACGCCCCGGGCGCTGGCCCAGGTTCACGCCGCCCGCGGAGCGCAGCACCTCCGCCGCGCGTCCGCGACGCGCCGCCACCGTGGCGTTCTCGCCCTCGAACCCGACCATCATCAGGCAGCCGCGCTCGTGGCCGCGCACGCGCAGATACGTCCGGGCGAGCGCCTCGGCGCGCGAGCCGGAGGAGCCGAGGGCCACGGTGAGGGCGGTCTCGTGCTCGTCGGAGAGCCGGCTCACGTCGGGCGCGGCGCCGGCCTGCTCGAGCGCGCGCAGGGCCTCCGCGCCCTGGGCGAAGGAGGGGATCGACCAGGCCTCGTAGCGCTTGGCGGCCGGCAGGGGGCGCACCCGCAGTGTGACCTCTGAGATCACCCCGAGCACTCCCTCCGAGCCCATCACCATCTGCTTGACCGAGGGACCGGCCGCCGAGGCGGGGACGTCGAGCGTCTCCAGCGGCCCGGCGGGGGTCTCGAAGCGCAGGGACTGGACCAGCTCGTCGATCCGGCCCACGCCGGTGGAGGCCTGGCCGGCCGAGCGGGTGGCCACCCAGCCGCCCACGGTGGAGTACTCGAAGGACTGCGGGAAGTGGCCCAGGGTCAGGCCCGAGCCGGCCAGCTCGCGCTCGAGCGCGGGGCCGAGGATTCCCGGCTGCACCCGTGCGGTGAGCGATACGGCGTCGACGTCGAGCACGCCGGCCATGCGTGTCAGGTCGAGCGCGACCACGGCGCGGTGGCCGCCGGCTACCGGCGCCACCCCGCCCACCACGCTGGTGCCGCCGCCGAAGGGCACCACGGCCACTCCGGCTTCCGCACAGGCGGCCAGGACGGCGGCGACCTGTGGGGTGTTGGCGGGGCGCACCACGGCGTCAGGACCGGCTTCCAGGCGCTCGCCGCGTAGGGCGATGAGGTCCGGGTAGCTGCGTCCCGCCGCGCGCGTGACCCGGGCGGCGTGGTCGTCGGCCACGTGCTCGGCGCCAACCGCGTCCACCAGCCCGCGGCGGGCTATGTCGCTCAGCCGCGAGGTGGGCAGCGCGACCGACTCGGGACCGCCGCGGGGCCCCCGGGGTGCGCCGGGCGGCTCGATTCCCAGCTCGTCTCGGAGCAGTCGCTCGGCTGGTGCGGGCAGCGAGGTGGCGTGCTCGTCCTCGCCCCAGCCCCACCAGCGCATCAGGCGCTGGGCCGCCAGTCGCCGGCCAGGGCCGCCAGGCCCTCCAGCGCGCCGTCCAGCTGGCGGCGGGTGGCCCGCCGGATCTGCAGCCCGCCCAGGCGCGAGAAGCCGCGCGTGCTGAGCCGGGCGGTCAGGGTCACCCGGGTCTCCCCGTCGCCCTCGGGCTCCAGCACCAGCTCGGTGACCGAGTCGCTCAGGATCCGCTCGAAGGGCGACTCGGCTACCTCGTGGCGCCACGCGCGCCGGCGCGGGTGGTCGGATTCCAACAGCGTGTAGTCGGCCCGCAGCGAGCGGCCCTTGCGCGAGGTGAGCACGGCGGTCCAGGCGTCTCGGGAGGCGTCCTCCACGCGGTCGACCCCCGGCCACCACCGGGGCAGGTGCTCCGGGTCCGACACCGTGGTCCAGATCCGCTCGGGCAGGGCGGGAATCGTGCGGGAGCGGGTCACGACCGGCACGCGACCACCCTATTGACCGTCGTAGGAGACCAGCGTGTGCACCTCGCGCCCCGCCAGCCGCTCGCGGCCGCCCAGAAAGGCCAGCTCGATCACGAACGAGCACCCCACGACCTCCGCGCCGGCCTTCTCGACCAGGGCGCACAGGGCTCCGGCCGTTCCGCCCGTGGCCAGCAGGTCGTCATGCACCAGCACGCGCGCACCCGCGGGAAAAGCGTCGGCGTGGACCTCCAACACGTCGGTGCCGTACTCCAACTCGTACTCCATTCCCACCGTCTCGCGTGGCAGCTTGCCCGGCTTGCGGGCGAACACGAAGCCCGCGCCCGCGCCCGCTGCGATCGCGCCGCCCAGGGCAAAGCCGCGCGCCTCGGCCGACACCACCAGCTCGGCCCCTACCCCCCGCGCGTGCTCGCCCAGCGCCTCGACCGTGCCACCCAACGTCTGCGGGTCGGCGAACAGCGGGGTCACGTCCTTGAACACGATCCCGGAGCGGGGAAAGTCGGGCACGTCACCGATCCGCGCCCGCAGGCGCTCCTCGAGGCTGTCGCCCGGCGTCACTTCGCGATCTTGCGCAGATCGCGAATCAGCAGCAGGTGCTTGAGGTAGGACGCGGTCGCGGCCAGGTTCTCGAGCGCCTGCATGGCCTCCTTGCGCCGTTCGGCGTTTCGCGACCGCAGGGCCGGCGCCAGGATCTGCTCCAGCAGCGCGGCCTCGCGGTCGGCCGAGGTCCGGAACACGCGCAGGTTGCGCCCCCCCACCCCGAAGCGCTTGAGCTCGGTGACCGCGCGCACGATCTCGCGCTCGGTGTCGTCGTACAGCTTCTCGCCGTCCCGCTTCTCGGCCTTGATCACGCCGTAGTCCTCGAGCTCCTTGACCAGCGCGGCGTCGGCGCCCGTCTCCTCGAGGATCTCCTCGAGGTGGTAGAGCGAGCCGCCCGAGCGCATCTCCACCGTGGCCCGGCGCAGGCCGCGCGGATCGGGCTTGGCCGGCGCGTCGCCGTTGGGGGCGTCTCCCTCCAGGCGGCCGGAGGCGAGCTCCTGGCGGATCACCCGCAGGGGCAGGAACTCGTCGCGCTGGAGGCGCAGGATGGTCCGCAGGCGGGTGACGTCGGTGGGGGCAAACAGCCGGTAGCCCCCGGCGGTGCGCCGCGGCGAGATCAGCTTCTGGTCCTCCAGATAGCGGATCTTGGAGATCGAGATGTCGGGGAACTCGCGCTCCAGCGCCTTGCACACGGCACCGATGGTCAGCGTCTTTCCCTGCGCGGGCGCGGGATCGAGCTGTTCGGGTGGCGTGCTCATCGCTCGAGGTAGGTGAGCTTGTACTTGCCCACCTGCAGCTCGTCGCCGTTGGCGAGCTTGTGCGACTCGATCCGGTGGCGGTTGACGTAGGTGCCGTTGAGCGAGCCGAGGTCGTCCACGTACAGGCCGTCGCGGCGGCGCACGAGCACCGCGTGGTTGCGCGAGACGGTCACGTCGTCGAGGAACACCTCGGCGTCCGGGCTACGGCCGATGGCGCTCTTCTCGCCCTCCAGCGGAAAGACCTCGCCGGCGCGGCCCCCACCGGCGCGGATGGCCAGCGTGCCCCCCTCGGCGGACACCGCGTCGATGTCCACGGGGGTGATCTCGCCCGTGTCCTCGAGCTGGTAGGCGGCGGTGGTGTCGCCCTCGCTCCCGGATGCGGCCTCTGCGAGGAAGGCGCCGCACTTCTGGCAGTAGTTGGCTCCCTCCGCGTTGACGAACCCGCACTCGGGGCAGTGCATGGCTAGGCGCTGCTCCGGCTAGGCATCGGGGGTGCTCTTCCCCGACAGGATGTCGGTGAGCTGCTGCACGTCTGCGCCGCTGAGCGAGGACTCGCCCTCCTCGTGCTTCTTGCGCAGGCGGTTGACCAGCTCCGCGCGCAGGATGTCGATCTTCCCGTGCAGGATGCGGCGCTGGTAGGAGACCTCCTGCTCTTCCTCGGTCAGCTGCTGGATGAGCTGCTTGAGCTCATCGTCGGAGAGGGCCCCCAGATCAGGGAAGGTGTCCATACGGCGGCGATCCTTTCGAGTGGGAAACCGCCAGTATAGACCCAGGCGTCAAGTTCAGCTTGAGGCTTTGGTGAAGCGCAAGCCGTCCTGCACGTAGATCGCCGTGGCCCACGCCGTCAGCGCCAGCCCCAGATAGAGCGACGCGTCGGCCACCCAAGAATCGACGATGAGGGTCAAGAAGATGGCGAACATCACCGGCCACACCGCCCAGCGGCCGACCATGTTGATCTTCAGGTCCATGCCCTTGCGCAGGGCGAACTGGGTTAGAAAGAGCATGAACAGCTCGCGGCCGGCCAGCGCCGCGAGCGCCCAGCGGGGCAGCAGCTCGAAGTGCCAGCACACGATCACGCCGCTCAGAACCAGCGCGCGGTCGGTGAGCGGGTCGAGCAGCGACCCGAGGCGGCTGTACTGGCCGGTCAGGCGCGCGGCCAGGCCGTCGAGCTGGTCGCCCCAGGCGATGGCGAAGTACAGCAGCGCCGTCCCGGTCTCGCGCCCGTCGTCGGAGTTCAGGGCCCACACCACGAACACGGGCAGCAGCGCCAGCCGCACGTAGGAGACGGCGTTGGGGATCGTCCACGGGCGCAGCGGCTCGCCCTTGCGCGTCTCGGGCGGCGGACCGTCGGAGCGGTCCATACCCGACAGCTTCCGGAATCCGTTCAGGGCAGGGCGCGCCACAGCTCCGCCGCCGCACCAGCGGCCCCCTCGAGCGGGAGGGCTCGATTGTCCTGACCGCGCCGCACCTGCGCCTCCACCTCGCCGGCCTCCAGGCTCTTGCGACCTATGGTCAGGCGCAGCGGACAGCCGAGCAGCTCGGCGTCGGCGAACTTCTCGCCGGGGCTGGCGTCGCGGTCGTCATAGATCACGTCGAGTCCTTCGCGCCCCAGCTCCTCGTAGATCTCATCCGCCACCCGGCGGGCATCCTCACCCTCCTTGCCCAGGGTCACGAGGTGAACGTCGAAGGGCGAGAGCGAACGCGGCCAGGAGATGCCGGCGTCGTCGCCGAACTGCTCCACCGCGGCGGCCACGATCCGGGCCGGGCCGATGCCGTAGCAGCCCATCCAGATCGGCTGCTCGGCGCCGGACTCGTCCAGGTAGGTGGCGCCGAGGGGCTCGGAGAAGCGGGTGCCGAGCTTGAAGATGTTGCCCACCTCGATCGCCGGCTCGAGCCGGATGGTGGCGCCGCCCGGGCAGGTGTCGCCGGCCTCGACCGAGCGGACGTCGGCGTAGTCGGGCTGGAAGTCGCGCCCCGGCTCGACGCCGCGCAGGTGGCGGTCGGGCTCGTTGGCCCCGGCCACCATCCCGCTCAGCCCGCGAAGGGCGTCGTCGGCCAGGACGGGAACCTTCCCGCCCACGGGGCCGATGAAGCCGGGAGGGGCTCCGAAGCGCTCCACGACCTCTTCTTCGGTGGCCGCGCGCGCCGGCTCGCCCAGCGCGTTGGCCAGCTTGATCTCGTTCAGCCGGTGATCGCCGCGCACGACCACGAGCAGGGGCTGCTCCTGCGCCCCCACCATCGTGGGCAGCGCCTTGATCAACGCGCCCGCGGGCACGCCCAGCGCGGTGGTCACCTGCTCCACCGTTCTGGCCCCCGGCGTGTCCACCGCCTGAGGGGCGCCCAGCGGCTCGGGCAGCCCAACGACTGCCTGCGCGGTGGCGCTGGCCACCTCCACGTTGGCGGCGTACCCGGCGTCGGAGAGCGCGACCTCGTTCTCCCCCGCACCGCACGGGGCCATGTACTCGTGGGCACCGAACCCGCCCATCATCCCCACGTCGGACTCGACCCGGTACCACTCGAGCCCGGCGCGGTCGAAGATGCGGTCATAGGCCTGGGCCTGGAGCTCGTAGGCGGCGTCCAGGCCGGCCCGATCGCGATCGAAGGAGTAGGCGTCCTTCATGATGAACTCACGCGTGCGCAGCACGCCGGCGCGCGGGCGCGGCTCGTCCCGCTCCTTGGTCTGGATGTGGGACGCCATGAAGGGCAGGTCGCGGTAGGAGCGCACTATCCGGGCCACGTGCGAGGTCAGCGCCTCCTCGTGGGTCATGGCCAGCACCAGGTCGGCGCCGCGGCGGTCCTGGAGCTTGAACAGCTCGTCGATGGCGTAGCGGCCGCTGCGCTGCCACAGCTCCGCGGGCTGGAGCACCGGCATCAGCATCTCCTGCGTGCCGATCGCGTCCATCTCCTCGCGGATGATCTGCTCGGCTCGGCGGTGCGCGCGCAAACCGGCGGGCAGCCATGTCCACAGGCCGGCCCCGAGCTGGCGGATGAGGCCCGCGCGGACCATCAGGCGGTGCGAGAGGGCGTCGGCGTCGGCCGGCGCCTCCCTCTCCGTGGGCAGCAGATAGCGCGTCAGGCGGGTCATCGCGGCCTGAGTCTATGGGCGAATGGAGGCCAGGCCGCCCGGGGAAAGTCACGTGCCACCCCCGGCGTGCCGATACAGGTCTGACAGCGGTGATCGACACTACTCCTCACATCCGGACGGCCCTGCGCGTGTGCGGCGCCATGTTGGTTGCGGGCTGGGTCGGGTTCGCGGTCCACGCTCTGGTCGCCGGGGGCGACGACACCGGCGCCCTGTTCTCCTCGTGGCTGTACGACGTGATCCTGGCGGGCGCCGGAAGCGTGTGCCTGAGCCGGGGCATCCTGGTACGCCGGGAACGGGCCGCGTGGCTGGCCCTGGGCGGCGGGCTGCTGCTGTGGACCTGCGGCGAGATCTACTACACGGTTGCCTTCGGCACCGCGGACGTGGTGCCGATCCCCTCTCTCGCGGACGCCGGCTACCTGGGCCTCTACCCCGCGGCCTACGTCGCGATGGTCCTGCTCCTGCGCTCGCGCATCGTGGCCTTCCCGCGGTCGCTGTGGCTGGACGGGGTGATCGCCGCCACGGCGGTTGCGGCACTGGCCGTGGCGCTGGCGTTCGGCCCGATCGTGGCCGCCAGCACCGATGCGGACGGCCTGGCCGTGGCCACCAACCTGGCCTATCCCGTGGCCGACCTCGTGCTGCTGGGCGCGGTGGTCGTGGCGTTTGCCCTGACCGGCTGGCGGCCCGGCCTGGCCTGGATCCTGCTGGGCGCCGGGCTTGCGGCCCTCGCCGTCTCGGACGGCTTCTATCTCCTCCAGTCGAGCCAGGAGACCTACGTCGAAGGCGGCATCCTCGACGCCGGGTGGCCTCTGTGCGCGCTGCTCCTGGCGGCTGCGGCCTGGACCCGGCCGGCCCCGGCCCGTCCAACCGCGATGACCGGCATGAGAATGGCCGCGGTGCCCAGCGTGGCCGCTGTGATCGCCGTCGGCCTGCTGACCTACGACCACTTTCGCCCGATCCTCACCGCGGCGGCGCTGCTCACCGCGGTGACGCTGCTCGCCGTCGTGATCCGGATGGCGCTCTCCTTCCGGGCCAATCACAAGCTCCTGGAGGCCGCCCGCTCGGAGGCCCTCACCGACGTGCTCACCGGGCTGGGCAACCGACGCCGGCTGATGGCCCACCTGGTCTCGGCCGCTGCCGTGGCGCCGCCGCGCGGCCGGGTACGGCTGCTGGTCCTGTTCGATCTCGATGGGTTCAAGGCCTACAACGACGCGTTCGGCCACCCGGCCGGCGACTCGCTACTGGCCCGCCTGGGCTCGCGCCTGGGCGCTGTGGCCGCGCCATACGGGACCGCCTACCGCCTCGGGGGCGATGAGTTCTGCGTGGTCGTCGAGTGCGAGGACCGCCTGGCCGACGTCGTGCCGGCGGCAGCCGCCAACGCGCTCGCCGAGAGCGGCGACGGCTTCCGCATCACCGCATCACGGGGTACGGTGATGATGCCGACCGAGGCCTCGACCTCGGCCGCGGCCCTCCAGATGGCCGACCACCGCATGTACGCCAACAAGAGCGGGGCGCGTACCTCAGCCGGGGCCCAGTCCCGCGATGTGCTTATCAGCGCGCTCCGCGAGCGCCGCCCCGATCTTCACGACCACGTGACCGACTTGGCCCAGACGGCTCTCGAGGTCGCCCGCGAGCTCGGCATGGACGCGGAGCGCTGCGACGAGGTGGCACGCGCGGCGGAGCTGCACGACACGGGCAAGGTCGCCATCCCCGACGCCATCCTGGGCAAGCCGGGCCCCCTCGATGCCGAGGAGTGGGACTTCATGCGCCGGCACACGATCATCGGGGAGCGGATCATCAGCGCCGCCCCCGCCCTGGTCCCCGTGGCCGCCCTCGTGCGCTCCAGCCACGAGCGCTGGGACGGCCAGGGCTACCCCGACCAGCTGCGCGGCGAGCACATTCCTCTGGGGGCGCGGGTGATCGCGGTCTGCGACGCCTTCGAGGCGATGCTCGCCGACCGGCCCTACCGCGCGCCGATGAGCTCCGAGGAGGCCCTGGTCGAGCTCAGGCGGTGCGCGGGCACGCAGTTCGACGCCCGCGTGGTCGCGGCCTTCGAGGCGGCCCGCGCCCGCGTCGGCGCAGCCGTCTGAAGCTACGCACGGGTGAAGCGTCGGCCCGCGGTGGGCGACGCCTCTTCGTCCAGGCGCTCGCCCTTGCGCACCGCTCGGCGCTCGGCGCCGCCGCCGGGCGGGGCCATCGGGAGCTCGGTGCCCGTGTTCATCGCCTCGGCGGTCGCCGCCTTGGCCTCCAGCGCCGCGAGCCGCTCGGGGGTCAGCTCGCCCGCGTTCTCCTCCTCGATCCGTTCGAGCCACTGGGCACCCTCGGCGGCCTTTTCCTCCTCGAAGGTCACCTTCCCGGCGGCGATCGACTTGTCGATCTCGGCGAACAGCTCGTCGACCAGGTCGTCCTGCTTGACCTTTCGCAACGGGCGACCGTGGGCGAAGATCAGGCCTTCGTTCTTGGCGCCGGTGATGCCGAAGTCGGCGTGCGCGGCCTCCCCGAGGCCGTTGACCGCACAGCCCAGGACGGCGACCTCGATCGGGTCGTCATAGGACTCCAGCCGCGTCTCGATGTCCTGGACCACGGAGTCCATGTCGAACTGGAGGCGACCGCAGGTGGGGCAGGCGATCAGCACCGGCCCCCTCTCGCGCAGCTTGAGCGCCTTGAGGATCTCCCAGGCGACCTTGACCTCCTCCTCGGCGTGGAAGGTGGATAGCGAGATGCGCACGGTGTCGCCGATGCCGTCGGCCTGCAGCGTGCCCAGGCCGACGGCCGACATCACCGAGGCCGGCACGAAGTGGACCGGCTCGGTGATGCCCAGGTGCAGCGGGTAGTCGATCTTCTCGGAGAGCAGCCGGTTCGAGGCGATCGTGTTCGGCACGCTGGTCGACTTGATCGACACCTTGAAGTCCTCGAACTCGAGCCGCTCCATCAGCTCCACGAACTCGACGGCCGCCTGGACCAGGGCTTCGACGGAGTTCTCGCGCTCGAGCTCGTGCAGGTGCTTGGGCAGCGAGCCCGAGTTCACGCCGATCCGCAGGGGCACGCCGGCCGCCTTGGCGCGGTCGGCCACCTCGGCCACCTTCTCGGGGCCGCCGATGTTGCCCGGGTTCAGGCGGATGCAGTGGGCGCCGGCGTCGATCGCCTTCAGGGCCAGCGTATGGTTGAAGTGGATGTCGGCGATGATCGGGATCGGCGCAACCTCGACCAGCCGTCCGAGGGCCTCCACGTCCTTCTCGCGCGGCACGGCGCAGCGGACCACGTCGGCGCCGGCGTCGGCGATGGCGATGATCTGCTTGAGCGTCGCGTCGTAGTCCGCGGTCTCGGTCTTGGTCATCGACTGGACCGCGACGGGGGCGCCGCCGCCGATCTTCACGCCGCCTACGTCGATCTGTCGCTTCGAAGACACCCCTGCAGGATATCGGGCGGCCCGCCGCCAGCCGGCGGGCCGCCGCCCGCGCTACTCGCCGGACTCGTACTTGAACGAGATGGCCAGGCGCACCCGGTAGTTGACCACCGCTCCCTCCTTGATCGTCACGTCCTGGCGAACGACCTCCGCGACGCGCAGGTCGCGCACCGACTTCGCGGCTGTCTGGACCGCGTTGCTCGCCGCCTCGGCCCAGCCCTCACTGCTCAGCCCGATCACCTCGGTGACCCGGTAGACCCCTTCGTCGGCCATCTTCTTCTCCTTCGTTTGGGTACTACGAGGAGTAGAGCTCCTCGATCTCGGCTTCGTACTTCTCGTGGATCGGCTTGCGCTTGAGCTTCATCGTCGGCGTCAGCTCGTCTCCCCCCGGCTCCCACTCGGTGGGCAGGATCTTGAACTTCTTGATCCCCTCCACCCGCGCCAGCTTCTCGTTGGCCGCGTCGATCCCGCGCTGGATCTCGTCGATCACCTCCTTGGACTCCACCAGCTTCTCGGGGTCGTCCTCCAGACCGTGCTGGGACGCGAAGCCCGGTGCGACGTCGGGGTCGAGGGTGATCAGCGCCACGTTGTAGGGCCGGCGGTCGCCCACGGCGATCGCCTGGCCGATCAGCGAGGAGGAGGACTTCACGTGCGACTCGATGTTGGCCGGGCTCATGTTCTTGCCCCCGGCGCTGATGATCAGCTCCTTCTTGCGATCGACGATCTTGAGGTAGCCGTCGTCGTCGATCTCGCCGATGTCGCCGGTGGCCAGCCAACCGTCGTCGGTCGTCGTCTCGGCGGTCTTGTCGGGCAGGTTGCGGTAGCCGTCCATCACGACCCGCCCCTTGACCTGGACCTCGCCGTCCTCGGCCAGACGGATCTCCACGCCCGGCGTGGGCGGCCCCACGGTGCCGATCTTGATCTTGTCCGGCGGGTTGATGCAGCCGGCGCCGCAGGTCTCGGACATTCCCCACAACTCGGCCACGGGGATGCCGATGGCGTGGAAGAACTCGAGCACCTCCGGCGGCGTCGGCGCCGCGCCCACGTTCAGGGCCTCGGCCTTGTCGAAGCCCAGGCGCTCGCGCATCTTGGAGTAGACCTGCTCGTCCGCCTGTGCGTACTGCTGGGCCAGCTCGTCGGGGATCTCCTCCCCGGCCTGCTCGAGCCGGACCTTCTTCAGCCCCACCTCGATGGCGCCCTTGACCGCCTTCTTGCGCTCCTCGTCCTGCTCGTGCTCGATGCCGGCCTCGATGGCCGCCTTGAGCTTCTCCCAGATCCGGGGCACAGCGAAGAACCAGGTCGGGCGCACGTCGGGCAGGTAGGCCACCACCTGGCGCGGGTCGGGGCAGTCGGTGGTGGTGAAGCCCAGCACGATCGGCAGGTACTGCGAGCACGCGCGCTCGGCAATGTGCGCGTAGGGCAGCCAGGAGATGACCTGGCCCTCCTCGGGGAAGTCGACGATGTCCTCGATGCCCTCCACGGCCGCCTTGAGGTTGTCGTGGGTGAGCTGCACGCCCTTGGGCGGGCCGGTGGTGCCCGAGGTATAGATCAGCGTGAGCAGGCTGTCGGGCTTGACGGCCTTCCAGGCGCCCTCGAAGTCGAAGTCGGGGTCGCCCCCGTCCTCGACCCGGTCGACGGTCAGGGTGTCGTCGGATCCGTCGCCGTCCACCACGATCACGTGCTCGATCCCCTCGGTGTGCGCGCGCACCTTCGAGATCGTGTCCAGGAACGACTGCTCGGTCACGAACACGCTGTTGCCGGCGTCGCCCGCCAGGTACTCGATCTGTTCGGCCGTGTAGGTGTTGTAGACCGAGTACGGGCAGGCGCCCAGGTGCATCACCGCAGTGTCGAAGAAGTGGAACTCGGGGCGGTTGGTGAGCATCAGTCCGACCGTGTCGCCAGGCCCTACTCCCAGCGCCGACAGTCCGCGGGCCAGGCCCTCTACCTTCTCGGCGTACTCGGCCCAGGTGCAGGTGAACTCGTCGTCCTTGGTCCGGATCGCGGCGCGGTCGGCATTGTCGGCGACGGTGATCTGAAACGCCTCGCACATGGTCGCGGCGTCGAGGCCTCGGGGCCTGTGGGTACGGCTGGGGGTAGCGCTCTCCATGGGGTCTCCTCTCCTCCGCGGCGAGACTACCTGACCTGAAAGCCCTCCCCCGTCAGTCGCCCGATGTCGTTGGTCAGGCCCAGCAGGAACAGCCCGATCACGAGCATGAACCCGACCACGCCGGCGCGCTCCATCACCCACAGAGGCACGGGCCGTCGGCGGACCTTCTCCACCACGGCCCAGAAGATGTGGCCGCCGTCCAGGGGCAGAAAGGGGAACAGGTTCACGATCGCCAGAGACAGGGAGACGATGGCCAGCAGCGACACGGCGTTGGCGACGTTGGTCTTGATCGTGTCGCTGGCCACCTTGCTGACGCCGACGACGCCGGAGATCTGCTTGCGCTGCTGGGAGTTGAAGATCCGGGCCGGCAGCGCGGCGGTCTGCTTGGTGATGAACCAGAAGGAGTCCAGCGACGAGGTGATCGCCTTGCCCGGCGAGAGGGTCTTGCGCGGACCGGCCGCGTAGGCAAAGCCCAACCGCGTGCGCTTGTTGGCCGGGTCGTAGATCGGCCGAAGGCTCACCGTCCGGCGAGCCCCGTCGCGCTGCACCATCAGTCGCGCCGGAGTGGCGGCGCGGCAACCCTTCGCGGGCGGGCTCTGGGCGCACTTGTGGCGCGCGATCTGGGGGGACAGCTTCTCGGGCCCGCCCCCGATCCCGTCGACTGAGACCACCTTGTCGCCCTTGCGCAGCGCCTGGGCCGCGGGATAGCCCTTGTCCAGCGAGCCGACCTTGGTGGTTCCCGTCTCGGGACCGATCGCGGCGAAGAACACGAACAGCAGCGCCAGTGCGAGCACCAGGTTGACCGCCGGCCCGGCCGCGATCACGGCGATCCGCTTCCACACCGGCTGGGCGTGATAGGCCCGGTCGCGGACCTCCTGCGGGAGGTCCTCGTTCGGGTTCATGCCGCTGATCTTCACGTAGCCCCCGGCGGGGATCGCGCCGATGGCGTACTCGGTCTCCCCCACCTTCTTCGAGAACAGGGTGGGCGGGAAGAACAGCGAGAACTTCTCCACCCGCATGCCTACGAGCTTGGCCACGGTGAAGTGGCCCAGCTCGTGCAGGACCACCAACAGCATGAAGCCGACGATCACCAGCAGCCAGCTCATCGGCGCCCCGCCTCCGCCGCCGTGCCGAGATCGGCCAGGGCCTCACGGGCCAGCTCGCGCGCGTGCTCATCCACCTCGTAGAGGTCGGAGAAGTGGCGCACCGGCGCCACGGGCACCGACTCCAGCACGCGCTCGATCACCCGGGGAATCCCCGCGAAGGACAGCCGCTCGTCCAGGAAGGCCTGCACGGCCACCTCGTTCGCGGCGTTGAGCACGCACGGCGCGGTGCCACCGGCCTCGCCGGCCTCGCGCGCCAGGCGCAGGCACGCGAAGGTGCCGGTGTTGGGTGCCTCGAAGGTCAGCTGTCCCAGCTCGGCGAGGTCCAGGCGCCGGACGGGGACGTCGGCGCGGTCGGGGTAGTGCAGGGCGTAGGAGATCGGCACGCGCATGTCGGGGTAGCCCAGGTGGGCCAGAGAGGCGCCGTCGGCCAGGTGGATGAGCGAGTGGACGATCGACTGGGGATGCACCACCACGTCGATGCGGTCGTAGGAGAGGCCGAACAGGTGGTGGGCCTCGATCACCTCCAGGCCCTTGTTCATCAGGGTGGCCGAGTCGATGGTGACCTTGCCGCCCATCTCCCAGGTGGGGTGGGCCAGGGCATCGGCGGGGGCGATGTCCTCCAAGTCGGTTCGGCCACGGAAGGGGCCGCCCGACGCCGTGAGCTGCAGCGAGTCCACCGCCCCGGGCGCCTCGCCGGCCAGCAGCTGGAACAGGGCCGAGTGCTCGGAGTCCACGGGCAGCACGCGGGTGTCGGTGGCCTCGGCCAGGGCCATCACCAGATCGCCGCCCACCACGAGGCTCTCCTTGTTGGCCAGCGCCAGCTCGATCCCCTCGCCGAGCGCCGCGACGGTCGGGCCCAGCCCGGCGGAGCCGACCAGGGCGTTCAGCACCAGGTCGCAGTCGGACTCGGTGATCAGCTCCACCAGGCCCTCGGCCCCGCCCAGCAGCTCGCGGTCGGTGCCCTTGGCGGCCCGTTCGGCGGCGTCGGGGTCCGCCAGGGCCACGCGCTCGACGCCGAAGGCGTCGGCCTGCTCGAGCAGCACGTCAGCGCTGGTCCGGGCGGCCAGACCCACGACCTCGAGCGAATCGCTTCGCGAGACCACGTCCAGGGCCTGCGTGCCGATCGAGCCGGTGGAGCCGACGATCAGGATCCTGCGCATCTGACCGAGTGTAGGAGGGACCGCGCCGCGGCCCCGTTTCTCTGCCCGGACCGCTAGCCGATCGTGCGGAGGAGGCGTGCGGCGTGCAGGGCCGCGCCGATCTGATCGGCCAACGTACGCAGCAGCTGTGCCTCGTCGGCGCCGAAGGCGTCGGGACGGTCGTCCTCGATGTCGATCGCTCCCCACAGCGCATCGCCGGCCCACACCGGCGCGCACAGCTCGGAGCGCACGCCGGAGGTCTCGCTCGTGGGCCGATAGTCGGGTTCGGAGCGCACGTCGCCCACCACCACCAGCTCCCCCTCGCGAAGCGCCCGGCCGATCAGGCCGACCGAAGCCGACTGGCGCCATCCGCCGTCCACCAGCCGCTCGGCGATCTGCCCGCGGGCCGCCGCGGACTCCACGTCGCCGTCACCGGTCAGGCGAACCAGGCCGCACAGGGGGTAGTCGAGGGCGGCGTGGATCTCGTCGGCCGCCGCGTCGACGACCTCCCTCTCGGTGCGAGCCGTCGCCAGCCGAGCGGCCAGACGGCCGCAGAGGGCGAGATGGTCGGTACGCCGGCGCAGGAGCCGCAGCCCCTGGACGGCCGCGGCCGAGCTCGCTGCGGCGGCGCGAACGAGCAGAGACAGCGACAGCTCGACGGCGGGCAGCTCGCGGCTGTCGCCGTCGGCGTAGAGCTCGACCAGGTAGGTGCCGTCGAAGTCCGACACGGCGGCGGCCAGGACCGCCGTGAAGCAGAGCTCGTCCAGCAGCCCCCGCTCGGCCTGGTCGGCGTTGCTGTCGTAGCGATCGACCACGAAGGAGCCGCCGCCCGCGGCCACGAGACGGGCGGTCATGGGGAAGTCGGTCAGCTCGTAGACCTCATGGTCCAGTCCGACCCGGATGCCGCGCAGGCGCGAGTCGCGGTCGTTGGCGGCGCACATCGAGCGGACGATCCCGGCGCCGCGGGCGGCGAACGAGATCGTCCAGCCCGCAGCGTTGACCAGCTCGGCCACGGCGGCGCTGACCGCCTCGAGCCGGTCGACGGTGTTGCGGTGGGCCAGCTTGGTGTCCAGAAGGGCCAGGGCCTGGCCGGTCGCCTCCTCGACTCGCTCCGCCCCACCGCGCCGGCGCCCCCGCCGGCGGGAGCCGTCGTGGTGCCCGAGCTCCTCTGCCAAGGCATCGGGGCCCGCCGTGCACAGCTGTCCGCCTCCGCGTCGCTTGGCCGCGTACTGGGCCGCGTCGGCCGCCCGTACGAGCTGGTCGGCCCGCTCCAGGCCGGCTCCCGCGGCCGCCGCGCCGCAGGACACGGCGACCTTGGTGTCGCGCTCCTCGGCCAAGATCCTCAGCGCCGTGGCGGCGACGTCGCTGGCCGCCTCCACGCCCACGCCGCCCAGCACGACGGCGAACTCGTCACCGGACATGCGCGCCACGCACGCGCCCGGGTAGGGCGCGGTGGCCTTGACCAGGGCGCGGGCCACACGGCGCAGCGCACGGTCCCCGGCGTGGTGACCGCGCTCGTCGTTGATGGCCTTGAGCTCGTCCACGTCGCAGACCAACAGCGTCAGCGGGGTCCCCCCCTGGCGCCAGCTCTCCGTGGCCTTCGCGAGTCGCTCGTCGAGTGCCCTGCGGTTGGCCAGACCGGTCAGCTCGTCCTCGTAGGCCAGCTGCGAGACCCGCGAGAACTGCTCGCCGCGGGCGATCACGCCGGCCAGCTGGCCCGCCATCGCTTCGACGAAGCGCACGTCGGCGCTCCGGAAGCGCGCCGCGCCGGGGCACGTGGAGGCCCATACCTCGCCCCAGACGGCCCCGTCCACCGGGATCGGCACGCCGATGTCGGACTCCTTCCCCAGGCGGCGCAGCAGCGCGACGGCGATCGGGTCGGCCTCGGGGTCGTCGACGGCGTTGTAGTAGGGCTCGCCGGTGCGCAGGAGCCGGGCGACGTTGGGGTATTCGACCAGGTCGTAGACCTCGTTCTCGGGCCAGCGCTCTTCGCCGGGACCGAGCTCGCCCACGTTGATCAACGTGCGCACCACGCCCTCCTCGCGCTCCCAGCGGCTGATGGAGACCGATCCGGCCCCCATGGCCGCGAGGCAGGCCTCGGCGGTGGACTCCAGCACGTCCTCGAGGCTTGCGGCGGCGGCCGCAGCGCCGGCCACCTCCATCAGCGCGTCGCGCTCTTCGAGGCGCCGGACGGACGCCGCCCCGTTCTCTGCGAACGGGTGCAGGCGAGGGTGCTCGGCCCGGGCAGGACGCCGGGGCCCGGCACGGGTCGCAGACCGTTCGGGGGCCATCTCCGTCCCCTATCGGAGCCGTGGGCCGTCGCCTTGAGCCGGCGGCGCTAGCCGTAGCCGAGTGCGAGCGCGGCGTAGAAGCCCACCACCACGCTGAAGAAGGCGGCGTCGAGGCGGTCCAGCACGCCCCCGTGGGGCCCGAACAGCCTGCCGGTGTCCTTTACCTCGAGGTCACGCTTGATCGCCGACTCGAACAGGTCGCCCAGGGGGGCGGTCAGGGCCACGAGGAAGCCGATCGCCAGAGCATCGAATCCCGACAGCCAGTCCTGGTAGAGGCCCGCCGTCCAGAATGCCAGCGTGCCCCCCAGCAGACCGGCCACCAGGCCCTCGACCGTCTTGTTGGGCGAGATGTCGGGCGCCAGGGGGTTGCGCCCGAAGAAGCGCCCGCCCAGATAGGCGGCGGTGTCGCCCACGAAGGTCCCGATCAGCACATCCACCAGCAGCCCGTCACCGTGGGGCAGCTCGCGCAGGAACACGGCGTGAACCAGCGGCAGCCCGATCCAGGCGACTCCGAACAGCGTGGCCGCCACGCCCCAGGCCAGGTTGTCGAGCTTCTCGCGCACCAGGGCCAGCAGGAAGACGGTGGGAAACGCGGCCACCATGGCGATCAGCACCGAGGACCGGTCCTCGTAGGTGGCCAGCAGCACCATTGCCGCCACGGCCAGGAACCCGGCCAGGTCCACGGGCCGGGCACGGCCCATGAGCCCGTACAGCTCGCTGAGGGCCAGCACCCCCAGCGCGATCAGGCCCAGGGCGAGGATCAGGCCGCCGTTGGCGACGATGAAGATGGCGAAGACGATCGCCGGAATGGCCACCAGGATCCGCGAGGCCAGATCCGAGCGCTGGCGCCGTTCGCGGCGCTCCGAAGGCGACACGGCCTAGCGCGCCCCGAACCGGCGCCTGCGCTGGGCGTACTCGGTCAGCGCGGCCTCGAAGGCGTCGGTGCCGAAGTCGGGCCACAGCTCGTCGCGGAAGACGAACTCCGAGTAGGCGCACTGCCACAACAGGTAGTTGGAGATGCGCTGCTCGCCGCTCGTTCGTATCAGGAGGTCGGGATCGTGCATGTCGGGGGCGTACAGCAGCCGGCGAAAGTCGTCCTCGTCGCCCCCGGTGAAGCTTCGCGCCGCGTCAACGATCTCCGCTCGGCCGCCGTAGTTGAAGGCCACGAAAAGCGTGATGCGCGTGTTCTGGGCCGTGGTCTGCTCGGCCCAGTCCATCCGCTCCCGCAGCTCGTCGGAGACCCCCTCGCGCCGCCCTATGAAGCGCATGCGCACGTCCTCGGCGTCCAGCTCGGGCGTCTCGCGATCGATGCGCTCGCCGAACATCCGCATCAGGCCCTGGACCTCATCGGGCGGCCGCGTCCAGTTCTCGGTGGAGAAGGAGTAGACGGTCAGCTCCCGGATCCCGAGCCGCGCGGCGTCGCGCAGCCTGGCCTTGACGGTGTCGGCGCCCGCCTCGTGACCGGCCAGCGGGGGCAGGCCACGGTTCTGCGCCCAACGCCCGTTGCCGTCGGTGATGATGGCGACGTAGCGCGGGACGACACCGTCTTCGGCTACTGGGTCTCTCCCATGATCTCTTCCTCCTTGCCGGCCAGCAGGGAGTCGATGTCGCCCACGCGGTCGTCGGTGAGCTTCTGCAGGTCGGTCTCGGCGCGGTGCTCGTCGTCGGAGCCGACCTCGCCCTCCTTCTTGAGCTCGCGCAGGTCCTGCATCGTGTCGCGGCGCACGTTGCGTATCGAGACCCGCCCCTGCTCGGCGATCCCGTGCACGACCTTCACCAGGTCGCGGCGGCGCTCCTCGGTCAGCTCGGGGACGGTCAGGCGGATCAGGTTGCCGTCGTTGGAGGGCGTGAGTCCCACGTCGGACTCGAGTATCGCCTTCTCTATCTGCTTGATCGACGACTTGTCGTACGGGGTGATCGTGAGCAGGCGGGCCTCGGAGGCCGACACGTTGGCCAACTGCTTGAGCGGCGTGGTGGCGCCGTAGTAGTCCACGTCCACGCGGTCGAGCAGCTGGGGCGACGCGCGACCGGTGCGCACGGTGGCGAACTCCCCGCGCGTGGCGTCGACGGACTTGGCCATGCGCTCGCGCGCCTCTGCCATGAGCTCGGACACGAGCTCGCTATCCATCGCTTGCCACCACCGTTCCCACCCTCTGGCCGGACACTATCCGCTCGATGTTTCGCTCGTCATCCATGTTGAACACGTTGATGGGCAGATCGTTGTCCATGCACAGCGACAGCGCGGTGGAGTCCATCACGGCCAGCTGCTGCTCCATCGCCTGGCGGTGGGAGATGCGCTCGATGAAGGTCGCGTCGGCCACCTTGCGGGGGTCGGCGGTGTACACGCCCTCCACGCCGTTCTTGGCCATCAGGATCACCTCAGCGTGGATCTCCAGAGCCCGCAGCGCCGCGGCGGTGTCGGTGGTGAAGAACGGGTTGCCGGTGCCGGCGGCGAAGATCACCACGCGGCCCTTCTCGAGGTGGCGCATGGCACGCCGGCGGATGTAGGGCTCGGCCACCTCGGAGATCTCTATGGCCGACAGGACGCGGGTGTCGGCGCCCGCCTTCTCCAGGGCGTCCTGGAGCGCCAGCGCGTTGAGCACCGTGGCGAGCATGCCCATGTAGTCGCCGGTGGCGCGGTCCATGCCCGCGGCCGCACCGGACAGGCCGCGGTAGATGTTCCCACCCCCCACCACCACCGCGGTCTCCACCCCGCGGTCGGCTACGAGCTTGACCTGGTTCGCGATCGCGGCGATTCGGTCGGGATCGGCGCCGTACTCCAGCCCCCCCATCAGGGCCTCGCCGGAGAGCTTGAGCAGGACGCGGGTGAAGACCGCCCCGCCGGGAGAGCCTCGGTCCGGTGCTCGCGCGGCCGACGCCCGGGCTGGGCTCCGGCCGCTGGCAGAGTCCTCGGGCAAGCCCTACTCCCCGATCTTGAAGCGGGCGAAGCGGCGGATGACGACGTTCTCGCCCGTGCTGGCCGACAGCGCCGCGCGCATCTCCTCGATGGTGCGGCTCTCGTGCTTCTCCTCGTTGATGTGGCGCTGGTTGAGCAGGACGTTCTCCTCGAGCCACTTGCGCATCCGGCCCTCGGCGATCTTCTCCTGGACTAGCTCTGCCTTGCCCTCGCCGGCCGCCTGCTCCTTGAGCACCTTCATCTCGGCCTCGCGGGCGTCCGCGGGCACCTCGTCCTCGCTCACGTACTCGACGTTGGAGGCGGCCACGTGCGAGGCCACGTCGCGCGCGAACTCGGTGAACTCCTCGTTGCGGGCCACGAAGTCGGTCTCGCAGTCGACCTCGACCAGCGCGCCGACCTTGTTGTTGTGGTGCACGTAGGAGACGATCACGCCCTCGCTGGCGGCGCGCCTGCCGCGCTTGGCGGCCTTGGCCTGGCCCTTCACGCGCAGCAGCTCGATCGCCTTGTCCATGTCGCCGCCGGCTTCGACCAGGGCGTTCTTGGAGTCCATCATGCCCGCTCCGGTGCGGTCGCGGAGCTCCTTGACGCTGCTCGCCGAGATGGTCGCGTCAGCCATGCGTGCTCAGGACTCCTCGTTGGGGTCGAAGGTTCGCTGCTCGCTCGGAGCCGCGGCCTCGGCGGGCTCGGGCGCTCGCGCCGGCGCCGGGGCATCCGCGGCGCCCTCGGCCTCACGCCGGGCCTGCTCCTCGGCCTCGCGGCGGGCGGTCTCCTCGGCCTCGCGCTTGGCCTGCTCCTCGGCCTCGCGGCGGGCGGTCTCCTCGGCCTCGCGGCGCGCGGCCTCCTCCTCGGCGCGGAAGCGTCCGGACTCCTCGGCGACCACGTTGGAGATGGCCTCGACGATCACCTTGCACGACCGGATCGCGTCGTCGTTGCCGGGGATCACGAAATCGACGGGATCGGGGTCGCAGTTGGTGTCGGTCAGCCCGATGATCGGGATCTTGAGCCGCACGGCCTCGCGCATGGCGGTGACCTCGGTCTTCAGGTCGACGACGAACATCGCGTCGGGGGCGCGCTGCATGTTGCGCACGCCGCCGAGGTTGTACTCGAGCTTGTCGCGCTCCTTGATGGCGGTGATCCGCTCGCGCGTGGGAAGCAGCTCGAGCGTGCCGTTCTCGGTCCACTCCGTGAGCTCGTGGAGGCGCTTGATGCGCTTGTTCACCGTCTGGAAGTTGGTCAGCAGCCCGCCCAGCCAGCGCTGGTGGACGTAGGGCATGCCGCAGGCGGTCGCGGCCTCGGCCACGGTGTCGCGGGCCTGCTTCTTGGTGCCCACGAACAGCACCGTGCCGCCACGGCCGGCCACGTTGGCCGCGAACTCCTGGGCGCGCTCGAGCAGGACCTCGGTCTTCTGCAGGTCGATGATGTGGATGCCGCTGCTCTCACCGAAGATGAAGCGGCGCATCTTCGGGTTCCAGCGGCGCGTCTGGTGGCCGAAGTGCACGCCGGCCTCCAGCAGCTCTCTCAGCGATACGTGAGCCAACTGAATCGTTCCTTTGGTTTGAGGTGCGAATCCCGGCGGCGGTGACGCGGACCCGGACCTGATGGTCCGGGCAGGGACCGCGCTCGGCCCGTCGGGGTAGGGAATCGGTTTCGCGTGAGGATAACGGGATGCGGTGCCACGGAACGGCGGCTCCTGCCGGATGCCTGCGCGCGTCTGCTTGCCGGCCCCCACAACGAAAACGAGGCGGCTCCCAGAGGGAACCGCCCCGCCTCGATATCAGTCCCCGTCTGGCCCTCCGGGGACTGGCTCCCGCCGGGCCGCATCGAGTGCTCGATGCAGATCGGCGGGTGGTTTGGACTCGCACCTGATTTCTTCCCGTTGCACTGGGTGGCAAAACATCAGGGCGTGCGCATGCAGGAACTGGCGCTCGAGCCCCAGGCGCCTGCCCGGGGCGGCGCCTCCGTAGCGGGGATCGCCGCACACCGGATGGCCGATGGCGGCCAGGTGCGCGCGGATCTGGTGGGTGCGGCCGGTCTCCAAGGTGACCTCGAGCAGGGTGGTGCGGCCAAGCGCCTCGAGCGTGTCGAAGTGCGTGACCGCCGAGCGCGGCTTGTCCGTGTTGGTGGAGACGGTGGTGCGCCGAGCACGGTCACGCCCCAGGGGCGCGTCGATCGTCCCCGACCGCGCGCCCGGGCGGCCCTCGACGAGAGCCAGATAGCGGCGCTCGACCTCCCGCGCGCGGATCATCCGCTGCAGCTCGGCGTGCACGGCCTCCGACTTCGCCACCACCAACAGCCCCGAGGTGTCGCGGTCCAGTCGGTGGACGATCCCCCGCCGGTCGCGCTCGGGGCCGCCGCGGGCCCGGTCGGCCAGGGCCTGGGCCAGCGTGCCGGACGGGTTCCCGGCTCCCGGGTGGACCACGACCCCGGCGGGCTTGTCCACCACGATCAGGTGCTCGTCCTCCAGGACCACCCGGAAGGGCACCTGGTCGGGCAGCGTCTCGGGCTCGGGCGCCGGCTCGCTCACCTCGACCCGTTCGCCCTTCGAGAGGCGATGGGACTTGGCGCGCACGTGACCGTCCACGCGGACCCTCTCCTCGGAGAGCGCCCGCTGTGCCTCCCCCCTGGTCCGGGCCAGGCCCCGGGCCACCAGGAACGCGTCCAGGCGCAGGCCGGCGTCGGGCTCCCCGGCGGTGGCGGTCACCGCTTCGTGGCCGGCCCTTCCACGACGTAGAGCAGGGCCAGCACGCCCAGGACGATCGAGGAGTCCGCCAGGTTGAACGCCGGCCAGAAGGCGGGGTCGATGAAGTCGATCACCGCCCCCTCACGGGCGCGGTCGACCAGGTTGCCCAGCGCGCCGCCCAGCAGCATGCCGACGGGCAGCCACAACCAGGCGCGTGCGGCGTTGACCGCGAACCAGCCCACGAGCAGTACCAGCGCCACGGCGATCAGCACCCCCACCACCGCGCCCTTGCCCTCCAGCGCGCCGAAGGCCACGCCGCGGTTGCGCGTGTTCGTGAAGTCCAGACCGAAGAAGACGTTCACGCTCTGGCCCCGGTCGAGCGAGCCGTCCACGAGCAGCTTGGTGCCCTGGTCGAGTGCGAGCACGACCAGCACGGTGGCGACCGCGCGGGCCCAGCCGCCGGCGCGGTTCATCTCAGCCCCGGATGAGGCTGACCACGATGCCGCCCACGATCTGCAGCACGATCAGCCCGACTACCGGGCTGAGGTCCAGCGCTCCGGGGCCGATCCGCAGGGGCGGCAAGAAGCGCCGGAACAGCCCCAGGTAGGGCTCCACGACGTCGTTCACGAAGCCGACCGCCGCCGACAGGAAGCGGTTGTAAGGCATCCGCGGGATGAAGGAGAGCAGCACGTAGATGAACACGAGCACCGTGTAGACGGTGATCAGCGTGCTCACGTAGTCGGCCACGTCGACCCGGGTGACCGCCGCCAGGCTCATCGCGATGACTCAACCACGAGGTTGACGGCGGCGTGCAGCGCCTCGGGCAGGCCCTTCTCCTCGAGCATGTCCAAGCCGCGCTCGGTAAGGCCACCCGGGGTGGCCACGCGACGGCGCAACTCACCGGCGTCCAAGTCGTTGGCGTCCAGGTAGGCGGCCGAGCCGGCCATCGTCTCCACCACGAGTCGGGTGGCCTGGCGCTGGTCGAGCCCGTGGGCGGTGCCGGCGCTCGCCAACGCCTCGACGATCATGGCCAGGAAGGCGGGGCCGCAGCTCATCAACGCCATCGCCGGCTCGAGCAGCGGCTCGTCCAGCTCGATCACCACGCCGCAGCGGCCCAGCAGCCGCAGCAGCTCGTCCTTGGGGCCGTCGCCGGCGTGGCTCCCGGGCGAGTAGCCGAAGACCCCGCGCCCCACCTCGACGGGGATGTTGGGGATCAGGCGATAGACGGGCACGCCGGGGTAGGCGGCCTCCAGGCGCTCGAGCGACGTGGCCGCCACGATCGAGGCGAGCGCGTCGGCGGCCCCGTCCATCTGATCGGCCACCTCCTCGAGCTGGGCGGGCTTGTGGGCCAGGACGACCAGGTCGGAGCGCTCGGCGAGATCCGCGTTCGACCTGGCCACGGCCCCGCCGATCTCGGCCGCCAGCCGCTCCGCGCGCTCGGAGTCGGGGTCGAACACCAACGCCGGCTCGGAGAAGCCCCGAGCGAGCCCGGTGGCCATGCTGCCCGCTCCGATGAAGCCGATCTGCACGGCGCGGAGACTACGCAGCAGCCCCAGGGACCGTCGGGCGATCTAGCTTTGGTTGAAGAAGCCCTTCTCGATCAGCCGTGCGCGCTCCTCGGCGGACACCTCGACGTTGCGCGGCGTGAGCAGGAAGACCTTGTCGGCGATCCGCTGCATGCCGCCGTCCAACGCGTAGGTGAGGCCCGAGGAGAAGTCGATGAGGCGCTTGGACAGGTC
>JBBREO010000035.1:0-23629 GCA_038202855.1 Solirubrobacterales bacterium
GAGCAGCGCCAGGCGCGGTCGCCCCCGCCCGAGCGCTACGAGGGCCAGGCACAGCGCGGCCACGCCAACGGGCAGTGGGTCGCCCAGCGAGCCGAGATGCTCGGTCACCGAGGACACGCGCCCGCCCTGGAGCCCTAGGAACCCCTGGAGCGCCGAGGCGTCGAGCCAGCGCGCCTCCGAGGAGCCGTAGGCCAGGGCCAGCATCACCAGGAAGGCGCCCGCGCAGAGGGCCGCTCCGGTGAGCAGTGCTCGGGGTCTGAGGGCCATGCCAGGCAAGCTAGCGACCGGGCACCGCGCCGCTACACTCTGCAGCCGCGCCGCCATCGTCCAGGGGACTAGGACGCCGCCCTCTCACGGCGGAAACGGGGGTTCGAATCCCCCTGGCGGTACTGCACGGAGCCCGCTTACAGAGCGGGCTTCGCACTCTCAGAGGGCCTCGGAGAAAGCCTTAATGAAAGTGCACTCGACGACCGCTGACGCAGCCGTCCCGTTTATGGCGGGTCGCCTCGGCGGCCCGTCCCCCGAGGGTGGCTGCGTGGAATTCAGAGGGCGTAAGGCGGGGGCGGCGAGTCGGGACCGCCGTCCTGAATTAGTCTGCCGGTCCTGAGCAGCTCGCTAACCGCCACATTGCCCAGGCCTGCTGGCGACGGCCGGACGCTACGTGGCCTAGTCCTTTACTTCCTGCGCCTGGGCGGTTCGGGGTTCGGCGGCCCGATTGCCCTGGTCGGGTACATGCGACGTGACCTCGTCGACGAGCGCGGGTGGTTCACGGAGGACGAGTTCAACCAAGCGCTTGCCGTCGGGCAAACGATGCCCGGCCCGCTGGCGGCCCAAGCTGCGATGTGGTTCGGCTATCTGCACGCTGGGGCGCGAGGGGCGGTGGCAGTTGCCGCGCCGTTCGTGCTGCCGCCATTTTTAATCGTGACGGGTGTGGCCGCCCTCTACGCCGAGTATCAAGGGCTTGCGTGGGTTCACGCGCTGTTTCGGGGCATCGGGCCGGCGGTGCTGGCGATCATCGCTATCGCCGCCTTCAAGCTGGCTCGCTCCACCAACAAGACCGACCCCACGCTTTGGGCTATCGCCGCGATCCTCTGCGCTGCCACCGTGATAACTGGAGCTGAGATCGTGTGGCTGTTCCTACTCGCCGGGGCGTTCGGTGCGGTCTTCTACGGAGGCGGCCTACCGAGGCGAGCCACGGGAGCGACGAGCGTCTCTCCGCTTGCGCTCTTCGCCGCCGTGAAGGGATTTGCCTTGACGGGATCGGGAGCGTCGCTGGGAATCCTTGGCTGGTTCTTCTTCAAGGCGGGCGCGTTCACGTTCGGCTCAGGGTTGGCGATTGTTCCGTTCCTCCACGCGGGCCTGGTCGAAGATCACCGTTTGCTAACCGAGCAGCAATTCGTAGACGCCGTGGCGATGGGCCTCATCAGTCCCGGACCCGTCGTGATCATGGCGACGTTCGCTGGCTACCTCGTGTACGGATTCGCGGGAGCGATTGTCGCCACCATCTTCGTATTCCTTCCAGCCCTGCTACTAGTGGTAGTTCCTGGCCCGCTGATTAGAAGGCACGAGAAGAACCCCCGCCTCCAGGGGTTCATCAAAGGTGCGACGGCTGCCGCTGCGGGTGCCATCGCCGGGGCAGGGGTCGTGATCGCCCGCGACATCCTCACGGACACCACGGCTGTGATTCTTGCCCTCCTAGCGCTCGCCGCTCTGCTACAGACCAGCGTGAAGGTCAAAGAACCCGCGCTAGTCGCCTTGGCCGCTGCGGTGGGCCTCCTGCTTTTCGGGTGAACCTAAATCCAGCCGAGCAGCTTGGCCGGTGGCGGGGCCGGCGTGGAGGCGCGCTCGGCTGCCATCGCCAGTGCGATGACGTCGCCTACCGGCCGCAGGGTTGACCGAAGGGCAAGGACAGCCGTCCTCCCGCCCCTACACTCCGCCCATGGCCACCCGCGTATGTCCCAACTGTGGTGAGTCCGTCGACGAGAGCCACGCCTCGACCACGGACTCGCAAGGCGATGAGCACGGGGAGGGCCAGGGCAAGCAGGAGCGCGCCCAGTGCCCGAACTGCAACTCCAACCTGACCCGCGCCGCCGGCGCGGGCGGGCCCTGGACGCTGGCGCAGAGCTAGCGCGCAGCCGGCGCGCGCGGCTTGGTTGCGCGCACGATGGCCGACCCGGCCGAGGCGTGCACGCGATGCGTCTCCTCGATCTCGACGCCGGTGAAGCCCGCAGCCTCCAGCCCGTCTACGAACTCGCGCCGGGTCAACGCTCCGGCGATGCAGCCCGTCCATTCGGCCATGTCCCGGCGGGTCGCGTCGTCCATGCCCTCCTCGGCGATCGTCGAGGTCATGCGTGAACTCGACATCGACCTCACCGACCGGCGACCCACCGGGCTCAGCCCGGAGGCCGCCGAGCGGGCCGACGTGGTGGTGACCATGGGCTGCGGCGACGAGTGCCCCTACATCCTCGGCAAGCGCTACGTCGACTAGCTCATCGCCCGCGCCAGCGTGTACCCGGCCGCCGCGGCGGCGAGCCCGGCGGCCCCCACCAGAGCGACGGTCAAGACCCGGCCACCGCGAGCACCGGCCTGAGGTCATCGAGGCGGTCGAAGAGCATCCACACGTAGTTGGCCGCGCCGCGCTCGCGATGGCGGTGCAGGTCGGCCAGGTCGGGGTCGTCGCGATAGCCCTCGAAGGCTGCCGGCGACTCCCACTCGACCAGGATCATCACCTGCCGCGCCTCCACTTCCCCGACCACGCGCTCGCGGAAACGGCCCAGCGCCACCACGCGGCCGCCGTGGCGCTGCACCTCGGCGGCGGACGCCCGGGCGTAGGCCTTGTACTCGTCGGCATCGGCGACGTCGAACAGGTTCAGGGCGTAGACGGGGTCGGGCAACGGGCTCCTCCTTCGATGGTGCGAACCGCCACAGCATGGCGCTCGGACCGGGCTGCGCTCCTCCCACTGGCGCAAAGCGCAAGGTTCCGCCCGCCGCGGGGGCGACCGAAGGAGTGGGGGCGCAGGGGGCGAAGCTGTCCTCGCCGTCACTGACGTCCGAGCCGATGCCCGCCCCGATCCCCTCCCGCGAGCCCGCGCGCTCCGAGCCAGCCCCGTCGCTGGGGAGCTTCGACGCGCCGCTCGCCATCCGGGCGCTGGAGGCCGCGGGGACCGGCGTGTGCATCGCCGACGCCCGCCGCCCCCGCTTCCCGCTCTTGTGGGCCAACGAGGCCTTCAGCGAGAGCACGGGCTACGACCGCGAGGAGATCGCCGAGGGTGACTGCCGCGTACTGCAGTGGCCCGACGTCGAGTCCTCCGAGCTGGCCGCGAGCCTGACGTCCCTGAACGAGGGACGCGCGGCCTTCGTCGTGCTCCAACACCGGCGCCGCGGCGGACTGGGCGGCTCGAGCACGGTGTCCTTCTCCCCTGTGCTCGACGACCGCGGCGCGCTCACCCACCTGATCGGGGTGCAGGTGCCACCGGCCAAGGCGGGCACCGACCCACCGAGCGTGGGCCACCACGACCCGCTCACGGGGCTTCCCAACCGGGTGGTGCTCATGGACCGGATCAGCCAGGCGCTGGCCCGCCTGCGCCGGCGCGAGGGCACGGTGAGCGTGATGTTCGTCGACTTCGACGGCTTCAAGGCCGTGAACGACCGCTACGGGCACGAGGCCGGCGACGCGTTCCTGCGCGAGGTCCCGCGGCGGCTGCGCGGGGCGCTGCGCGCCGACGACACGGTGGCCCGCCTCGGCGGCGACGAGTTCGTGCTGCTGTGCGAGAACGTGGGCGGCGAGGTCGGCGCCGTGCGCGTGGCCGAGCGCGTGCTCCAGGCCTTCGAGGAGCCCTTCCACCTGGCCGACGAGCGCCTGGCCATCCGGCTGTCGATCGGGATCGCCATCGCCGAGACCAGCAACGAGTCCGCCGACGAGCTGGTGGCCGACGCCGACGCCGCCATGTACCGAGCCAAGGACAAGGGCGGAGACGGCCTGGAGGTCTATGACTGCGAGCTGCGCGAGCGGGTGAACGAGCGCGTGGGCCTGGCCCGTGACCTGCGCGACGCGATCGGCACCGACCAGCTCTCGCTGCACTACCAGCCCATAGTCGACCTGGGCACCCAGCAGGTCACGTCGGTCGAGGCGCTGCTGCGCTGGGAGCACCCGACTCGCGGGCCCATCCCCCCCGACGAGTTCGTGCGCCTGGCAGAGGACACCGGGATCATCGTGCCGCTGGGCCGCTGGGTGCTCGACCGCGCCTGCACCGAGTTCTCCGAGGCCCTGCGCGAGGCCGGCGACCGCCGGATCGAGCTGGCCGTGAACCTGTCGCCCCGCCAGCTGGCCGACGTGGGCCTGCCCGAGGTGCTGGATCAGGTGATGGAGCGCACCGGCCTGGGGCCAGGACGGCTGGCGCTGGAGATCACAGAGACGGCCCTGACCCAGGAGAGCGACGCCCCGGCGGAGCGGCTGTGGGCCCTGCGCCAAAAGGGCGTGCGGATCGTGCTCGACGACTTCGGCTCCGGCTACTCGTCGCTCGGCCACCTGCGCCGCTTCCCCATCGACGCGATCAAGATCGACCGCTCGTTCATCGAGGGGATGGGTACCCAGTCGGCCGACGCCGCCATCGTAGGCGCCATCCTGCCCATGGCCCGCGCGCTGGACCTGTCGGTGGTGGCCGAGGGCGTGGAGACTGAGGGCAAGCTCGCCCACCTGTACGCGCTGGGCTGCCGCCACGCCCAGGGCTTCCTGTTCGCGCGCCCCGCGCCCATGGCCGAGATCGCCCCGCTGGTGCGCGCGGCCGGCAGCGCGGGCGCCGAGCGCCAGACCCACCCCGGACTCCGCGCCCACTCCGCCCGCTTCAAGACCGCGTTGGCCGCCGGCGACGCCGAGCGCGCCGCGGGCGTGATCGCGGCCGCGCTCGAGGCCGGCTTCGACGGCGTGGCCGTCCAGGCGCAGGTGATCGGCCCCGCCCTGCACTTCATCGGAGACGAATGGGAGAGCGGCCGCCTGGCCGTGGCCGACGAGCACCTGGCCGCCGCCATCGCCGAGCGTGCGCTGGCGATGGTCTTCGAGGCCATGAAGATCGACAGCCCGGAGCCGCGCGGCTGCGTGGTCCTGGCCGCGGTGCAGGGCGAGCGCCACGTGCTCGGCCTGCGCATGACCTCCGACGCGCTCAGCGCGGCCGGCTTCGAGGTCGTCTACCTGGGCGCCGACGTGGGCGAGGACGCGCTCCTCTATGCCGTCGAGCGGCACCGCCCGCAGGCCGTGTGCCTGTCCTCCACCCTGCCGGCGGGCGCCCGCACGTTGGTGGCCAGCGCCCGCCGTCTGCGCTCTCGCCACCCCGACATCCAGGTCCTCGCCGGCGGACCGGCGGTCCCGGCCGTGGCCCTGCGCCGGTCGGGCGGAGAAGTGGCCCACTCCGTCGAGCACGCGGTGGAGATCGTGAGCGCCGGCGCACCGCCGCTGACCGAGTCCGGCTCGGGCGCCGCGCTGGCCGCGGCCGGCTGAAGTCCCTCCACTGCGCTAGGGTCCCGACATCGACAAGGGCCGGTGGCCCAGGGAAGTCCGGTGAGAAGCCGGCGCGGACCCGCCACTGTGACCGGACAAGGCCTGCGCACGCCGTAAGGCAGCCACTGGGACGAGCTCGTCCCGGGAAGGCGCACAGGGCCACATCCGGGAGCCAGGAGACCTGCCTCCGGCCAAAGCCTCGAAGCCCTCGGGAAAGGGGTGGCTCCTCCATGAGACGACGTACTTTGTATCTGGCTTGCGCCGCAGCCGCGACAGCTCTGCTCGCGCCCGCCGCCGCGACCGCCGCGCCGACCGCCGCGACGATCCGCATCGAAGGAATCAACTCGACCATCTACGACGGGCCGGTGACCACCGACGGCAAGGTGGTCACGCCGGAGTCCGGCGACAACCACAGGTGCGACGGCACCAACGCGGGGGCCTACCCCACCCCGGGACCGACCCCCACGACCGCGCTGGACGACGCCTCGGACCGCCCCAACTCGGGCTTCAACTGGGACGGCACCTACACGGAGAGCACCGGCGGCTTCACCGTGCAGGACTACTTCGTGACCAAGATCGGAGGCGACGTGAACGGCGGGCCGCCCGACTACCCGTCGTGGGGCGTGTTCCTGAACAGCGAGGCCACTTCGGCCGGCGGATGCCAGGTGCGCGTGCACGCCGGCGACGAGGTGCTGTGGGCCTACGACGCCTTCTCCAAGAACGGCGTGGCCCAATTCTCGGGCCCCGACAGCGCCCAGACCGGGCAACAGGTGGACGTGAAGCTGTTCGACAACGCCACCAAGGCCCCCCTCACCGACGGGATGCTGGGGCCGTTCCCGGCCGACGCCAACGGCGTTGCCCACCCGCGCTACGACACCCCGGGCATCTACCGGCTCAAGGTGGAGGCGCCCAAGAAGGTGCGCTCGCGCTTCTACAAGCTGTGCGTGGACCCGCCCGGCGCCCCCGCCTGCACCTCGGGGGACAAGGCCGGCCCCGGCGTGCGCATCGACGTGCCCGCGATCTCCAGCTCGCTGTCGCGCTTCGGAACGATTCGCGCCTCCTGGCAGGGAGACGACGGCGGCGGCAGCGGCGTGAACCGCTACCGCGTGGACTACCGGCGCGCCGACGGCAAGGGCTCGGGCTGGAAGGTGCTCAAGCGCGACACCGTCAGCACCTCGGGCAAGTTCCGCGGCGGCCAGGGCGGCGCCTACCAGGTACGCGTGCAGGCCTTCGACCGGGCCAACAACCCAAGCGTCTACAAGCAGCGACTGAGCCTGGTGCCGCTCGACGAGCTCAGCCAGCGGGTGCAGCTCTCCAAGGGCTGGAGCCAGCTCAAGCGCCAGGGCGCCTACGAGCGCACGGTGAGCCGGTCCACCTCGCGCGGATCGACAGCCGGACTGAGGTTCGCCGGATCGCGGATCGCGCTGATCAGCCGCAAGCTGGCCAAGGGCGGTCGCGTGCGGGTGAGCGTGGACGGCCGGTCCAAGGTGGTCAGCCTGCGCGGCAAGTCGGGCTTTCGCAAGCTGGTGTTCCGCTCACGCAAGCTCGGCGCGGGCACGCACCGGCTGAAGTTGACGACGCTGTCGAGCCTCCCGGCGGAGCTCGACGCGATCGCCATCAGGCCCTAGCCAGTCCCTCACGTCCGTGGGGCTCGTCGTAGTCGATGACGGGCCCCACGGGCACCACCCGGGTCGGATTGATCTGCGGGTGGGTCATGTAGTAGTGGCGCTTGATGTGGTCCATGTTCACCGTCTCGCGGATCCCGGTGACGGCCAGCAGGTCGCGCAGATAGCCCCACAGCGCCGGGTAGTCGACGATCCGGCGGACATTGCACTTGAAGTGCCCGTGGTAGACGGGGTCGAAGCGAAGCAGCGTGGTGAACAGCCGCCAGTCGGAGAGCGTGGTCTGGTCCCCGAACAGGTAGCGCTGGTCGCTCAGGCGCTCCTCGAGTCGGTCCAGCGAGGCGAACAAGGCGAGGACGGCCTCCTCGTAGGCACCCTGGTCGGATGAGAACCCGGCCTTGTAGACGCCGTTGTTCACGGTGTCGTAGACCCAGGCATTGAGCTCGTCGATCCGGGGGCGCAGCGCCGCCGGGTAGAGGTCCACGCCCGGGGTGGCCCACTCGTCCCACGCCTCGTTGAGCATCACCGCGATGTCGGCTGACTCCTGGTTCACGATCCGGCCCTGCTCGCGGTCCCAGAGCACCGGCACGCTCACGTGCGCGTTCCACCCCGGCACCGTCGCCTCGTAGGCCTCGCGCAGGAAGGAGAAGCCGTTCACGGGGTCGGTGCCGGCGCCGGGGACGTCACGGAAGGCCCAGGAGCGCTCGTCGCGGATCGGGTCGACGATCGACAGCGAGATCACGTCCTCGAGTCCCTTCAGGCGGCGCACGATCTGGGTGCGGTGCGCCCACGGGCAGGCCGAGGAGACATACAGGTGGTAGCGGCCCGGCTGGGCCTGAAAGCCCGACGAGCCGTCGGCGGTCACCCAGTCGCGGATGGTGGCGGCCTGGCGCTCGAAGCGGGCGCCCGACGGCGCGGTGGTGCCGGTGCTGGACATGGCCCCAAGCTAGCGAGGAGCGTTCACCGGCCCTTCACAACGCGATCACCCCTCGGTCACCGGAGATCGGCCGGACCGGGGCACGCTGCTGTCATGAGAGAGAACGTGATCAGTCAGGGTCGACACTACGGTCGGCTCGCCTTCATGGCGGCGGTGACCGCCTGTCTGCTGGCCGTCGTGTTCGGGCAGGCCGCGCGTGGACCGGAGGGGCTCCCCGCGGTGGTGGTCTACTCCTTCGCCGCCGGCTTCGGCCTCGAGTTCGTATGCGCCGGCTGGGCCGGGCGAAGGCGAGCGCCAAAGCGGCGATCCTCGTTGCCCGACTAGACCGGGCGCGGCCCGAGCGCGGAGTTGGCCGGTGCTAGCTTGTCCCTGCGATGCAGACGCGTCGTTCGGACATCCTCAGAGAGTCACCGCGCATGTTCGAGTCCGGCATGCTCGATCGTCTCTCGCGCGTGCACCCGATCGTGCCGCTCGTGCTGTTCGTCCCGGCCATCGCGGTCACCTTCGCGCTCGGTCAGGAGGACGTGGCGCCGCTGCCCGTCGCGGCCTGGCTGCTGGCGGGCTATGCGTTCTGGACCCTCACGGAGTACTGGATGCACCGCGTGATCTTCCACTTCGAGCCCGACCGCGGGCTGGGCGCGCGACTGCACTGGATCATCCACGGCGTCCACCACGACCACCCCAACGACCCGATGCGTCTGGTCATGCCGCCCGCGGTCAGCGTGCCGTTGGCTCTCGGGTTCTACGGGCTGTTCCACCTGGTGGTCGGCGGCCAGCCGGCCGACCTGGTCGCCTCCGGGTTCCTGGCCGGCTACCTGGCCTACGACATGACCCACTACCACGTTCACCACCGCAAGGCGCGGACCCGCCTGGGCCGCCTCTACTACGAGCTGCACATGCGCCACCACTTCCAGGACGACACGCGCGGCTTCGGCGTGAGCGCGCCGTTCTGGGACTACATCTTCCGCACCACCCAGCACCGCAGGCACACCGCGCGCTAGTCGCGCCGTCCGCCGAGGCGGTCTAGGCTCGCGCCGGCCGTGACCGAGCCCCTCTCCCCCTCCGACCTGTCCGCCATACAGGCCGAGCGCGGCCCGGTGCTGATGCACGTGGGTGGCAGCTGCGTCTTCGACGGCCAGATCACGCGCGAGTCGGTGATTCGGCGCGTGAGCGAGCGCGTGCATCTCATTCCCCGCTACGCGATGCGCCTGGACGAGGCGCCGCTTGGTCTGGCCAACCCCGTCTGGATCGACGACGCCTCCTTCGACGCCGCTCGCCACGTGCGCCGCGTGGGCCTACCGCCTCCAGCGGGCGATGCCGAGCTCCACGAGCTGGTCGGCCAGATCCTGTCCGAGCCGCTGGACCGGTCCCGGCCGCTGTGGCAGATGACGGTGGTCGAGGGTCTGGCCGGCGGACGCAGCGCCCTGGTGGCCAAGATGCACCACGCGCTGGTGGACGGCCTGGCCGCGGTGGACGTGAGCACGGTGATCCTGGACCCCACGCCGGAGGGCCTCGAGATCGAGCCCGCCCCGCGGGAGCGGGCCAGCGAGGGCGGTGGGGTCGCGCGCCTGGAAGGGCTCACCCGGCTGGCCGCCGCCCAGCTGGCCATGCCCCGCTCCCTGGTCCGCGAGGCGGTGACCCGCTCCGCCGACCCCCGCAGCTACGCCCGGCAGGCCCGCGCCGCGGCCGCGCTCGCCGGGGAGCTGGCCCGGGTGCGTCCCCAGGCGCCGGCCACCCGGCTCAACGCCCCGATCGGCCGCGACCGCGTGTTCGCCACCGCCCGCTGCGGACTCGACGACGTCAAGGCCGTCCGGCGCGCCACGGGCGCCACGGTCAACGACGTGCTGCTCACCGCCGTGGCCCTGATGCTGTCGCGCTTCTTGGGCGCCGAGGCACCCGACCACGCCGTCGCCCTGGTGCCCGTCTCCGTACGCGCCGAAGACGAGCGCGGCGAGCTTGGCAACCGCATCTCGACCGTGTTCGTCGACCTCCCCCTGCGCGGCGACCCGCTCGACCGGCTCGCGCGCGTGTCGGCCGCGATGGAGGAAGTCAAGGCCTCGGCCCAGGTGCGAGCCGGCGCGCTGATCGTCGGCGCCACCGGCCTAGCCCCGCCGGTCGTCTCCTCGCTCGCCGTGCGGGCCATGAGCGGGCCACGCCTGTTCAACCTCGTGGTCTCCAACGTGCCCGGGCCCCAGCAGACCTTCTACCTCGAGGGGGTGCCGCTGCGCGAGGTCTACCCCGCGGTGCCGCTGAACCCGCGCAACCAGGCGCTGTCGATCGGGATCGTGAGCTACGACGGCGACGTGGGCTTCGGCCTGCTGGGCGATCGCGATGCGCTGTCCGACGTCGCGGACGCAGCGGCCGGGCTTGCCGACGCCGTGGCGGAGCTGAAGGCTGGCGCGGTCTAGGCCCCAGGGTCGAGCCCGGAGCAACAGGCCCCGTCCGGGTACGATGTCGCGACCGCGCGGATGTGGCGGAATCTGGTAGACGCGCAGGCTTCAGGTGCCTGTGTCCTTCGGGACGTGGAGGTTCGAGTCCTCTCATCCGCATACGCCCGACCGAAAGGAACACAGATGGCTTACGAGGTACCTGATCTGCCCTACGCATACGACGCGCTCGAGCCCCACATCGACGAGGCCACGATGAAGGTGCATCACGACAAGCACCACCAGGCCTACGTGGACAAGGCCAACGCCGCGCTGGAGGGCACCGAGTGGGCCGACCGCTCGATCGAGGAGGTCGTGGCCAACCTGTCGAGCCTCCCCGACGACAAGCAGGGCCCCGTGCGAAACAACGGCGGCGGCCACCTGAACCACAGCCTGTTCTGGGAGTCGATGTCTCCCGACGGCGGCGGGGAGCCCCAGGGCGCCCTGGCCGAGGCGATCAACTCCGCCTTTGGCTCCTTCGAGGACTTCAAGACCAAGGTGAAGGACACCGGTGTCGGCCAGTTCGGCTCCGGGTGGGCCTGGCTCGTGCACGACGGCTCCGGCCTCGCCGTGGTCGGCACGCCCAACCAGGACAACCCGATCACCGAGGGCAAGACGCCGCTTCTGGGCGTGGACGTGTGGGAGCACGCCTACTACCTCAAGTACCAGAACAAGCGCCCCGACTACATCGAAGCGTGGTGGAACGTGGTCGACTGGAACAAGGTCGCCGAGCGCTACGAGACGGCCAACGGCTGATGCATCGCAGCCCGGGGCATCCTGCCCCGGGCTGAAACGGCGGCCGCTGGCTACCGGCTGGCCTCCCAGTCGAGGATCGTGCGGGCGATCTGCTCGCCGCGGTCCTCCTGCAGGAAGTGGGCCGCGCCCTCGATGCACACCTGCTCGCCCGCGGTGGGGATCACCTCGGTGAAGGCCTCTCCCGCGCGCGGGTAGGGAAACACGGGGTCGGAGTCCGAGAAGGCCACCAGCGCGGGCTTGTCCCACTCGCGCAGCGCCTCGGCCACCTGGCCCATCTCCTCGGCTCCGGGCGCCCCGTCCTCCACTGGCACCAGCAGCGGGAACTGGGCCGCGCCGGCCTTCGAGGCGGCGGTCGGAAACGGAGCATCGTAGGCCGCCACCACCTCGTCGGCCAGCTCGGTGGCCGTGCCGCTCTGCACCACGAAGCCCACGGGCAGGTCGGGGTTGCGCTCGGCGAAGTTACGCCAGGCGAGGAAGCCCTCACTCACGCGGCCGCTGAACAGGCCGGTGTTCATCACCACCAGCGCCGCCACGCGGTCGGAGTTGGCTACCGCCCAGCGCAGGCCGATCGGGCCACCCCAGTCCTGGACCACCACCGTCGCCCCGTGCAGGTCGAGCTGCGCGAGCAGCTCCGAGACCGTCTCCACGTGGCGGTCGTAGGAGTACCAGCCGCGGTCGGTGGGCTTGTCCGAGCGCCCGAAGCCCACCATGTCGGGGCAGATCACCCGGTGGCCCCCGTCCACCAGCGGGGCGACCATCTTGCGGTAGAGGAAGGACCAGCTCGGCTCGCCGTGGAAGCAGACGACCGGCGTGCCCTCGCCTTCGTCGAGGTAGTGCATCCGCAGCCCGTCCACCTCGGCGTAGTGGGGCTCGAAGGGGAAGTCGGGCAGACCGGCGAAGCGCTCGTCGGGCGTGCGAAATATCTCCACGGGAGCGAACCTACAGCCCGCCGGCGGCCCGTGCACGGGTCCGGGGATGCCGAGCCCGGCGCTATCGTCAAAGGGGTGAGCACGACCACCTCGGAGTGGACCGAGCACACCCTGCGCACCCTCGCCCAGACCGGCCACCGGTCCAGCGGCGCGCGCGCCGAGGTGATCGACGCTATCGCCGACCTGGGCTGCTCGATCACCGCCCGCGAGATCGCCGATCTGCTGCGCGAGCGCGACAGCGGCGTGGGACTGGCCAGCATCTACCGGGCGCTGGAGCTGCTCGACCGCCTCGGCCTGGTCAAGCGCTTCGAGCTGGGCGAGGGCTCGGCGCGCTACGAGCCGGCCTCGCCCACCGGGCACCACCACCATCACATCGTCTGCGACTCCTGCGGCAAGGTCGAGTCCTTCGAGGACGAGGCGCTGGAGCAGTCGATCCACCGCCTGTCCGAGCGGGCCGACTTCAATGTGGCCGCCCACGACGTGACCCTGCACGGCGAGTGCCCCGCCTGCGCGGCGGGCTAGCGGGCCTCAGCCGCCGAGTCGGCAGCCCACCCGGCCGCCGGTCAGCCCCGCCACGATCGTGCGCGTGTTGCTGGCGATCGACCCGATGTAGGTGACTCCGCTGGAGCCACGCGGCCCGAGCGAGTCGGCCCACAGCGCCCCGCCCACCGTGGCCCCCGACTCGCGCGACACCGCCCGCTCGAGCTTGGGGTTCAACGAGCTCTCGGGAAAGATGGCGCGCACCTTCAGCGCCCTGATCCGCCCCACCAGCGTCCGGATGCCCTTCGAGGAGGGCTGGGCCTGAGAGGACAGCGAAGGGATGACCGTGCCGACCAACCTGATCCCGTAGCGAGCCGCGTAGTAGCCCAGGGCGTCGTGGGAGGTGACCAGCTTGCGCGCAGAGGGCGGCACCCGCCTCACGCAGGCGGCCACGGAGCGATCGAGCCGGCCCAGGCGGGCGGAGTAGGCCGCGGCGCGGCGACGGTAGCCGGCGCGTCCGCCCGGATCGGCTCGCACCAGGGCATCGCGAATGGCGGCCACGGCGAGGCGCGCGTTGCGCGGGTCCTGCCACCAGTGGGGATCGTCCCCGCGTGTGCGCACGGCCTTGCTCAGATCGACCGCGCGGGTGTCGCTTCCGCCCGCGCCGAGCACCCCGGACAGCCAGGCGTCCACCCCGCCACCCGAGCGCAGCACCACCTTTGCGCGCTCGGCGTCGCGCGCGTCGCTGGGCCGGGGCTCGTACTCGTGGGGGTCGGAGTTGGGAGCCAGGATCTGACGGACGTCGACCCGTGGGCCGCCCACCGCGCGGGCCAGGTCGCCCACCTGGGTGGTGGTGGCCACCACGATCTTGCGATGTCCGCCGCTGTCCTTCTCGACGCACCCCTGAAGGGCGAGCGCCAGGGCGGCAGCTGCGCAGGCGGTGAGCCGGTGGCCGGGAGCGATCAGTCGCGGCTGCGGCCGCCGCGGCCGCCGCTTCGCTCGTAGCCCTTGGTGGCGTCCACGTAGGGCAGTAGGCCGACTTCGCGCGAGCGCTTGACGGCCTTGGCCATCAGGGACTGGTCGCGCCGCGACAGGCCGGTCACGCGCCGCGACCGGATCTTGCCGCGCTCGGTGATGAAGCGCTGGAGCAGAGCGACGTTCTTGTAGTCGATCTTCTCGATCTCCTCGCGCGGGAGCTTGGAGTAGCGGCGTGCCTCGAATCCCGGCTTGCGTCCGCGTGCTCTGTCCTTGGTCGGTCGGGCCATGCGATCGACAAGGGTGACAGATGCTGTCGAGAATGACTCTCAGACCCGTCTACTTTGCCTCCCGCGAGCGGCCCCCTAGCGTGGGGGTCAGTGGAAGCAGGCGCCCTTCGTCATCCCCGCCCGGTCGCTCCCTCGCCCGAGCGTCACCTCGTCCTGGCCCGCCGTGCGCGGCTGCTGTCGTGGCTCAGCCTCGTCTGGATCGGCGCGGAGGGCGGGGTGGCGATTCTGGCCGGCGTGATGGCGGGGTCGGTGGCGCTGATCGGCTTCGGCGCCGACAGCGCGATCGAGGGCATGGCCAGCGTGGTGATCATCTGGCGCTTCACGGGGTCGCGGATGTTCTCGGGCGTGGCCGAGCGCCGTGCCCAGAAGCTGGTGGCGATCCAGTTCTTCCTGCTCGCCCCCTACGTCGCTGTCGAGGCGCTGCGCGGCCTGATCCTGGGCCAGCACGCCGACCCGAGCCTCTTGGGGATCGGCCTGGCCGTGACCAGCGCGATCGGGATGCCGCTGCTGGGAATGGCCAAGCAGCGGATCGGGGCAGAGCTGGGCTCGGGGGCCACCCGCGGCGAGGGCAGCCAGAACGTGCTGTGCGGCTACCTGGCCGTGGGCCTGCTCGTGGGGCTGGTGGGCAACGCGCTGCTCGGGCTGTGGTGGCTCGACCCCGTGGTTGCGTTGGGTATCGCGGGCGTGGCGGTCCGCGAGGGCCTGGGCTCCTGGCGCGGCGAAGAGTGCTGCGCCCACGCCTAGCGCGCGGGCGCTAGGCGTCCTCGCGGGTGGACTCGTCGCCGCGGCCGCGCACCGGCGCGGTGGCGCGAAACAACGGCGTGAGCGCCGCGCGGGCGTTGGTGTTGGCGTCCTTGACCGAGCGCTCGAAGCGCCCGGCCTCGAGCTCGGCCACGCGCGCGCGGGCGGCGTCGAGCTCCTCCATCGACTGCTCGAGGCTGCGCTGGAGCGACGCCACCTGGTCACGCAGCTCCAGGCGGAGGTCATCGCGCTCGGCGCGCAGGTCGGCGATCTGGACGGCGGCCTGCTCCAGGCGCGCCAGGACAGGCGTCAGTGACTCCTCGACCGCCGGGACGGACGGGGCCGGCGCCGGCGGCGCGGGCTCGGGCTCGGGCTCAGGAACGGCGCCGATGGGACGTTTGATCCCGGCTGGGGGCAGCACCGGGGCCGCTGGCTCCGCTTCCGACTCCGGCGCGGACTGCTCGGGTTCGGGCGGGGCCGGCGCGAGGTCGCGCTCGTCCACCAGCCAGCGTCCACTGGGTCGGATGGCGGGCAGCTGACCGCCTTCGATCAGGAGCCGGACTTCGCGGGGACTGAGACCGCAGACGCGGGCTGCTTGGTCGATGTCGACGCTGGCCATGACTGTTCGCCAGCTTCTGCGCCGGGCCCGGCATTCCTGCCCTGGGCGCCGCGCCCGAACATGTCCTGGTAGGCGGACAGCCAGATGTCGAACTGGGCCGGCGCCAGCGGCTTGCTCAGGTAGTAGCCCTGGGCCACGTCGGCGCCCATCTCGACCAGTTGGTCCCAGGTGCTGCGGGTCTCGACGCCCTCGGCCACCACCTTCAGGCCGAGGTTGTGGCCAAGGCCGACGGTGGAGCGCACGATGGCCGCGTCGTCGGCGTCGTTGTCCATGTTCATCACGAAGGACTTGTCGACCTTGATCGTGCTCACCGGCATCTGCTTGAGCGACACCAGCGAGGAGTAGCCCGTACCGAAGTCGTCGATCGCCACCCGCACCCCCATGTCGCGCATGCGATCGAGCACCCTCTGGGCCCGGCGTGGGTCCGACATGATCGCGCTCTCGGTGATCTCCACCTCCAGCCGCTGCGGCGGGGCCCCGGTTCGCGAAAGAATCCGCCCGATTTCGCGCGGAAGCTGGAGGTCGAGCAGCAGCTGGGCGGACAGGTTGACGGCGACGTCGAGGACCAGCCCGCGGCGGCCCCACTCCTGAACCTGCTCCAGTGCCATCTCGAGCAGGTGCACCGTGACCGGCCGGATCATCGAGGTGTGCTCGGTCACCGGTATGAACTCGTCGGGCAGCAGCAGTCCGCGCGTGGGGTGGTTCCAGCGGGCCAGGGCCTCCACCCCCTCCACCGTCCCGGTGTCCATCCGCGCCTTGGGCTGGTAGTGGAGGACCAGCTCTCCCTTCTCCATCGCCCGGTCGAGCTGAGCCACCAGGCCCAGACGCGCGGGCGTGTAGCGATGCTGGTCGGCGGAGTAGAACTCGTGGCCCGAGTGGGCCTTCTTGGCCGCGTACATGGCCACGTCGGCGGCCTGGAGCAGCTTGCCGGCGGTGTCGCCGTCCGCCGGGTAGAGCGCGGCGCCGATGCTCGACTCCACCCGCAGTGCCAGCCCGCCCACGGTGAACGGCTCCTCCAGCGCCTGGTGGACCCGCTGGGCGGCCCCGACGACCGAGTCCTTGGCCGCCACGTTGGGCAGCAGCATCGCGAACTCGTCGCCGCCCAGCCGGGCCACCGTGTCGCCCTCGCGCAGGACCGTGCGCAGCCGCTGGCCCACGCGCTCGATGACCAGGTCGCCGTTGTAGTGGCCGAGCGAGTCGTTTATCTCCTTGAACCTGTCCAGGTCCATGAGCAGCACGGCGACCATCGCACCCTGTGGGCAGTCGGCCAGCGCGCGATCGATCATCCGGTTGAACAGCTCGCGGTTGGGAAGCCCGGTGAGGGGATCGCGCAGGGCCTGGTGCTCGGTCTGGGCGGTGCGGTCGCGAATCCGGGCGGACGCGCCGGTCATCGCTCGCAGCAGGCCGGCGCAGACGACGGCCAGGCCGGCGATCAGGATCAGGTAGAGCCGGCGGGTGTCGGCGGTGGTGTCGGACGCCGCGGGCTGGGCGGTCATCTCAGCCTGGAGGACCGCGGAGGGTGGCCGCGTCTCGGCAGTGCTCAGGGGCACGAAGGCATCCATGCCCGCCCGGCCCATCTTGGTGGCCACCGAGCGGCCGGCCAGGGCCTGGGTCGGCTCGGTCGCGGTCAACGTCCCCCCGCGCTCGCCGCGGCGAGTGGAGAGGACCACCCGTCCGCGGCGATCGAGCACGCGGATCAGGATAACGCCGTCGCTGGAGGTCAGCCGGCGCATTCCTCGCGTGATCCGGGTCCGCGCCGCCCGCGGCAGACGGGTCTGCACCGCCGCAGCGAGGTGGCGTTCGCCCAGGGCCCGCGCGACCAGCTCGGCGTGCCGCTGGGCCTGCACGCGCGCCTGCTCGTCGACGGTCCTGGACACGCCCTTACCGAGCACGACCACCAGGATCAGGGCGGGCACCACGACGGTCATGACCAGCTTGAGCGCCACCACCTGCGCGGAGTGGGATGATCTGGGCATCGCCTTCCGGATCGGCGTCCGGACGGGCCTCCTTGAGTAATGGGAGCAGGAAATGGCCTCCCCGAGCGCTACTCCTCCCAGCCCAGCGAGCGCTCCACGGCCTTGCGCCACTTGCGCAGGCCCGCTTCGCGCTCGTCGGCGCCCATCTGCGGCTCCCACCGCTTGTCCTCGGCCCAGCGCTCCTTGAGCTCGTCCTGGCCGTCCCAAAAGCCCACGGCCAGGCCGGCCGCGTAGGCGGCGCCCAGGGCGGTGGTCTCGGTCACCGCGGGGCGGATCACCGGCACGTCGAGGACGTCGGCCTGGAACTGCATCAGCAGCTCGTTGCCCGTCATGCCGCCATCCACGCGCAGTTCCTCGAAGGGCACGTCGGCCACGTCGTTGGCGGCGTCCACCACCTCCTTGCTCTGCCAGGCCGTGGCCTCGAGCGCGGCGCGCGCGATGTGGCCCTGGTTGGAGAACGCGGTGAGCCCGCACAGCACGCCGCGGGCGTCGTCGCGCCAGTGCGGCGCGAACAGGCCCGAGAAGGCGGGCACGAAGTACACGCCACCGTTGTCGTCCACGGTCCGGGCCAGGTCCTCCACCGCGGGGGCGTCGGGGATGATCTTCAGCCGATCGCGCAGCCACTGGATCAGCGCGCCGGTCACGGCGATCGATCCCTCCAGCGCATACTTGGCCGGCTCGTCGCCGAGCTTGTAGGCGGGGGTGGTGAGCAGCTTCTCGGTGTGCACCACCTCCTGACCGGTGTTGACCAACAGGAACGAGCCGGTGCCGTAGGTGTTCTTGGCCTCGCCCTTGGCAAAGCAGGTCTGGCCGAACAGCGCCGCCTGCTGGTCGCCGAGGATGCCGGCCACCGGGCGCCCGCCCAGCGCGGTGCCCTTGACCTCGCCGTAGGGCTCAGACGACGACCGGATCTCGGGCAGCATCGACCGCGGGATGCCCATCAGCTCCAGCGCGGGCTCGTGCCAGTCCAGGGTCTCGAGGTCCATCAGCAGCGTGCGGCTGGCGTTGGTCACGTCGGTGGCGTGCACGCCGCCGTCGGTCCCGCCCGTGAGGTTCCACAGCACCCAGGTGTCCATGGTGCCGAAGATCAGATCCCCGGCGTCCGCGCGCTCACGCGCCCCGTCCACGTTGTTGAGGATCCACGTGACCTTCGGGCCCGAGAAGTAGGTGGACAGCGGCAGGCCGACCACGTCGCGCAGGCGGTCCACGCCCTCGTCACCAGCCAGCTCGCGCACCAGCGGCGCGGTGCGAGTGTCCTGCCAGACGATCGCGTTGTAGACCGGCTCCCCCGTGTTGCGGTCCCACACCACGGTGGTCTCGCGCTGGTTGGTGATGCCGATCGCCTCGACGTCGCCCGCCTCGGCCGGCGAGGAGGCCAGCACGCCGCCGATCACCTCGCGCGTGCGGCGCCAGATCTCGGTGGCGTCGTGCTCGACCCAGCCCGCCTGGGGCGTGATCTGCTCGTGCTCGCGCTGGTCGATGTGGACGATCTTTCCGTCCTGGTCGAACAGGATGCAGCGGGAGCTGGTCGTCCCCTGGTCTATTGCCGCGATGTACTTGGCCATGTGTCCTTTCTACCTCGCTGGGAGAGGGGGTCGACCCTCTTCGTCGATGTCGGTGACACCCTTCTCCTCCACGTCGGTGTCCGGCGTGGCCCCGCGGGCGATCAGCACATCGCGGATGAGGAAGTCGTACAGGTAGGCGCCGATCGCTCCGCCCAGCAGGGGGCCGACGATCGGTATCCACATATACGAGTTCACCTTGCCGTAGTCGCCCGGTATGGCCACGTTCTTCCACCCCTCGAAGAAGGCGAGGATGCGCGGCCCGAGGTCGCGGGCCGGGTTGATCGCGTAGCCGGCGTTGGCTCCGTAGGAGATGCCGACGGCCACCACGATGAAGCCCACGATCAGCGGCGCGATGTTGCTCTTCACGGGCGCGTTGAACTCGTCGGTGACCGCGAAGATGAAGATCACGAGGAATGCCGTGCCGATCACCTGGTCCAGGAAGGGCCCGAACCAGGACGAGAAGTAAGGGGCCGGGAAGGTGCCGAAGATGCTGAACGTGGGCACCGAGTTGCTGGCGCCGCGGGTGATGTGCTGGGCCTGCTCGGCGCTGGCGATGGCGTCGTGGTAGTTCAGGTAGACCAGCGCCGCGCCAACGAAGGCGCCCAGAACCTGGGCGGCCCAGAAGGTCGGCACCTTGCGCCAGGGAAAGCCGCGGCGCAGGGCCTGGGCGAGCGTGACCGCCGGGTTGAGGTGCGCTCCGCTCACTCCCCCGGCCACGTAGACCGCGAAGGCCACGGCGAATCCCCACCCCCACGCGATCAGCAACCAGTCGCCGCTGGCCACGAACGCCTCCTTGCCCCGGCCCGACTGGTTCAACGCGGCCACGGCCATAGCCACCACGCCACAGCCGAAGGCGATGATGATGAACGTCCCGAAGAACTCGGCCACGAGCTCCCCGGCTGCACTCCTCTGCCAACGGAAACGGCCCTGACGGGCGGGTTGGGGCATATCGGACTCCTCCTCAGAAGTTCGGCGGGGGCTACGCTGGCTGTATGCCCGCGAGCGTGGATCCGCCAAACGAAATTCGACCCGAGCCGGGCCGACTTGGCCCCGAGCAGCGCCGCGCCGACCTCGAGCGCATGGCCACCGAGACCTTCGACGTGGTGGTCATCGGCGCCGGCTCGACCGGCACTGGCAGCGCGCTGGACGCCGCCAGCCGCGGGCTCAGCGTGGCCCTGCTGGAGGCACGCGACTTCGCCTCGGGCACCTCGAGCCGCTCGAGCAAGCTGATTCACGGCGGGCTGCGCTACCTCGAGCAGCAGGAGTTCGGGCTGGTGCGCGAGGCACTGCGCGAGCGCAGCCTGCTGCTCAACGTGATCGCCCCTCACCTCGTCCGGCCCGTGCCCTTCCTGTACCCGCTGACCGACCGGGTCTGGGAACGCGCCTACGTGGGCGCCGGCATGCTGCTCTACGACACGCTCGGCGGCTCCAAGGGCCTGCACCGCCACCGGCACCTGACCAAGCGCCAGGCGCTGCGGATCGCCCCCGGCCTCGACCCCGACTCCCTGATCGGCGCCATCCAGTACTACGACGCCAAGGTCGACGACGCGCGCCACACCCTCACCGTGGCCCGCACGGCGTCGCTGTACGGCGCCGCGGTGGCCAGCAACGCCCCGGTGGTCGGCTTCCTGCGCGAGGCGGGCCGGATCACCGGCGTGCGGGTACGCGACCTGCACTCCGGCGAGGAGGTGGAGGTGGCGTCGCGCCAGGTGATCAACGCCACCGGCGTATGGACCGACGACGTGCAGGACCTCGTCGGCGAGCGCGGCAAGTTCAAGGTGCGAGCCTCCAAGGGCATCCACCTGGTCGTCCCGCGCGATCGCATCCAACTGGACACCGGCCTGATCCTGCGCACCGAGAAGAGCGTCCTGTTCGTGATTCCGTGGGGGCGACACTGGATCATCGGCACGACCGACAACGACTGGACACTGGACAAGGCGCACCCGGCCGCCTCCTCGAGCGACATCGACTACGTGCTCGAGCACGTGAACTCGGTGCTGGCCAACCCGCTCACCCACGAGGACGTGGAGGGCGTGTACGCGGGCCTGCGCCCGCTGCTGGCCGAGGAGAGCGAGGGCACTAGCAAGCTGAGCCGCGAGCACAGCGTGGCCTCCCCCACGCCCGGGCTGGTATCGGTGGCCGGGGGCAAGTACACGACCTACCGGGTGATGGGCCGCGACGCGGTCGACGCCGCCGTCCGCGGCCTGGACCAGAAGGTGCCACCGTCGGCCACCCAGGACACGCCGCTGCTGGGCGCGGAGGGCTACCACGTGCTGTGGAACCAGCGCGCCCGCCTGGCGCGCGAGAGCGGCCTGCACGTAGAGCGGATCGAGCACCTCCTGGGCCGCTTCGGCTCGGCCATCCACGCCCTGCTGGCCTCGATCGCCGAAGACCCGGAGCTGGGCGAGCCGCTCGAGGGCGCCGACGACTACCTCCGCGCCGAGGTCCGCTATGCCGCCGCATACGAAGGCGCGCTGCACCTCGACGACGTGCTGGCGCGGCGCACTCGGATATCGATCGAGACCTTCGACCGCGGCCTGACCGCCGCCGAGCCGGCGGCGCGCCTGATGGGCGAGGTGCTGGGCTGGAGCGACGAGCGGCGCGAGCGCGAGGTGGACCTCTATCGCCAGCGCGTTGCCGCCGAGCGCGACTCCCAGACCAAGCCCGACGACCAGGCCGCCGACGTGGCCCGGACGTCGGTGCCCGACGCGCTCAGCGTGGCGCTGAGCTAGCAAGCGCGTGGACCAGTCCGGCGTCCAGGGGACGTCGCCGCAGAAGAAGGAGCGGCGGCCCGTGTCGGTCACCCTCGTGGCCGTGCTGGCGCTCGGGCTGGCGATCTACAGCGTCGCCTCCGGCGTCATAGCCATCCAGACCGGGGACACAGACCGGATCGCGGACGGAATCTTCCATGTCGTGCTCGGCATCGGTGCGCTGGCGGCGGCGGTGGGCTCCTTCCGGCTCGCCGACTGGGGGTGGACGGTGCTCATGACCTGGGCGGTCGTCTCGCTCACCCACCAGATCCTGCGCTACTTCTTCTTCGACGACCCGAACTACGTGGACATGGCGGTCAGCGCCTTCGCCGTGCTCGCGCTGAGCCCGCTCGACGTGCAGATCGCCTTCGGGCTCAGGCACACGGAGAATGTCCAGCTTGGACGACCGACCCGGAATCCCGTCGACAACCACTGACCTCGAGCTGCTCCGCGCGTTCGAGCCGATCGTGCGCTTCACCGCGGGCGAGCAGTTCTTCCCCATGGACGTCGACCGCTATGTGCGCTCGTGCAGCCTGTGGCTCTACCACCCCGACGACTACGACGAGCAGGTGGTGGCCGAGGGGGAGCTGACCATGCAGAAGCTGCTCGAGCCGCGGGCGGCGCCCTTTGGCGCCGTCTTCTATCTGCGCTTCGTGCCCCCGTTGGGGATCGAGGACAGCGCCCGTGCGCTGGCGGACCTGTCCAGGCTGAAGCGCTCGCAGAGCTACGCGTTTCGCACCGGCCTCGGGCGCCTCGCGCGCGGCGGGTTGGTGCCGCGCCTGATGGACGCCGTCTTCTCCGCCACGCTGCTGCTGCGCGGGCGGGTGCCCCAGGCGGCGGCTGCCGCCGCCGTGCTCGAGTACGCGCGCCTCCAGGAGGACGAGCCGCGGTTCGTCTACCACGGCCGCGTGACACGCCAGGAGGGCTGGACGGTCTGCCAGTACTGGCTCTTCTTCGCCTACAACAACTGGCGCTCGGGCTTTCACGGGGTCAACGACCACGAGTCGGACTGGGAGCTGGTGAACGTCTACCTCTACGAGCGCGACGGCGAGCTCGTGCCCGAGTGGGTGGCCTACGCCTCCCACGACTTCCACGGCGCTGACCTGCGCCGCCGATGGGACGACCATCGAGATCTGTCCTTTGACGGCGCACACCCCGTCGCGCACGCCGGTGCCGGCTCCCACGCCTCCTACTTCCGCGCCGGCGAGTACCAGGCCGAGGTCCCGCTTCCTGTTCCGGCCCGGATGCGGGAGGCGATCGACCTGGCGGCCAAGTTCTGGCGCAGGACACTCGGCCAGACGGGGCGGCGCGACAGCCCGTTCCGAGCCCCCTTCATCGACTTCGCCCGAGGCGACGGCCTGAGCGTGGGACCGGGCCAGGAGCACGAGTGGGAGCCCATCGAGATCTCCGAGGCGACGGCCTTCGCGTCGGAGTACCGCGGCCTCTGGGGCTTCTACGCCCAGGACCCGATCTCGGGCGAGAACGCGCCCGCGGGGCCGATGTACGATCGCGACGGGTCGCCGCGTGCTTCGTGGTTCGATCCGCTCGGCTTCGCCGGGCTCGACGAGGTCCCGCCGCCTCCCGTGGAACTGGACCTGCTCTCGGCGGAGATCGAGGCGATCGGCGATCGACAGTCCTCGCTGGGCGAGGAGATCGCTCGCGAGGCGGCGCAGCTGCAGCGGATCGGCCTTCGCCTGGACTCCATGGAGGGGAACCCCCACCTGGCTGCACAGCACCGCAAGCTGGCGGCCGAGGTCTCCGCGCACGGGCAGCGGGTCAAGGACCTCCGCCGCGAGCGCTCCGAGAACGAGGCTGTGCTCGAAGGCCTGGAGCGGCGGCTCGGGAGACTGAGATCAGGCGAGCGAGAAGACGCGCGGGCCCATATCCAGAACGCCGCCGAGCCCGTGCCTCAGGCCCGCATGCGCTTCAGTCGGGCGGCAGAGCTGTGGGCCGCCATCAGCCTCAGCACCCTGCTGCTCGGGGTCGTGGCGCTGATCGAGCTGGCGCCCCACGAGGCCCTGGCCGGTGCCTTCGTCCTCGTGATCGCCCTCGCGCTGGGGGAGTCGCTG
>JBBREO010000036.1:0-23612 GCA_038202855.1 Solirubrobacterales bacterium
GCGGGCTGCTCGCGCTGATGCTCCTCAACCACGCGCGCCTGCCGGCGCGGGTCGACCCCGAGGGCCGGATCGTCACGCTCGACCGCCAGGACCGCGGCCTGTGGGACGCCCGCGAGATCGCCGAGGGCGTGCGCGTCCTGCAGTCGGCGCTGGCCCTTGAGCGCCCCGGCCGCTACCAGGCCGAGGCCGCCATCGCCGCCCTGCACGACGACGCGGCAAGCACCGAGGAGACCGACTGGCCGCAAATCCTCGCCTGGTACGACGACCTGGTCGCCCTCACCGACGACCCGGTGCACCAGGACCCCGCCGCCGTGCTGGGCCGCGCGGTGGCGGTCGGCCACGTGCTCGATGCCGCCGCGGGGCTGCGCGAGACCGACCGGCTGCGCGAGGTGCTCCGCGACCGCCACCGGTGGCACGCGGTGCGCGGCCACCTGCACAAGCTCGACGACGATCTGCCGGCCGCCGCCACGGCGTATGCGGAGGCTGCCCGCCGGGCCACGAACGTCGCCGAGCGCGACCACCTGGTCCGTCAGGCCGCCCGCGCGCGGGCCGCCGGGCTACCGTCGAGCGCATGACGATCCAACGCATGGACCACGTGGGCATCGTGGTCGACGACCTCGCGGCCGCGACGGCATTCTTCGTCGAGCTCGGCCTTGAGCTGCAGGGCGAGGGGCCGGTCGAGGGCGGTTGGGTGGACCGCGTCGTAGGGCTCGAGGGCGTCCGGGCGGAGATCGCGATGATGGAGACCCCGGACGGTCACGGACGGCTCGAGCTGACGCAGTTTCACGCCCCGTCGAGCCCCGGCGGCGACCGGCACGCGCCGGCGAACACCCCGGGCCTCCGCCACATCACGTTTGCCGTCGACGACATCGACGTCGTCGTCGCGCGCTTGCGAGCCCACGGTGCGGAGCTCGTTGGCGAAGTGGAGCGCTACCAAGACAGCTATCGGCTCTGCTACGTCCGCGGCCCGGAGGGGATCATCGTCGAGCTGGCGGAGCAGATCGGCTGAGGGCTCCGGCCGGCCGCCAACCGCCTCGCCGGCGTCAGTGGTCGTCCCGGGGCAGGATCCGCTCGACGCGCACGACAGGATTCGACCTCTGACCTTGTCCCACCGGGCGCTAGTCAGCCCACCAGTCGCGCCGACCCTCCACGTCTCCGCGCGGATTCTCGCCGAGGTTGGGCGCACCGAAGACGAGGATCTCGAGGCCCTCCGGCCCGCCCTCGTAGCCTCGCCACGTGCCGGGCGGGACGCGCACCACGTCCCACTCCTTGACCTCGACGATCTCGTCGTCGAGCTTCATCCGCCCGGTCCCGCGCACGACCACGTACACCTCCTCCTGCTCCTTATGCGTGTGGCCGTAAGGGAAGCGACAGTCGGGCGGGATGCGCTGATAGCTGAGGCCGGACTGCTCGAGCTCGAGCGCCTTGGTTGCGAGGCGGAACTCCAGGTCCGGCGCGCCGTCGAAGTTGGACCCGAAATCGTCGAGATCCTCCTTGAGGTTCCTGAGCGTGAACGGCACGGGCGCGATTTTACTGTTCAATCTCCGCCCGCCGGGCCCCGCTGGGTCTCTGGCGACGCGCCCGACAGGATTCGAACCTGTGACCTTCGGTTCCGTAGACCGACGCTCTATCCAGCTGAGCTACGGGCGCTCGCCGCGCAAGGGTAACGGCCGCCGCTCAAGGTCGGCCGCCGGCTTGCGCGGCCCGCTGCTCTGGCACGATCCGCGGGCAGGGACATGGGCGGCCGAGGCAGAACCGGGCACACAGCAGCGGCCGCTCTCGCGGTCGGGGCGGCATTCCTCGCCGCGGGTTGTGGCGGCTCGAGCCACGATCACCCGCGCGCTGCGCCAGACCGCCGCAGCGACGCCGAGCGGGCCGCCGCCGCGGTCCGCGAGCAGGCCCAGGCCGTCGCGCGCGGCAACGGCGTCGAGGCCTGCGGGCACTTCTCCCCCCGAGCGCTGCAGGAGTTCCAGGACCTGGTCAGCCGGCGGGCGGGCGACATCGGCTGCATCACCGCCGTCCGGGAGGGCGCCGGCAGGCTGCCAGCGGACGTGAGGCGGGCGCTCGCGCATCCCGTGATCACCCGCGTCGAGCTGCACGGCGACCGCGCCTCGGTGACGCTGCGGGTGCCACCCACGGTCACGGCGCTGGCCGGCAAGGCGGGACGAGCGCGCGGTCACGGCACGCCACTGCGCCGGATCGACGGCGACTGGAAGGTCGACGGCCTAGTGCTCTGAGCCGACCGCGACCGGCGCCGGTGAGAGCCGGGGCAGCGTCACCGAGGTGGGGTGCTCGGCGTCGTGCAGCACCTCCACCTCCACGACCTCCATCCGCTCCGCGGTGGCCGGCTCCTCCCCCGTCCCGAGGTTGCGGGCGTAGCGCGGATGGGCGCCGCTCGAGACCTGCAGCCGGATTCGGTGCCCGGCCGGGAAGCGGCGAGCAACCGGCCACAGGTCCAGCTCCACCCGGTGCACGCCGTCGTCGTCGGGCCGGAAACGACCGGAGTCCACGCGGATTAGCCCGTCGCAGACGTTGAGCGAGGTCCCCGAGGGCAGCACGTCGCACACGCGCGCGAAGATGTCGAAGTGCTCGCCGCTCGCGCGGACGCACACCACGGCGGAGACTGGGCCGATCAGCTCGGTGTCCTCGTCGAGGCGTTCGGAGCTGAACACGATCACGTCGTCGCGGGCCTCGAGCTCGGAGTTGTCGGTGACCGGCGCGCGGGCGAGCAGCGTGGGGCCGCCCACCGACGGCGTCGGGTCCGCGGGGTCGTATCGGTAGCGGGTGGCGCCCTCGCCGGCATCGGGGGCGTCCACGGTCAGCCCGGCGCCGGCGCGTGCGTGCTGCGTCCACGACTCCGAGGGCGGCGGCCAGGAGTCGAAGCTGCGCCACTCGCGCGCCCCGCCCACCCAGACGCGCACGGGCGACGGGTCGAGCATCCGCCGGTCGCCGAGCAGGTGCGCGCGCAGCCAGGCGATCGCCTCGCGGCCGCTCACCTTGGCCAGCTCGGCCGAGGTGTGCGCCCACGGGCCGATCATCAGCTGCGGCTCGCGCCCCGCCTCCACGAGCGCCCGGTAGTCCTCCAGCAGCCAGGGCAGGAAGATGTCCGAGAAGCCGCCCACCAGCTGCACCGCGGCGGTCACGTCGCCCACGTCGGCGGAGTGGTCGCGGGCGGTCCAGTAGGGGTCGTCCGGGCTGGGGTGGGCGAGCCAGTCGGCGAAGAAGGGCACGTCGGCGCCCGAGGCCAGGGCGTCGAGGCCGCCCACCGGCAGCTCATCGATCAGCCCAGGCAGGGCGCGCAGCCGGCGCAGGATGTGCACGGGCGCCAGCCGCCGCTCCTGGGCGGTGACCATGACGATCCAGGACAGCCCGGTCTCCAGGGAAATCGTGCCGGAGCCATGCGCCTGGCCGTGGAAGTTCGATGCGGTGACCGACGGCGTGAGCGCGGTCAGGGCATCCCCGGCGCCGCGCGCCACCGACCACTGCGTGAGGCCGAGATAGCTGGGCCCGGTCATGCCGATGCCGCCCTCGTGCCAGGGCCGGCGGCCGAGCCAGTCGATCGTGGCCAGGCCGTCGTCGCGCTCGTCGAAGGGGTCGAACGTCCCTCCCGAGCCGAAGGTCCCGCGCACGCTCTGCACCACCGCCTGGAGGCCGCGCTCGGCCAGCAGGCGGCCGAAGGCAAGGCCCACGGGTCCGCGCCGGCCGTAGGGGGAGCGCACGAGCACGGTGGGGCTCGGAACGTCGGGACGCGGCGAGTAGCGGTCGGCGAGGAGCACCGCGCCGTCGGGCATGGTCACCTCGAGGTCGCGCTCCACCACCACGTCGCGGCTCAGGGGGGCGGGCAGGCCGAGCGCGCGGCCGGCGGCTTCGCTGGCGAGGGTCACGCGCCGGAGTCTGCCGATCGGCTGCCGTTAGCCTCGCCACCGTGCTCGACGCGGACGCCTTCGGTGCCATCCTGTGCGACCTCGACGGCGTGCTGGTGGACTCCCACGCCGCGATCGCGCGCGGCTACGACGAGTGGGCCGACACACGCGGGCTCGACCGCGCGCGGGTGCGCGAGCTGTTCCCCGGCACCCCGGCCCGGCAGGTGGTGGCCCAGGCCGACCCGGCGCTCGACGCCGACGCCGAGGCGGCGGTGATCGATGCCATCCACGTGGCCCACGCCGACGAGGTGGAGGCCCTGCCCGGCGCGGCGAAGCTGCTCGCCGAGCCGCCGCGGCCGCTGGCCGTGGTCACCTCCTGCACGCGCGAGCTGGCCGCCGAGCGCTTCCGGGCCACCGGGCTGCCCGTTCCCGAGGTGGTGGTGACCGCCAGCGACGTGAACCGGGGCAAGCCCGATCCCGAGGCCTTCCTGGCCGCGGCGGAGCGGCTGGGCGTCGCGCCCGCCCTCTGCCTGGTGATCGAGGACGCCCCGGCGGGCGTCGCGGCCGGCAAGGCGGCGGGCATGACAGTGCTGGCACTGACCACGACCCATCCGGCCGCCGAGCTCGGGGCCGCCGATCAACTGGCGGCGGACCTGGGTGAGCTGGCCCCCGGCTAGCCCCGCGCCGCCGGGGAGGCGCTCGGCCACCCGGCCCAGCGGGCCGAATCGTCGCTCAGACGGCTACTGACGCCATTCCCGCAGGCCGCGCCCGTAGCCGCCGGTCAGGGCGTCGAAGGCCTTCACCATGGTGATCAGGCCCATAACCACACAGACGGCGGCGACCGCACCGCCCAGCGACGACGCGAGCACGAACAGGCCGAGGCTCTCGACCGTCCACATCCACAGGCGCCAGTCGATGTCGGGCGTACGGCGTCGGCGCGGCGGCTCGGGCCGGTGGTCGCGGGTGTCGACGAGCATGAGCATCGCCCGTTCAGCGTAGCCCGCGGTCAGCTCAGCCGCAGCAGCTCGTCGGCCAACTCGCCGAGGTCACCGACCACGATCTCGGGCTGTGCGCCCACGGGGCTGGGCACCATCCCCGGCCGGGCGATGAAGGCGGCCCGCGCACCGGCGCGCAGGGCGCCGCTCACGTCCCAGTGGTGGGCGGCCACCAACATCAGCTCACCCAGCTCGACGCCCGCCCGCTCGGCCGCGAACGCATAGGCGCGCGGGGCGGGCTTGAGCTGTCTCGCCTCGTCGGCGGAGACGACGGCCTCGAACAGCTCCTCCAGCCCCGCGTGGGCCACCTGCTCGCGCGCCACCTCCAGCGGCGAGTTGGTGAACGCGATCAGGCGGTAGCCACCCCCGCCGAGCCGCTCGAGCGCGGGGCGCACGTCGGCGTGCGCGGGCAGCTCGCGCATCTGGGCGGCGACCGCCGCGGCGGCGTCCTCCTCCAAGGCAGGTCCCTTTCGGCGGGCGATCATCTCCAGCGCGGCCCGCTGCGCGCCGCCGAAGTCCAGGTACTCGCCTGTGATCTGACCGACGAAGGCCAGCTGCAACATGAGCTGGAACCACACCGGCCGCAGCGACGCATCGCCCAGCGCCCGCTCGATCGGCCCGTCGAGCGCGGACAGGTCGAGCAGGGTCTCGTTGACGTCGAAGGCGAGGAGGGCTGGACGGGTCATATCGGGCGGCAGGCCTCCCCGAGGTGCATACAATCGCGGCGCAGTGCCCGGAGAGGTGGCCGAGTGGCTGAAGGCGCTCCCCTGCTAAGGGAGTATGCGGCTTAGAACCGTATCGAGGGTTCGAATCCCTCCCTCTCCGTCACACTGACCGTGATGCGAAAGGTCCTCTTGGGCACGCTGGCCGTGATCGCGATCCTCTTGGTGGCGGTGCAGCTGATCCTGCCCTCGGTGATCGAGGGCAAGGTGGAGAAGCGACTGGAGAAGGACGGCGGCAGCGCGAAGGTGTCGATCTCCGCCCGGCCGGCCGTGACCCTGCTCGCCGGCCGCGGCCGCTCCATCGAGATAGACGGCTCCGGTCTGCGCTACGACCTGGGCCAGCGCGAGGAGAAGCCCTTCGACCGCCTGGACGGCTTCGGCCGGGTGCGCATCGACCTGCGCAACCTCGACGCGGGTCCGGTGCGCCTGGACTCCTTCGTGCTCCGGCGCGACGCTCGTGGCCAGCCCTACTCGCTGTCCATGCGCGGAACGAGCACGCCGGGCGAGCTGGCCAGCGAGCTGGGAACGGCTACCGGCGGCACGCTCGGCGGCTTGGTCGGCGGCCTGGCCACGGGCCTGCTCGGGGGCGGGGGCGCCACGGTGCCGCTGCGCCTGGAGGCCTCGGTGCAGAGCCGCAACGGCAGGCCCGAGGTGGGCAACGCCAACGCCACGGTGGCCGGGGTGCCCGCCGGTCCACTCACCGAGGTGGTCCTGCGCTCGGTGCTGGACCGCCTCTGAGCGTCGCTCAGCCGCGCTCGAGCTCGAGCAGGAAGCGCTTCCGATCGAGCCCGCCGGTGTAGCCGCCCAGGGCGCCGCCGCTGCGCAGCACCCGGTGGCAGGGGACCACGACCGGCACCGGGTTGGAGCCCAGGCCGCTCCCCGCCGCGCGCACGGCCTTCGGGTTGCCCGCCCCCGCCGCCACCTCCGCGTAGCTGCTCACCTGCCCGAAGCCGATCTTCGCCGTGGCCTGGAGCACCTTGCGGTAGAAGCCACGCGTGAGCGCCCAGTCGATCGGGGTGCCGAAGCTCGTGAGCGTCCCGGCGAAGTAGTCCTCGAGCTCACGCCGGATGCCGTCGAGGCGGGCCGGCGCCTCGAGCACGCGCGGCGAGAGCTCCGCCGCCAGCCGCTCGAGCACCTGATCGACGGGGTGCTCGGGGTAGGCCAGGCAGACCAGTCCGCGGGCGGTGGCGGCCACCGTGAGCGGGCCGAGCGGCGAGTCGACCTGTGCGTAGGCCACGTCGACGAGGCCCTCCGCGGCGGCCCGCTGGGCCACCGCCTCGAGCAGCTCGGTGGGGGGTCCGGCGATTGCCAAGCTCATGCCGGCAGCTCCTTCCTCAGTCGTTTCAGGCCCTCGTGCACGTTGCGCCGTGCGGCGTCCTGCGAGCAGTCCAGGGCACTCGCCACCTCGGCGTAGGACAGGTCGGCCACGCTGCGCAGGAACACGGCCATCCGCTGCTTCTCGGGCAGCTCGCGGACGCGTCCCCACAGCGGCTGGCCGTCGAGCGGGAGCGGCGTGGCCCCCGCGGTGGGACGCTCGGGCACCTCCTCCACCGGTAGCGGGCGGCGCGCCGTGGCGCGGTAGGAGTCGAGCGCCTTGCGGTGGGCGATGGTGAACAGCCAGCCCTTCAGGTTGTCGCCGTGGCGCAGGTCGGGATAGGCACGCAGGGCGGCCAGGCACGCCTCCTGGAAGCAGTCGTCGGCCTCCTGGGGTCCCACGGAGGCCACGAGGAACCGATAAACCGCGCCACCGTGGCGATCAAGCACGAGCTGGAAGGGCGGGAGCGCCATCTCCACCTCAAACGACCGCAGGCGGGCGGTTCGTGAGATGGCCGGTCGTCAGCCCCTGACGAAGACCGGCGCGCCCAGAGGGATGCGGCCGAGCATCCACTTCGTGTCCTTCGGGTTGGTGCGCATGCAGCCCAGGCTCACCCGCTTGCCCAGGCCGCTGAGATCCTGGGTGGCGTGGACCGCGAGGCGGTCGCCACCCGGCCAACCGGCGGGGAGCCGGGTCTGGTGACCGGTGAGGGCCAGCACGCAGCAGCCGTAGGGGGAGCCGGGGTCGCTCACGCGCAGCTTGTCGGTGACCGCGTAGCGCCCGACCGGAGTCGGGTGATCGCTGCGTCCCACGCCGATCTTCATCGTGCGGACCACCTTGCCGTCGTGCTCCACGGTCATGCGCCGCTTGGACAGGTCGGCGTTCAGCGACCACGACACGGTGCCCACGCCCGATACCCGGTCGTCACGCACCCACGCCTCCTGGCCGTTCTTGAGCTCGGGCACCAGCACGGCGAGCCAGTGGCCCCGGCGCTCGGTCACCCCGAGTATCCGCGGCGAGCCCCACTCCGTCTTGGCGGAGACCCGTAGGCGGACCTTCCCGTCCGGCTTGCGGTACAGGGCCGTGCGGCGCGTGACCGTGGCGGTGGGATACTGATACGCGCTCTGGGGATCGGACGGGAACGGCTCGGCGGCCCCCTGCTTCAGGGGAGAGAACGCGCGCGTGCCCGACGCCTGGTCTCCACTCGCCGAGCTGTTGCCGTCACCGGCGGTGAGGGCGTAGACCACGCCGGCCGGCGCCAGCACCGCTATGGCGGCGGCCACGCCCACCAGCACCCGCGAGCGCGCGCGGGTGGCGGGCTCGGGACCGGTGGTGGACCGTTCCGGCTCGGGCTGGCGCTCCGCGGCCTCGGAGGCCGGCGCCTGGCCGGAGCCGGCTTCGCCTTCTGGCGCGGGAACTGGGTCGGCGTCGACGGCGGCGCCGAGCGGCTTGTGCGCAACGGGCCTCCCGTCCTGCGCCTGCGGTGGGTTGTCATCGGCGTGAGCCCCGCCCAGGGCCTCCCACGTGCCGCCATCCAGCAGCTCCTTGAGGATGTGGCCGAGGTCGGCGCCGCGGCGGGCGTCGAGGTCCTGCGAGAGCTTCTCGATCGCGGCCGCCCGCTGCTTGGCCACCTCGGATGGATCCGAGTCGAAGATCGCCGCCAGGTCGACGTCGGGAACGCGCCGGCGCAGGGAGTAGTCGAGGATCTCGCGGTCCCGAGGGGTGAGGCGGGCCAGCGCCTCTGAGATCTGGTGGCGTTCGATCATTCGTGGGGGGGGACGTGCGACAAACCGGCTACTGGGCCAGACTAGCCGTCGGGCCTGCCGTCACGATCGGGTCCTAGCGCCTCGGGCTTGATACCCAAATGGGGTATATGCGCTCTCCCCCGCGTCTTAAGAGAGGCTGAACATTGTGCGTTTCCCCCCTGAGAGGTAGGGGTAGCGGCCCTGCACGCAGGACCTAGCTACGAGGAGGAGGGCAACATGACTACGACTTTGATCATCATCGCGGTGGTGGTAGTGATCGCGCTGATCGCGATCGTGCTGGCCGGACGCGCCGCCAAGACCAAGCGCGAGGACCAGAAGCGCGTCGAGGCCACCGAGCATCGCGAGGAAGCCAAGATCCATGGCGCCCGCGCCAACAGCCGCGAGGCCGAGGCCGAGGAGCAGGCGGCGGTGGCCAAGCGCGAGCAGGCCCGGGCCGAGGAGCGCCAGACGCTGGCCGACCGCGAGCGTCGCGCCGCCGACGAGCGGCACGAGCACGCCGACCGCCTCGACCCCGACGTCGACCACGAGACCCGTCGCGACGAGCGCGAGGCCTCGCGCCACGAGGGCGACGCCTCGGGCTCCGAGCACGAGACGCGCCGCTGACGGTGGAGGCCACGAGCATCGGCCAGGCCGGCCTCCAGGGCTGGCGCAAGGCGTTAGCCGACAAGACGACCGGCCCGGTGACCGACCACACGCCCTTGGACGAGGACGCGTGGCGGGCGCTGGTCGGCGCGACCTTCTTCGCGCTGTCGGTGCTCTACGTCGTCAACACCGTTAAGGCGGTGCTGGCCGAGCGCTGAACGGCGTGGAGGCCAGCCCCCAGAAGGAGACTGGATGCTGATCGGAGCGATCGTCGCCGTATGCGTGGTGCTGCTGGTGCTGGCCTTCCTGTTCCCGCGTCTGTCTCGTCATCCCCAGCGGGGCGTGGACAGCACCTTGAGCGTCGGCCAGAAGGCCGGCGGCTCGCTGCCGGGGTTCCTGGGCCGATGGGCCCAGAAGCCCTTCGGCTCATCCCGGAAGGCCACCAACAAGAGCGCCGCCAAGGGTCGGGAAGGGCGAGGCAAGCTGCCGGGCTAGCGGAGGGGGTGGGATTCGAACCCACGGTCCGGGGATCCCGGACTCCGGTTTTCAAGACCGGTGCAATCGACCACTCTGCCACCCCTCCGTGGTGCCGATCCTAGGTCGGACGCCTAGCGACCGGCCGCTTCGATCCGGCCCGGGGCTCCCCACTCGGTGAGCGCCTCGGGCAACACCACGCTCCCGTCCCCCTGCTGGCCGTTCTCCACCAGGGCGATGATCGTCCGGCCCACCGCCACGGCCGTGCCGTTGAGCGTGTGCACGTGCAGCGGCGCCTGGCCCTCCGCGGGGCGGTAACGGATATCCAGGCGCCGGGCCTGGTAGTCCGTCGTGTTCGAGCACGAGGTGAGCTCGCGGTAGCGCTCCTGGCCGGGCAGCCACGCCTCCACGTCGTACTTCTTGGCCGCCGAGTTGCCCAGGTCGTTCGCCGCGATGTTCACCACCCGGTAGGGCAGCCCCAGCGCCTGCATGATCTCCTCCTCGATCGCGAGGATGCGCTCGTGCTCGTCGAGCGCCTCGCCGGGGGGCACGAACGAGAACATCTCCACCTTGTCGAACTGGTGCACGCGGAAGATGCCGCGCGTGTCGCGCCCGGCCGCCCCCGCCTCGCGGCGAAAGCAGGGCGAGAACCCCGCGTAGCGCAGCGGCAGGTCGTCGGCACCCAGCATCTGGCCGGCGTGCAGGGAGGCGAGCGGCACCTCGGAGGTGCCGGCCAGGTAGAGCTCGTCGTCGGGCACGCGATAGATCTGCTGCTCGGTGTCGGGCAGGAAGCCGGTCCCGTACAGAGCCTCCTCGCGCACGAGCACCGGCGGTATCACCGGCTCGAACCCCTTGGCGCCCAGCACCTCCATCGCCCAGCGCACCAGGGCCAGCTCGAGCAACACGAGCGGCCCCTTCAGATATGCGAAGCGGGAGCCGGCCACGCGCGCGCCGGCCTCGAGGTCCACCAGGTCGCCCAGGAGCTCGAGGTGATCGCGCCCGCTCGCGCCCGGCGCGCCCACCTCGCGCAGGACAAAGTCCTCGTCGGCGGCGTCGGGCAGGGGCGGGTTGGGCAGCGTGGCCACCGCCGCGTCCAGTTCCTCCTGCACGGCGCGGGACTCGCCCTCGAGCGCCTTCTGGCGATCGCCGCTGGCCTGCACCTCCGCGATCGCGCCCGAGGCGTCCTGGCCCTCGCGCTGCAGCTCGCCGATCCGCTTGCTGGCCGCGTTGCGCGAGGCGCGCAGCTCCTCCAGCTCGGGCAGCAGCTCACGCCGGCGCGAGTCGAGCTCCAGCACCCGGTCGAGCCGCTGGTCGGAGCCGTCGCCGCGCCGGGCCAGCGCCTGGCGCGCGGGTCCCGGGTCGGTGCGGATGGTCTTGAGGTCGAGCATCGCGCCCGCCGGGTGGCTACTTGCCGCCGCGCTCGCGGCCCGAGTACTTGCCCACGTAGGCGGCGAGCCTGTCCGCCTCCCGGCCCGTGACGATGTTGGCCGGCATGATCGCCCCCGAGAAGCCGCCGTTGCGGATCGCGTAGAGCGCGTCGTCCCTGGAGACCTTGCGCTGGTTGAAGTTGGGTCCGTTGGTGCGCTCGCCGGGCTGGATCTGACCCTCCGGCTTGGAGCCGTAGGAGTTCGCGGGCTTGAGCGTGTGACAGCCCGAGCAGTGCTGATTGAAGGAGATGGCCGCGGACCGGTCCTGCTCGTTGGCCGCCTTCACCTCACCGCCACACCCGGCGCCGACGACGGCCAGGATCCCGGCGCCCGCGGCCAGGGCCACGCCGCCGCGGAGTCGTGAGATCGCGCTCGAGCCGGTCACGGGCGCGCATACTACCCACCGGCCCTCGCCGGCCGGAGTGCTCCTAGGCCGCGCGCTCGCGACGCTTGGAGAAGCGCAACAGCCCGCCCCCGCCGCGGCGGACGAGCTGCACCTCGTCCATCACCATCGAGACCAGCTCCAGCCCCCGGCCGCCCTCGGCCAGCCGCGCGACGGGATCGCCGCCCGGGTCCTCACGGCCGCGGTCGGACACCTCGAAGACCAGCATGTCGTCGTCCCCCCTGGCCGCGAGCTTGATCGAGTCCCCGTCAGAGCTGGAGCCGTGGATGATCGCGTTGGTCACCGCCTCGCTGGCCGCGAGCTTGACCTGGAAGCAGTCCTCTTCGCCCAGGCCGAACTCCTCGGCAACCTCGCACGCCCATTCGCGCGCGTCGCGCAGCTTGGCCAGGTCGGCCGGGATCTCCAGCTCCCGTTCTTGGAACGCATGCGCAGCAGTCACTTCTCTGAAACCCCTGTCCTTCCGTCGCCGTCGCCGTGGCCGTGGCCGTGGCCGTCGCCTTCCCCGGAGCGCTCTATCCCCGCAAACGAGGCATTTCGAACCCCGCGATCAGGGGGGAGGGGCGGTCATCCCCCGGTCTGGTAGGCGCGCAGGGCGAGGGTGAGGATGAGCAGCGCCCCCACAGTCATCACCCCCATCTCCGCCATCGCCACCCGCCGGGCGATCGTGATCTGCTCGCTGCGATCCAGGGCGTTCACGTCGGTCACGCCCTCGAGCTCGCGCTGGGCCACCCCCGTGCGCATCGCCTCGCTGACCAGCGTGATCACCAGCGGCGAGATGCCGTAGAGGATGTGCAGGCCATCGGGAGAGCTGGCGCCGCGGGCGAGCAGGAACACGCCGATCGCCACCTGCACCGCCACCGCGACCTGGGCGGCGCGCAGCATCCACCAGAAGGACGAGGACACAAAGCCTCGGATCCAGGAGACGGCGCCCCATCCGCCGGCCAGCGCGTTGGTGGCCAACACCGCTATCCCCACCCACATGTGCACGCCGTTCACGCCAACGCTCCCCGTGTTCCGCGGCCTAGAGCGGTCCTAGAGCCCTTTGGCACTATGTAGCAAAGTCGCACAAGCCTGCGTTATACATCCGGCACCTTGCTGAAGAGCTATCTACCGGCGCTCGTCTTCCTGTTGCTCGGCGGAGTGGTCGGAGTCGCCTTCACGATGCTCAACTCGGTGTTGGGCCCCAGCCGGCCCGGCAAGGTCAAGAGCGAACCCTACGAGTCGGGCCTGCCCTCCGACGTTCGGAAGAACTTCCGCTTCGGCGTGAGCTTCTACCTCGTGGCCATGCTCTTCATCCTGTTCGACATCGAGGTGGTGTTCCTCTATCCGATCGCCGTGCAGCTGGCGGCGGTGGGCGCCTTCGCGCTGGTGGAGACGATCGTGTTCGTGGTCCTGCTCCTCGTGGCCTTCGTGTTCGTGTGGAGAAGGGGGGCGCTGGAATGGAAGTGACGCGCACCAAGGTCGGCGCGCCCGACGAGTTCCGCTCGCGCCAGCTCAAGGCCCAGCAGATGCTGCGCGGCGACCTGATCGGTCCGGACCTGGACGAGTACGTGGAGAAGTCCGTGCTGCTCACGCGCTTCGAGGACGCGCAGAACTGGGCCCGCAAGAACGCGCTGTTCCCGCTCGGCTTCGGCCTGGCCTGCTGCGCGATCGAGATGATCACCGTGATCGGCTCGCCCCGAAACGACCTGGCGCGCTTTGGCGCCGAGGCCATCCGCTTCACCCCCCGCCAGGCCGACCTGATCATCCTGTCGGGTCGCGTGTCGATCAAGATGGCGCCGGTCATCCGGCGCATCTACGAGCAGATGCTCGAGCCCAAGTGGGTGATCGCCATGGGCGCCTGCTCGTCCAGCGCCGGCATGTTCAACAACTACGCCGTGGTCCAGGGGGCGGACAAGTTCATGCCCGTGGACGTGTACGTGCCCGGCTGCCCGCCGCGGCCCGAGGCGCTGATCTACGGGATCATGCAGCTGCAGGACAAGATCCAGCGCAGCCCCCACCAGGGCTGGCGCGAGCGCTACCGCTCCGCGGGGACCGAGGAGGCGCCCGACCGCATCGTGGCCGAGGGCGGCGGCGCGGATCTGGCGGACTCCGAGGGCGTCGACAATGCCTGACGCCACCGGCCTCGAGCTGGTGGCCCAGCGCGTGCGATCGGCAGTGTCCGAGGACGCGGTCGTGGACACCCTCCACGCATACGGCGGCGCCACGCTCGAGGTCAAGCCCGACGCCGTGCACGACGTGCTCGCTCACCTGCGTGACGACGACGACGAGCCCTACGAGTTCCTGTCCACCCTCCACGGCTGCGACTACCTGCCCGAGGAGCCGCGCCTGGGCGTGCACTACGGGCTGCTGAGCATGCAGCGCCGCGAACGGCTGGCGGTGAAGACCCGGCTGGGCACCGACTCCCCCGTGCTGCGCAGCGTGGTGGACCTGTACCCGACCGCCAGCTTCCAGGAGCGCGAGGTCTACGACTTCTTCGGGGTGCAGTTCGAGGGCCACCCCGACCTGCGCCGGATCCTCATGCCCGAGGACTACGTCGGCTACCCCCAGCGGCGCGACTTCCCCATGGGCGGCGAGCCGGTGCTGTTCACCTTCAACGAGCACGAGCTCCCGCGCTGGTATGACTGACAACCCCGGCGAGCGCACGCGCAGCGCGCTGAAGGTCCCCTACCGCGAGCGCGAGGAGTCGGTCACCGCGTCAGAGATGGCGGGGCTCGACCCGCCGGCGGCGGCCACGGACTACGAGTTCGAGCCAGAGGCGGAGCTGCTGACGATCAACATCGGGCCGCACCACCCCGCCACCCACGGCGTGCTGCGGCTGCTGTGCACGCTGGAGGGCGAGACCGTGCTCGACCTCGAGCCGATCATCGGCTACGTGCACACGGGCATCGAGAAGTCGTGCGAGGACCAGGAGTACTGGAAGGCCATCACGTTCGTGGAGCGGATGGACTACCTGGCCTACTACTTCAACTCCTACGTCTACTGCTCGGCGGTGGAGACCCTGCTGGACGAGGAGGTGCCCCCCCGCGCGCAGTACCTGCGGGTGATCCACATGGAGCTCAACCGGATCGCCAGCCACCTGTTCTGGCTGGGCACGGCGGCGCTGGACATCGGCGCCATGTCGATGCTCTGGTGGGCGCTGCGCGAGCGCGACGGCTTCCTCGACCTGTTCGAGATGTCCGGCGGCCAGCGGCTGCACACGCGCTACTTCCAGGTGGGGGGCGTGGCCGAGGACATCCCGCCCGGCTTCGAGGAGAAGGCGCGCAAGATCATCGCCGGGATGCCCGCGCGCATCGACCAGTACGAGGCGCTGCTGGACCGCAACGAGATCTGGCTGCAGCGGATGAAGCACACCGGCGTCGTCTCGCGCGAGGAGATGCTGGCGCTGGGCGTGACCGGTCCGCTCCTGCGCGCCTCAGGCGAGCCCTGGGACCTGCGCAAGGCCATGCCCTACTGCGGCTACGAGCAGTTCGACTTCAACGTGCCGGTGGGCACGGTGGGCGACAACTACGACCGCTACCGCGTCCGCCTCGAGGAGATGCGCGAGTCGCTGAAGATCGCCGAGCAGGCGCTGGACGGACTGCCCGAGGGGCCCTACATCACGACCAATCGCAAGGTCGCGCTGCCGCCCCGCCACGAGCTGGCCACCTCGATGGAGGCGCTGATCCACCACTTCAAGCTGGTCACCGAGGGCTTCCGGGTGCCGCCGGGCGAGGTCTACAAGGCGGTCGAGTCCCCGCGCGGGGAGCTGGGCTGCTTCGTGCTGGCCGACGGCTCGGCCAAGCCCTCGCGCGTGCACATGCGCGACCCGTCGTTCGTGAACCTGCAGTCGCTCAAGCGGATGGGCGAGGGCTCGCTGATCGCCGACTTCATCGCCAGCGTGGCCATGCTCGACCCGATCCTCGGCGGGGTCGACCGCTAGTGGCCGATAGGCGCCTGTTCCCGCTGGGCTGGGACGCGGCCAACGACCTCGAAAAGGACCCGGGCCTGGTGCCCGACCCGGCCGAGGTGGAGCTGCCCGACGCGCTGCGCACGGCCATCGTCGCCGCGATGGCCCGCTACCCCGACAGCCACTCGGCCGCCCTCCCCGCGCTGGCCTCGGCCCAGAAGGTGCACGGCTGGTGCTCGCCGCTGGCCATCCACCAGACCGCGGCGGTGATGCAGGTCACGCCCGCCTACCTATCGTCGGTGGCCACCTTCTACGACATGCTGCGCACCGAGCCGGGCGCCGACCGCTACGTGTTCGTGTGCACCAGCGTGGCCTGTCACCTGCGCAACGCCAAGGCGGTCTACGACGCGATCGCCGAGGAGGCCCGCGACCAGGACCTGCAGGGCGTGGACCTGCGCGAGTTCGAGTGCCTGGGAGCCTGCGACATGGCTCCGATGGCCTCGATAGACGGCCGCTACGTGGGGCCCCTGGAAGAGAGCGACGCGCACGAGCTGGTGAGCGCGGTGAAAGAAAAGCGCGAAGTCCTCCCCGGCCGAGGCCTGGACGACCCGGGCTACAGGCTCCCCTGGAACGCCTGACCCTCGAACCAACAACCAACGACGAGCCAACCGAGATGCCCGAAACCAAAGTCCTGACCGCCAACCTCCACGAGCCGGACCTCCACAAGCTGGAGACCTACGAGCGCCTGGGCGGCTACGCCAGCGCCCGCAAGGCCGCGCTCGACATGCCCCAGGACAAGGTGCTCGAGGAGCTCGAGGCCTCCGGGCTGCGCGGCCGCGGAGGCGCCGGCTTCTCGATGGGCAAGAAGGCGTCGTTCATCCCCAAGGGGGCGATGGACAAGTACCTGTGCTGCAACGCCGACGAGTCCGAGCCGGGCACGTTCAAGGACCGCCTGCTGATGCAGAAGAACCCGCACCTGCTGGTGGAGGGGTGCATCATCGGGGCGATCGCGGCGGGCGCGAACAAGGCGTTCATCTTCATCCGCGGCGAGTACGAGGTGCAGGCCACGATCCTGGACGCCGCGGTGGAGGAGGCCCGCTCCGCGGGCTATCTGGGTCCGGGGATCTTCGGCTCGGACTTCGACCTCGACCTGGTCGTGCACCGCGGCCAGGGCGCCTACATCTGCGGCGAGGAGTCGGCGCTGCTCGACGCGCTGGAGGGCAAGCGCGGCAACCCGCGGCTGAAGCCTCCGTTCCCGGCCAACCAGGGCCTCTACCAGGGCCCCACGCTGATCAACAACGTGGAGACGCTGTGCAACACGCCGGCGATCATCGAGAAGGGCGCCGACTGGTTCAAGGGTATGGGCGTGGACAAGTCCACCGGCACCAAGCTCGTGTCGGTGTCGGGCAACGTCAAGCGGCCCGGCAACTACGAGATCGAGCTGGGCGTCAGCGTCCGCGAGATCATCTTCGACATCGCCGGCGGCCCGCACGAGGGCCGCGAGGTCAAGGCCTTCTTCCCCGGCGGGTCATCTGCGCCGGTCCTCACGGCCGACTCGCTCGATGAGCCCTACACCTTCGAGGCCATGGCCGAGGCCGGCTCGATGCTCGGCTCGGGCGCGATCATCGTCGTGGACGACGCGCAGCCGATCGTGCCGCTGGCCCTGCGCCTGGCCGAGTTCTACCGGCACGAGTCGTGCGGCAAGTGCGTGCCCTGTCGCGAGGGCACCAACTGGACGGTCAAGACCCTCGAGCGGATCGAGGAGGGCGAGGCCACACCCATGGACCTGGAGATCATGAGCGAGGTCCAGGAGAACATCATCGGCAACTGCCTGTGTGTGCTGGGCGACTCCATGGCCATGCCGATCGGCTCGATGATCAAGCACTTCCGGGGCGAGTTCGAGGAGCACATCGAGGGCGCCCGCGCGGACAAGGACCGCGAGGCCATGCCTGCCTTCGGCGCCGGCGAGCTGGCAGCCGCCGCAGAAGCAGGACCCACCTAGTGGCCCGCCCCGAGCTCAAGCAGGTGACCTTCGAGATCGACGGTCGCGAGATCAGCGCGGCGGAGGGGACGATGCTGGTCGACGCCGCCAAGAACGGCGACGTGGAGATCCCCTTCTTCTGTTACGAGCCCAAGCTCGGCGCGCCGGTGGGTGCGTGCCGCATGTGCCTGGTCGAGATCGAGGGCGTCCCCAAGCTGCAGACCTCGTGCTCGACGCCGATCCGCGACGGGATGGTGGTGAACACCACCTCCGAGCGCGTGAAGAAGGCCCAGGAGGCGGTGGTCGAGTTCCTGCTGGTCAACCATCCGCTGGACTGCCCCGTTTGCGACAAGGGCGGCGAGTGCCCGCTGCAGGACATCTCCTACGGCTGGGGCGGCGGCAAGTCGCGCTTCATCGAGCCCAAGCGCCACTTCCGCAAGCCGCTCGAGCTCTCGCCGCTGGTGGCGATCGACCGCGAGCGCTGCATCCTCTGTTACCGCTGCGTGCGCTTCTCCCAGGAGATCGCCGAGGACTACCAACTCGTGTTCCTGGAGCGCGGCGACCACACCTACGTGGGCACCCACGACGGCCGCCCCTACGTGGCCCCCTTCTCCGGCAACATCCTCGAGCTGTGCCCGGTGGGCGCGCTCACCTCCACCGCCTACCGCTTCCGGGCGCGCCCGTGGGACATCGAGCAGGCCGGCTCCGTGTGCACCCTGTGCCCGAGCCAGTGCAACCTCTCCTTCACCATTCGCGATGACGCGAAGGTGCTGCGGGTGCTGGCCCGCGACAACCACGAGGTCGACGACGGCTGGCTGTGCGACAAGGGCCGCTTCGGCTACGAGGCCATCCACTCCCCCGAGCGCGTACGCGCGCCCATGGTGCGCGACGGCGGCACGCTGCGCGAGGTGTCCTGGGACCGCGCGCTGGCCGACGCCGCCGGCGCGCTGAAGAAGGCCGGGGCGCACACCGCCGCGCTGGCCGGCGGCGCCACCACCAACGAGGAAGCCTTCCTGCTGGCCCACCTGCTGCGCGAGGGCCTGGGCTCGCCACACCTGGACTCCCGCGCGGGCGGAGCGCTTTCCCCCGAGCAGCTGCGCGTGCTGGCCCGGCCCGACCTGTCCGCGCGCGTGAGCGACATCGACCATGCCGACGTGGTGCTGGTGGTGGAGACCGAGCTGGTGGACGAGTCCCCGATCCTCGACCTGCGCGTGCGCAAGGCCGCGCGACGAAACGGCGCCAAGGTCGTGACGCTGACCAGCCGGCCCTCATCGCTGGACCGAAACGCTGACGCCACCGTGCGCTTCGCCCCCGGCGCCGCCGAGGCCGCGCTGAGCGCGCTGGCCTCCGAGCTGGGCTCGCCCCGGGCCAGCGGCTCGCGCCTGCACTCCCGCGCCGGCGCCGAGCCGGGGATGATCGGCACCGCCGCCGAAGCCATGAGGGACGCCGGCGACGTGGTGATCCTGTGGGGCGAGCGCGCCGCCCAGGGAGCTCGTGCCGGCCAGGCCGTGGACGCGCTGCTGGCCGTGGCCGCCGCGCTGGGCGTGGCCGACAAGCCCGAGTCGGGGCTGATCGAGGTGCCCACGGAGACCAACGCCCGTGGCATCCGCGAGGCCGGCGTGGCACCGGGTCTGGCCCCCGGCCTCACCGAGGCCCCGCACGAGGGCATGGGCGCCGCCGCGACGGCCGATGCCCTGTCCGCCGGTGACCTGAGCGCCCTGCTCCTGCTCAACACCGATCCGCTCGCCGGCTACCCCGAGCGGGGCGCGTGGGAGGCGGCGCTGGAATCGGCCACCTCCGTCGTCGCCTTCTCCGAGTTCGTGACCCCCGGCCTCGAGGAGCACGCCACCGTCGTCTTCCCCTCGGAGTCCAACGCCGAACGCGAGGGCACCGTCACCCACCCCGACGGACGCATCCAGCGAGTGCGCCAGGCCATCGGCCTCCAGGGCGAGGTGCGCTCGGGGTGGCGCGTGCTGGCCGAGCTGGCCGAGCGCTGCGGCGCCGGGCTCGACGTGCTGAGCGCCCCGCAGGTGTTCGCCGCGATGGTGGCGGCCACGCCGTTCCTGGAGGGTCTGACCCTCGAGGAGGTAGGCGGGCTGGGCGTGCGCTGGGCCGATCGCGACTCGGCCGCGCGGCTGGGCGAGGCGGCCATGCCCGACGGCGCGCTGGAGCAGCCGCCCGAGCTTCCCGAGGGCCTGCGCCTGGGCGCCGTGCCCTCGCTGTGGGCCGGCCCCGAGGCCCAGCACTCGCCCTCCCTGCGCTTCCTCGTGCCCGAACAGCGCGCGGAGCTCGCGCCCGTGGACGCCCACCGGATCGGCGTGAGCTCGGGCGACGAGGTGGAGGTGAGCGCGGAGGGCAACAGCGTCCGCGCCAAGGTCGCCCTGCGCCACGGCGTGCAGCCCGGCAGCGTGTTCCTCCTGGCCGGCACGGCGCGCGACAACGCCACCGCCCTCACCGACGGCGTTCCCCGCAGCGTGGAGGTGCGCCGGGCCGCGGGCGGCGACCGGGTGCCGCTGGCCGCCGCCGCCGCGCCGGCCCCCGGGGCGGAGACGCCGCCCACGTGATCGTGCTCGGCGCCACCGTGGTGGAGGGCACGCTGGTGCAGATCGTCAAGGCGATCGTGATCTTCGCCTTCATCCTGCAGATCGTCCCGCTGGTGCTGCTGATGGAGCGAAAGCTCCTGGGCCGCTTCCAGTCGCGCTACGGCCCCAACCGGGTCGGCATGTTCGGCCTGATGCAGCCGCTGGCCGACGTGCTCAAGCTGCTGTCGAAGGAGAGCTTCACACCGGCCACGGCGGTGCCGTGGATGATGACGCTGGCCCCGGTGATCTCGATCTTCACCGCGATCGCCACGCTGGCCATCATCCCCTTCGGCCCCCAGGGCGCCTGGGGCGGTGACCTGGGCCTGTACGGCATCGACGTGCCGATCGGGCTGCTCTACTTCTTCGCCTTCGGGTCGCTGAGCTTCTACGCGCTGATGCTGGGCGGCTGGGCCTCGGGCTCGAAGTACTCGTTCCTGGGCTCCATGCGCGCGGCCGCCCAGCTGATCTCCTTCGAGGTGGCTATCGGCATGTCGCTGCTGGGCGTGGCGATGATGTCGGGCTCGCTGTCCTTCGTGGACATCGTCGAGGCCCAGGGCTCCCACGGCCGCGGCATCTGGTTCATCGTGCCCCAGTTCGTCGGCTTCTGCATCTTCTTGGTGGCCGGCTTCGCGGAAGCGGGGCGCGCGCCCTTCGACCTGCCCGAGGGCGACTCGGAGATCGTCGGGGGCTACAACACCGAGTACGGCGGCATGCGCTTCGGCTCGTTCTTCATGGCCGAGTACGTCGAGATCATCATCATCTCCTGCATCGCCGTGACCTGCTTCCTCGGCGGCTGGCACGGCCCCGGTCCGATCGCCCTGGCCCCGCTGTGGATGCTGCTCAAGAGCTTCCTCTTCGTGGTGCTGTTCATCTGGGTGCGCGCCTCAATGCCCCGGCTGCGCTACGACCAGCTGATGAGGTTCGGCTGGAAGATCCTGCTGCCGCTCGGAACGCTCAACGTCCTCGTCACTGCGATCCTGCTGGTCGCCACCTGAAGGGAACCCGCCAATGAGCATCGACTACTCAGACGACGTCGTACAGGTCAGGCGCGGCCCCGAGCCGGGAGGCATCGGCGGTGCCGGGCGCGCCTTCGGCGCCACGCTGCGCGGGCTGCGCACCACGATGGCCCGCGCGGTCACCGAGAAGCCGGTCACGATCGAGTATCCCGAGGAGAAGACCCCGGTCTACCCCCGCTTCCGGGGCAAGCACAAGCTGCACAAGTTCGAGGAGACCGGGCTGGAGAAGTGCGTGGGCTGCTCGCTGTGCGCCGCCGCCTGCCCGGCCGAGTGCATCCGCGTGGTGGCCGCCGAGAACACCCCCGACCACCAGGTCTCGGCCGGCGAGCGCTACGCCGCGGTGTACGAGATCAACATGACCCGCTGCATCTTTTGCGGCTACTGCGAGGTGGCCTGCCCGTTCGACGCGATCACCATGGGCAACGACTACGAGCTGGCCGACTACGACCGCTCCGACCTGATCTTCACCAAGGAGATGCTGCTGGCCGACCACCCCGAGCGCACGCCGCTGCGGCGCGAGGGCGAGTAGTCCGTTGTTCTTCGAGCAGTTGCTGTTCTTCGGGGCGGGGGCGCTGGCCATCGCGGGCGCGCTTGGCGTGGTCGTGCTGCGCAACCCGTTCTACTCGGTGCTGGCGCTGGTCTCGCACCTGATCGCCCTGGCCGTCCTGTTCCTGCTGCTGCGGGCCGACTTCATCGCCGCGTCGCAGGTCGTGGTCTACGCCGGGGCCGTGATGGTGCTGTACGTGTTCGTGGTCGCCTACATCGGCGGCACCGACGAACCGGTCAGGATGGAGAGCCGGGGGGTTCCCGGCGTGCTTGGGCCGCTGTTCGCCGCGGTGGTGTTCCTGGAGCTCGCGATTGCCGTGATCGGCTCGGCGCTCGGGGGACTGGACTCGCGTGGGGCCCGGATCGGCCCGGGCTTCGGCACCCCGGGGCAGATCGGCGACCTGCTGCTCACCAAGTTCCTGCTGCCCTTCGAGGCGGCCTCGTTCCTGCTGCTGGTGGCCGCCGTGGGCGCGGTGGTGCTGGCCCGCAAGCGGCGTGGCCTCGAGGACCTCGAGCCCTCCGGCGAGGTGATCTCCGTGCACGACGTGGTCGGACGCGGCGCGGTGGCCCCCGACGCGCCGAGGCACTCCTACTGATGGACGTCGCCTGGTTCGTAGTCCTGTCGGCCTTCATCTTCGCCATCGGCGCCGCCGGCGTGCTCACCCGCCGCAGCCCGATGGTCGTCCTGCTCTGCCTCGAGCTGATGCTCAATGCCGGCAACCTGGCCCTGGTCGCCTTCTCGCGCATGTGGGGCAACGGCGACGGGCAGGTGTTCGCCCTGATCGTGATGGTGGTGGCCGCCTGCGAGGTCGTGGTCGGCCTGGGAATCATCGTCGCGATGTACCGCCGCCGGCTGGCGATCGACGTTGACGCCATGAACGAGCTGCGCGGATGATGCCGACCGACTACGGCTGGCTGGTCCTCGCGCTGCCGCTCGCCGGCACGGTGATGATCATGCTCGGCTGGCCGCGGCTGCCCGGGCGGCTGGCGGGCTGGATCGCCTCGGCCGCGATCGGCGGCGCCTTTCTGGCCTCGGTCGGCATGCTGCTGTCGTTGCTGGACCAGCCCGGGGAGAGCCGGTCGCTGGTGGGCACGGCATTCACCTACATCCACACGGCGGGCTTCTCGGCCGACATGTCGATCCTGGTCGACCCGCTGTCGGTGGTCATGTGCCTGGTGGTCTCGGGGGTGTCGTTTCTGATCCACCTCTACTCGGTCTCCTACATGACGTCCGACCGGGGCTACACGCGCTTCTTCGCCTACCTCAACTTCTTCGTGTTCTCCATGCTGCTGCTGATCCTGGCGGCCAACTTCGTGCTGCTGATCGTGGGCTGGGCCTTCGTGGGCGCGGCCTCCTACCTGTTGATCTCGTTCTGGTACCGGCGCGCCACCGCCACCGCCGCGGGAATCAAGGCGTTCGTGATCAACGTGATCGGAGACGTGGGCCTGGTGATCGGCGCCTTCCTGCTCTTCGACAAGACCGGGGCGCTGGACTACGCCGGCGTGTTCGGCCACGCGGCCGACGTGTTCAGCCGCGACGACGGCCAGCTCGTGGCCGCTTGTCTGCTGCTGCTGGTGGGCGCGTTCGCCAAGTCGGCCCAGCTGCCGCTCCACACCTGGCTGCCCGACGCCATGGAGGGTCCCACCCCGGTGTCCGCGCTCATCCACGCGGCCACGATGGTCACCGCCGGCGTGTACCTGATCGCCCGCTGCCATCCGCTGTTCGAGCAGGCGCCCACGGCGGCCGCGGTGGGGGCGACGATCGGCTGCGCGACGCTGGTGTTCGCGGCCTCGGTGGCACTCGTGCAGACCGACCTCAAGCGGGTGATCGCCTACTCGACCATGTCGCAGATCGGCTACATGGTGATGGGCGTGTCGGTGGCCGCGTACGGCGCCGGGATCTTCCACCTGATCACGCACGCCTTCTTCAAGGCGCTGCTGTTCATGGGCGCCGGCTCGGTGATCGGCGCGATGGCCGGCGAGCAGTCGATGGACCGGATGGGCGGCTTCAAGAAGGCGATGCCGTTCACCTACGCCACGTTCCTGATCGG
>JBBREO010000037.1:0-23404 GCA_038202855.1 Solirubrobacterales bacterium
GAGTTGCGCCGCCCTCCTTGCCCCAAGCTCTGAACCGTGATTCACTCCTTGCGTGGCCTACCGCCGCACCGAGCAGACCGAGGCCCGCCTGGCGGCCGCGCGGGCGCGCATCGCCGCGGCGGCGCTCGACCAGGTGGCCGAGGGCGGCTACGCCTCGGCCTCCATGCAGGCCGTGGCCACCCGCGCGGGCGTGGCGGTCGGCAGCGTCTACCGCCACTTCCCCTCCAAGGCGGAACTCGTGGCCGAGGTCTTTCGCTCCGCTGCGCAACGCGAGCTCGACGTGGTGGCCACGGTCACGGCCGCCGACGGCCGCTCGGCGGCCGAGCGGGTGGCCGCCGGGGCGGAGGCCTTCGCCCGGCGCGCCCTCGCCGCCCCCGTGCTGGCCTACGCCCAGATCGCCGAGCCCGTCGACCCGGCGGTGGAGAGCGAGCGCCTGCGCCTGCGCCGCGGCTACCGCGACGTGTTCGCGCTCGTGCTCGAGGACGGCGTGGTAAGCGGGGAGCTGTCCCCCCACGACACCGCCACCGTGGCCGCCGCGCTGGTCGGCGCGCTGGGCGAGGCCCTGGTCGGGCCGCTCGGCTCGGGGGCCGAGCGCCACAGCGACGCGCTCGTGGCCACCCTCGTGAGCTTCTGCCTGTCCTGCCTTCCCACCACCGAAGGAGCACCCGCATGGAGCCCGTGACCGCCGCCGCCGCGCACCCCGACGCCACCCACGAGGTCTCCAACCAGGCCCCGCCGATCCAGCCCTACAACCTGTTCGAGGCCGACACGCCGCTGCGCGAGGCGCTGGAGCGCGAGGGGGGCGAATGGGGGCTCGAGCGCATCCGCGACACCGGCGAGCTGGCCGGCTCTGCCGAGGCCCTGGAGCACTCCGAGCGCTGCGAGCGCAACGAGCCGATACTGCGCACCCACGACCGCTACGGCAACCGCGTCGATCAGATCGAGCTCGACCCCTCGTGGCACTGGCTGCTGCGCGAGGCGATCGAGCGCGGCATCCACTCCCTCCCCTGGGCCGACCCCCGCCCCGGCGCCCACGCCGTCCGCGCCGGCCTGATGTTCGTGTGGGGCCAGGTGAACGCCGGGGTGATGTGCCCGGTGTCGATGACCCACTCGGTGATCCCCGCTCTGCGCGAGGCCCCCGACCTGGCCGAGCAGTGGGAGCCACGGCTGGTGTCCACGAGCTACGAGAACGGCGCCATCGCCGGCATGGCCATGACCGAGAAGCAGGGCGGCTCGGACGTGCGCGCCAACACCACCCGCGCCGAGCCCCAGGCCGACGGGACCTACGCGATCACCGGCCACAAGTGGTTCTGCTCCTACCCCCCGTGCGACGTCTTCCTCACCCTGGCCCAGGCCCCGGGTGGGCTCACCTGCTTCCTGATCGAGGGCGCCGACCCCGGCTTCGGTGTCCAGCGGCTCAAGGACAAGCTGGGCACCCGGTCGCTGCCCTCGTCCGAGGTCGAGTTCCGCGGTGTGACCGGCCGGATCGTGGGCGACGAGGGCCGCGGCGTGCAGACGATCATCCGGATGGTCAACCACACCCGGCTGGACTGCCTGATCGGCTCGGCGGCCGGCATCCGCTGGGGCACGGTCCAGGCCATCCACCACGCCCGCCACCGCTCCGCCTTCGGCCGCACATTGGTCGATCAGCCCGCGATGGCCAACGTGCTGGCCGACCTGGCGATCGAGTCCGAAGCCGCCACGGCCACGGCCATGCGAATCGCGCGCGCCTACGACGAGGACGGCGCGCCCTTCCGCCGGGTGGCTACCGCCGTGTCCAAGTACTGGGTCTGCAAGCGCGCCCCCCAACACGCGCTGGAGGCGCTGGAGTGCCTGGGCGGCAACGGCTACGTGGAGGAGTCGGGAATGCCCCGGCTGCTGCGCGACTCGCCGCTGAACTCGATCTGGGAGGGCTCGGGCAACGTGGCGGCCCTGGACGTGCTGCGCGCGCTCGGCCGCGAGCCCGAGGGCCTGCCGGCCTTCCTGGCCGAGGTGGAGCTGGGCGCGGGTGCCGACGCTCGCCTGGACACCCACGTGGACGGGCTCAAGCAGAGGCTGGCCGGTCTGGGGGCCGAAGGCGCCGAGCCGCAGTTCGACGCCCGCCGCACGGTGGAGGACATGGGTCTGGCCCTGCAGGGCTCGCTGCTGGTCCGCCACGCCCCCGCCCCGGTGGCCGATGCGTTCTGCTCGTCGCGACTGGCCCGCGAGGGCGGTCGCGTGTTCGGCACGCTCGCGGCCGGAATCGACGCGCAGGCGATCGTCGACCGCGCGCTCGCCGGGTGAGCACCCTCGTATACGAGCGCGACGGCGCTGTCGCGCGCATCACCCTCGACCGCCCGGAGCGCGGCAACGGCATCACGATGGCCATGCCCCGGGAACTGGCGGCCGCGGTGGAGCAGGCCGACCTCGACCCCGCCGTGCACGCCATCGCGCTGGCCGGGTCCGGGAAGGGCTTCTGCGGCGGCTATGACCTCGTCGATGCCGCCGAGGGTGAGATGAGCGGCGTCGAGGGTCCCGCCGGATCGCCCCTGACGCCCGAGGTCCAGCGCGCCAACCACGACCCGTCCGGCACCTGGGATCCGGTCGTGGACTGGCAGATGATGCGCCGCAACGTGCGCGGCTTCATGTCGCTCTTTGACGCCGACAAGCCCGTCCTGTGCAAGGTCCACGGCTTCTGCGTGGCCGGCGGCACCGACATGGCCCTGTGCTCGGACCTGCTGGTGATCGCCGCCGACGCCCGCATCGGCTACCCGCCCGCCCGGGTGTGGGGCTCGCCCACCACCTCCATGTGGCTGGCCCGACTGGGCCCCCAGCGCGCCAAGCGGCTGCTGCTCACCGGCGACCTGATCTCGGGCGAGGAGGCGGCCGATTGGGGCCTGGCGATCGAGGCGCCCGCCCCGCAGGACCTCGACGCGCGCTTCGAGGAGCTCCTGGGACGGATCGCCCGGCTGCCCGTCAACCAGCTCGTGATGATGAAGCTGCTGGTCAACCAGCAGCTCGCCGCCCAGGGACTGGGCCCGACCCAGGTGATCGGCACGCTCCTGGACGGGGTGGCCCGGCACACGCCGGAGGGGTATGAGTTCCAGCGCCGGGCCGTGGCCGAGGGCTGGCAGGCCGCGGTCTCAAAGCGCGACGGCCCGTTCGCGGACTGACTCCTCGGGCCGGGCGCGGCGCGGAGACTTGCGCCGTCAGATACGTTGAAGGATGGAAGCGGTGCGGTTCGCGGGCTGGTCCCCGGGCAGTTGCGCCGTTCAGCACCGGGGCGCGTAACCCCAGCAGGTGATCCGATACCCGGCTCGGCGGCGAAGGATATTCCCGGAGCTTAGGGCGACTCCGCTTCCAGAGCGGGATCGCAGGCCCAGCAGGGCTTGAAGACTTACCAAAAGTAAGCTAGAATCAACGGCATACAGCACAAAGCAAGACGCAAAGGACCCATCACGGCTCAGAACACCCTCACCCCGGAAGCCACTACGGACTCCATCCAGCTGTTCTTCAACGAGGCAGCTCGTCATCCGCTGCTCACCGCCGCGGAAGAGATCGAGCTGGCCAAGCGCATCGAGAAGGGCGACCTCGCCGCCAAGGACCGCATGGTCAATGCGAACCTGCGGCTGGTCATCTCCATCGCGCGCAAGTATCAGGGCCAGGGGCTTCCCCTGGGCGACCTGATCCAGGAGGGCATGCTGGGACTGATTCGCGCGGTCGAGAAGTTCGACTGGCGCAAGGGCTTCAAGTTTTCCACCTACGGCACCCTGTGGGTGCGCCAGGCGATCGGCCGCGGGCTGGCCAACTCCAGCCGCACCGTCCGCCTGCCCGTCCACATCGCCAGCCAGGCGCGCAAGATCCGCGATCGCGAGCGTGAGCTCGGCGCCCAGCTGGGTCGCGACCCGACCGAGGAAGAGCTCGCCGAGTCGCTGGAGATGACCCAGGAGGAGATCCACGACATCCGCGCCGCGGACCAGACGCCGACCAGCCTCGACAGGGGCGTGGGCGAGTCCGAGGAGACCGCCCTGGGCGACCTGATCCCCGACGACGCGGACGGTCCCGAGCAGGAGGCAGCCGAGAACGAGCACGACCAGACGGTCGCGCGCGTGATCTCCGAGCTGCCGAGCCCGGACCGCGACGTGCTAACCCTGCGCTACGGACTCGGCAAGACCGAAGCCGTCGCCCTGCGCGAGACCGGACGCCGGCTCGGCCTGTCCGCCGAGAACGTGCGCCAGATCGAGGACCGGGCGCTACGCAAGCTCGCCGACCGCGACGAGCTGGCCGCGCTGCGCGAAGCGGCCTAGGCCCGCCCGAACTCAACAGCAGACGCGAAGGGCCGGAGCGATCCGGGCCCGTCGCCGTCCAAGCCCCAGCGGTACGGGCTGCGAGGCTCCCCGGGGCCGCGCGGCTCCTTGCCCGGCGCACCCGGCTCCCGCAGCGCGTCGGCCGCGCGTTTGGCCTTGTCCCCGGCGCTGCCCGGTCCCTGGGCGATGTCTCGTAGTTGCTGGGCGTCGCGCTTGAGCGCCTCGGTGCCTCCACGGCGGTCGATCTGGAGCTTGGCGATACGCGTAAGCCGGGCTAGGTTCAGGGGGTCGTTCCTTCGATCGGGTTCTGCCGGCAGGCTAGGGCCCGAGTCTCAAGATGCCCTGACGGCGACCAGCCCGGCGGCGGCCCTGGATTGGCTACTTCCCGGCGATGTCGATGAACGCCTTGGTGCGGGCGATCTCGCGCTCGGCCCGGCGGCGGTCCTCGGAGCCCTCCTCGGCGTCGTCGCGGGCCGACTCGGCGTCGCTCAGCCGCGACTCCAGCTCGGAGGAGTCCAGGTCCTCGGGCTTGATCGCGTCCTCCACGATGATCAACGCGGAGTTGTCCACCACCTGTAGGTAGCCCTCGCCCTGGGCGAAGCTCTCGTAGTCGGCCGAGCTGGGGTTCTCCGAGCCCGACTTGTACAGCCGCAGCTCGGTGGGCTCGAGCATCGCCATCAGCGGTGCGTGGTTGGCCAGCACGCCCAGCGAGCCCGTGCCCGTGCGGGTGGAGACCATCTCCACCTCGTCCTCGAAGATCTTGCCCTCGGGGGTCAGGACCTCGACGGGGAACGGCGAGCGGGCCATCAGCTGTCGTCCCCGTCCCCGCTGTCGTCATCGTCGTCGTCCTTGGAGGACTTGCCCTCGTCGGTCACCTCGTCGATCGAGCCCTTCATGTAGAAGGCACGCTCGGGGCGATCGTCGTGCTCGCCGTCCACGATCTCCTTGAACGAGCGCACTGTGTCCTCGATCGACACGTAGGTGCCCGGCGTGCCGGTGAAGGCCTCGGCCACGAAGAACGGCTGGCTGAGGAAGCGCTCGACGCGGCGGGCGCGCTGCACGCTCTGCTTGTCCTCGTCGGACAGCTCGTCGATGCCGAGGATCGCGATGATCTCCTGGAGCTCCTTGTAGCGCTGCAGGAGCTCCTGGACCTGGGTGGCCACGCGGTAGTGCTCCTCGCCCACGATGTCGGGCTTGAGGATCGTGGAGGTCGAGTCCAGCGGGTCGACCGCCGGGTAGATGCCCTTCTCCGAGATCGAGCGCGAGAGCGTGGTGGTGGCGTTCAGGTGCGCGAACACCGACGCCGGCGCCGGGTCGGTGAGGTCGTCGGCGGGCACGTAGATGGCCTGGATCGAGGTCACCGATCCCTGGCGGGTCGAGGTGATCCGCTCCTGCAGCTGGCCCATCTCGGTCTCCAGCGTCGGCTGGTAGCCCACCTGGGAGGGCATCCGGCCCAGGAGCGCGGACACTTCCGAGCCGGCCTGCACGAACCGGAAGATGTTGTCGATGAAAAGCAGCACGTCCTGGCCCTGCTCACGGAAGTACTCCGCCATCGTCAGGCCGGACAACGCGACGCGCATGCGGGCTCCGGGCGGCTCGTTCATCTGGCCGAAGACGAGCATCGTCTTGTCGATCGTGCCCGACTCCTTCATCTCGACCCAGAGGTCGTTGCCCTCGCGCGAGCGCTCACCCACGCCGCAGAAGGCCGACAGGCCGCCGTGCTCCTGGGCCAGGTTGCGGATCAGCTCCTGGATCAGGACGGTCTTGCCCACGCCGGCGCCGCCGAACAGCCCGACCTTGCCGCCTCGGGCGTAGGGAGCCAGCAGGTCGACGACCTTGATGCCGGTCTCGAAGATCTCGGTGGTCGGCGTCAGGTTCTCGACCTCGGGCGCCGAGCGATGGATCGGCCAGCGCTCCTCGACCTCGACCTCGTCGCCCTCGTCGATCACCTCGCCGAGCAGGTTGAACATCCGCCCCAGGGTCTCCTCGCCCACGGGCACCGTGATCGGGCCGCCGGTGTCGGTGATCTCCTGGCCGCGGCTCAGGCCGTCGGTGGCGCCCATGGCCACGGCGCGCACGCGGTCGTCGCCCAGGTGCTGCTGCACCTCGCAGACGAGCTTGATCGGCTGATCCTCGTCCTCGGGGTTCGGGACCTCCGTCTCGATCGCGTTGTAGATCTCGGGCAGGTGGCCTTCGAACACGGCCTCGAGCACCACGCCGGTGATCTCCTCGACCCGGCCGACATTCTCCTCGGAGGAGCCGTTGGAGTCGGCGTCGTCGTCCCGCTCCTTGCGCTGGTAGGGCTGCTCCTCGTTCTTCTCTTCGGTGCTTGCTTCCATAGAGGCTCCTTTTACTGGGCCGGCGAGGATGCCGGGTCAGTCGATGGCATCAAGACAGGCCTTCTGCTCCGGCCACGACTTCCATGATTTCTTGGGTGATCTCCGCCTGGCGCTGGCGGTTCATCTCGAGTGTCAGATCGTCGACCAGCTCGCTGGCGTTCTTCTGGGCCGAGCGCATTGCGGTCATCCGCGATCCGTGTTCGGACGCGGTGGACTCCAGCAGGGCGCGGAAGATCGATATCTCGATGAAGTCGGGCACCAGCCGCTGGAGGATCTCCTCCGGGTCGGGCTCATAGATCCACAGCGTCTTATGACCGCTGTCGCGCTGATCGGAGGAGTCGTCTCCGTCTGAATCGTCGTCGTCGTCCTCTTCGAGCAGCTGCTCCACGGCGGCCAGCGGCAGCAGGACATCGGTGTTCACGTTCTGGGTCATCGCCGAGACGTAGCCGTTGTAGATCATCTCCACCCTGTCGACCTTGCCGTCGATGTACTGGGCCGAGATGTCCGAGGCGATGTCGCGCGCGTCGGAGAAGGCCGGGCGATCGGTGAACCCGGCCCACGAGCCGGCCACGTCGCGGCCGCGGAACTCCAGCGAGGAAACCCCGCGGCGGCCCGAGGCGAACCAGACGACTTCCTTGCCGTCCTGCTCCAGCTCCAGCGCACGTCGGTTTCCCTCGCGCAGGATCTGGGAGTTGAAGGCTCCGGCCAGGCCGCGGTCGCCGGTCACCAGCAGGATGCCGACCTTGGTCTCGGAGTCGTGCTCCTCGAGCAGCGGCAGGCTGGGGATCTTCTCGACCGCGTCCACCACGCGCTGGGTCATCTTGCGGATCGCGCGCGCATAGGGACGCAGGGCCTCGATCCGCTGCTCGGCCTTGCGCAGCCGGGCGGCCGCCACCATCTCCATGGCGCGCGTGATCTTCTGGATGTTCTTCACAGAAGAGATGCGGTTCTTGGTGTCGGTCTGGGTGGCGATGGCGTGGTTGGCTGGTTGTTGGTTGTTTGGTACTGCGAGCTAGGCCGTTGTGGCGGCTTCTTCTTCGTCCTCGGACTTCTCGTCGTCATCGTCGTCCGAGTCCTCCTCGGAGGTGTCGGAGTACTCGTAGGGGGTGTCGGAGTCCTCGTCCTGATCGTCGGAGTCGCCCGAAGAGCGGCCTTCCTTGTCGCGCTCCCCCTCGTCGTGGACTCGGTCGGACTCGCCCTCCTCGAGCGGCGTGCCGTCCTCGTGGAAGTCGGGGCCGAAGTCATCGATGGCCTCGGCGATGGCGTCGCCGAGCTTCTCCTCGATGTCGTCCTCCCACTCACCGTCGGCGATCTTGTCCATCAGGTCGGACTCCTCGGAGTGCAGCCGCGACAGCATGTTCTCGTGGAACTCGCGGATGCGGTCGGGCTTGATCCGATCCAGATAGCCGCCGGTACCCGAGTAGATGGCCGCGACCTCGTCCTCGACCGCCCAGGGCTTGAGCTCGTCCTGGTTGAGCAGCTCCACCAGGCGCTCGCCGCGGTTCAGCGTGGCCTGTGTATCGGCGTCGAGCTCCGAGCCGAACTGGGCGAACGCCTCCAGCTCGCGGTACTGGGACAGGTCGAGGCGCAGCTTGCCGGCCACCTTCTTCATCGGCTTGGGCTGAGCGTCACCACCCACGCGGGAGACCGAGATGCCTACGTTGATCGCCGGTCGCACGCCCGAGCGGAACAGGTCTCCCTCGAGGAAGATCTGGCCGTCGGTGATCGAGATGACGTTGGTGGGGATGTAGGCCGCCACGTCGCCGGCCTGCGTCTCGATGATCGGCAGCGAGGTGAGCGATCCGCCCCCGAGGTCGTCGTTGAGCTTGACCGCGCGCTCGAGCAGGCGGGAGTGCAGGTAGAAGACGTCGCCGGGGTAGGCCTCGCGGCCCGGCGGGCGGCGCAGCAGCAGCGACATCTGGCGGTAGGCGAACGCGTGCTTGGTCAGGTCGTCGTAGATCGTCAGGGCGTGCTTGCCGTCGTAGAGGAAGAACTCCCCCATCGCGCAGCCGGCATATGGCGCCATGTACTTGATCGGTGCGGCCTCGTCGGCAGGGGCGGCCACGATGATCGTGTTCTTCATCGCGTCGTTCTCTTCGAGGGTCTCGGCTACCTGCACCACCGTCGACATGCGCTGGCCGATCGCCACGTAGATCGACACGACGTCGTTGTCGCGATTGTTGATGATCGTGTCGATCGCCACCGCGGTCTTGCCGGTCTGGCGGTCGCCGATGATCAGCTCGCGCTGCCCGCGTCCGATCGCGGTCATCGAGTCGATCGCCTTGATCCCGGTGAGCATCGGCTCCTTGACGCCCTGGCGCTGCACCACGCCGGGAGCCTTGAACTCGGCGGGCCGGGTCTCGGTGGTGTTCAGCTCGCCCTTGCCGTCGAGCGGACGCCCGAGGGGATCGACGATGCGCCCGAGCAGCTCCTCACCGACGGGAATCTCGAGCAGCTTGCCGGTGCGCTTGACCGTGTCGCCTTCCTCGACCTTGTCCCACTCGCCGAAGAGCACGGCGCCCACGTTGTCGGACTCCAGGTTCAGCGCCAGGCCCGTCACGTCGTGGGGCAGCTCGAGCAGCTCGAGCGACATGCAGTTGTCCAGGCCGTGCACGCGCGCGATGCCGTCGGCGATCGAGAGCACGGTGCCCACCTCGGACAGGTCGGCGCTGTCGCCGTCGTCGAGCCCCTCGATGCGGCTCTTGAGGATGCTCGTGATCTCGTCTGGCTTGATCTGCATGGGGTCTCCGTGGCCTTTCTACGCCGACTTGGCGACGCTCTTTCTCAGTTTCTCGAGCCGATTGCGCACGCTGGCGTCCAGCACTTGGTTGCCCACCTGGAGCACGAGGCCGCCGAGCACGTCGGGGTCGACCCTGCTCGAGAGCTCGATCTGCTGACCGGTCTGCTCCTCGATCTTCTCGCCGATCCCCTTGACCATCTCGTCGTCGAGGTCGACCGCGCTGGTCACGGTAACGGGCAGGCGCTTGTTCTCCTTGCGCCACAGGTCGTCGAACGTACGCCGGATGCGGAACACGACCGGCATCCGGTGGCGTTCGGCGAGCAGCTCCAGGAAGCGGACGAGGTTCTCGTCGGCGTCGTCGACCAGCTTGTCCAGCCCGTCCTTCTTCTCCTGCGAGGAGAAGTAGGGAGAGAAGAAGAAGACCTGGAGATCGTGGCTCTCGCCCAGAGCATCGGCAAACTCGCCCAGCTCGTCGTGGATGCGGTCCAGGTCGCCCCCATCCTGGGCGACCTCGAACAGCGAGCGGGCGTAGACCTCGGCGATCTCCTGCATCGGCGTGCGCCTACTCGCCCTTCTTGTCCTCGGGGCCGGCGAGGGACGAGAAGTCGACCTCGGACAGCGCCTCGTCGATCAGCCGGCGCTGATCGTCGTCGTCCAGCGACTTGCGAGTGACCTTCTCCGTGGCGATGACCGTCAGGTCGGCGACCTCCTTGCGGATCTCGTCGAGGGCGCGACGCGTCTCGTTCTCGATGTCCCGCCGCGTGGACTCCATCAGCTCCTCGCGGTACTGCTTGGCGTCGACCTTGGCGTCTTCCTGAATCGTGTCGGCCGCCTTGCGGGAGCGAGTGACGATGTCGTCGGCCTGCTCGCGGGCCTCCTTCAGGCGGCCGCGGTACTCCTCGAGCAGCAGGTCGGCCTCCTCCTTGGTGCGAATCGAGGCGTCGATGGACTCCTCGATTGCCCGGCGGCGCTTGTCCAGGTTCTCCTGGATCTTCGGGTAGGCGAACTTGCGCAGGAGCGCGACGCTCGCCCCGAAGGCGATCAGCGTCCAGATCATCAGCCCGATCTCGGGGGTGACGAGGAAGTTGCCCGAGCCACCGCTCTGGGCGAGGGGCAGCGCGCCGAGGAGCCCCTCGAGCATCAGGAGCCGCCCAGGAAGAACGCGATCAGGCCGAAGATGAAGGCGTAGAAGACGATCGCCTCGGTGAGGGCGAAGCCCAGCCACTGGATCGAGGTGATCTCCTCGCGCATCTCGGGCTGGCGGGTGACCGACTCGATCACCTTGCCGAAGATGTAGCCGACGCCGATGCCCGGGCCGATGGTGCCGAGGCCGGCGCCGACGCCGAGGGCGATCGACTGCATGCCCTTGCCTCCGGCCTGTGCAATCAGAAATGTTGCGAGGTCTTCCATTTGTGTGCTCCTTTTGGGTCAGTGGCCCTCGGCGGTCGCTTCGCCGAGGTAGATGGAGGTCAGGGTCGCGAAGATGAAGGCCTGCAGGCCGGCGATCAACACGACCTCGAACATGAAGAAGCCGATCGCCACGGGCAGGGTCAGCACGCCGATGGCGGCGATGCCCAGGATCACGATCAGCCCGCCGCCCATGAACAGGATCAGGAGGTGCCCGGCGAGCAGATTGGCGAACAACCGCACGGACAGCGAGATGATCCGCACGAACTGCGAGATCACCTCGATCACGAGGATCAGCGGCGTGATCGCCTTCGGCGTGCCGCTGGGCAGCCAGCCCTTGACGTAGTTGACCGGGCCCTTTGCCCGGATCCCCTCCGAGTGGTAGGCGACGACCACCATCAGGGTCAGGATCAGCGGCACGGACACGTTCGCCGTGGCCGCGTAGATCGCGAACGACGGGATCGCATGGCCGCCGAGTTGGAACGGGTGCTCGGTGTTGGTCGGCAGCGGGATGTAGCCGATCAGGTTCGAGAAGAGGATGAAGAAGAACAGCGTGGCGATGAACGGGAACCACTTCCGCGCCAGCCTGCGGTCGTCGATGTTGGCCCCGACGATCTGCTTGCTCGCGAACTCGTAGGCCGACTCCACCGCGGTCTGCACGTTGTTCGGGCGCTGCTGCATCCGTCGCGAGATGAAGATCATCATCGCCGTGGACAGCGCGGCCGCGATGAACACGTACATCACGCCCTTGTTGAGGCTCATGTCGATCGGGCCGAGCTTCAGCGGCACCCACGGGTCGAGCTTGAACTCGTTCTGGGGCTGGAACTCGTTGTTGCGCCCCGCCGACCCGAAGATCCCCAGCAGCGCGATCATCACCGTCAGCAACAGGACGCCGCCGAGGGCGAGCTTGCCCTTGGTGGAGAGGTTCTCGATCATGCGTCCTTCCGGGGGGGCAGCGGCCGACGGCGGGCCTCGTCGAAGGGCCGGACGATCATCTGGGCGGCGAAGTAGATCGTGAACAGCGAGATGGCCAGCACCGCGGCGGCGAGGCCGTCCTCGCGCGCCCCGAGCAGGCCGACCGCCAGGATCGTGCCGGCGGTGAGCCAGCCGCGACCGATCATCGAGCCGGCCAGCACGCCCACGCTGGTGCGCGGGTCGTCGGAGGCCTCGGCTTTCGCGGTGGCCACGTGCGCGATGCCCCGCTGGATCAGCCACGCGGCGGCGGCGGCGGCGTAGCCGAGCAACGGCAGGCCGGCAACGAGGAACAACGGGAGGGCGACGGCCAGCACCACGAGGTCCAGGTAACGGATGACGGTGAGGCCGAGTCCGGGCTCGGCTGTGGGGGCGGGTGTGTTCAGGGCTTGCGTCGTCAAGGGGTTCCCTGGCGGGCGAGTGACTCTATATGAGGGGACACGGAAACGACCACTTGGTGGCGCTTGCCGCGAGCGGCGCCTCCCCGGCGCCAGGAGACACGTGTCTCCAGGCGTGGGGCACACTACCCGGAGCGACGCCGGCACAACCAGCCGGTCGCCACACCCGCAGACCCATGATCCGACAAGCCGAGATCTCCCTCCGCGAGCGCCCACGCGGCTTCCACCTGATCACCGACGAGGTCGAAGCCGGCCTGCCCGACATCGGCGACGTCGAGGCCGGGCTGCTGCACCTGTTCATCCGGCACACCTCGGCCTCGCTGACCCTGAACGAGAACGCCTCCCCCGACGTCCGGCGCGACCTCGAGTCGTGGGCCAACGAAGCGGTGCCCGAGGACGCGCCCTACTGGACGCACACCCTCGAGGGCGCCGACGACATGCCGGCCCACGTCAAGGCGTCCTTGATGGGGCCCGCGCTGACGTTGCCAGTCAGCTCGGGCCGGTTGGCGCTTGGAACCTGGCAGGGCATCTACCTGTGCGAGCACCGCGACCACGGGGGCTCGCGGCGGCTGGTGGCGACGGTGATGGCCGGCTAGCGAACGTCCGCTCCGCCTGCGAACGTGTGTTCGTATGAGGTGGAGTGCCCAGAGCGTGGAGGCCGAGCAGTCCCGCAGCCTGCCGGGCTACCGCGAGCCGGCCGCCGTGCGCACGTTCGACGCACCCGAGGCCCTCGAGACGAACTTCTACGAGGTGCGGTCCAAGTCGGCCCTGAACCGGGTGCCCAAGGCATCGCAGATGCCGTTCCGGTGGACGGTCAACCCCTACCGGGGATGTACGCATGCCTGTACCTATTGTGTGAGCCCCGAGACGCCCGTGCTGATGGGCCACGGCAGAACGAAGCCCATGGCCGACATCCGGCCCGGAGACATGGTCTACGGGACCAGGCGCGAGGGCAACTACCGCCGCTACGCCGTCACCCACGTCCTCGACCATTGGTCGTCGATCAAGCCGGCCTATCGCGTAACGCTGGAGGATGGAACCGAGCTGATCGCGAGCGGCGACCACCGGTTTCTGAGCGACCGAGGGTGGAAGTACGTGACGGGGACCGAGTGGGATCCCGGCCGCCGCCCGCATCTCACCCTCAACAACAAGCTCATTGGGATGGGTCGTCCTCCGGGACCGCCTGAGGACTGGCCCGACTACCGACGTGGCTACCTCTGCGGCGTGATCCGGGGCGACGGACATCTCGGCAGGCAGTTCCGGCTCGCGCTCACCGACCTGGAGGCGCTGCGTCGGGCGAAGACGTATCTCGATGAGGAGCGCGGCGTTGACACCGCGGAGTTCGCGTTCGCTTCTGCCGGTAAGCCCATGAGGGCCATTCGCACCGGGAGGCGCGACAACCTTGCCGCGATCCGAGAACTGATCGAGTGGCCGCGAGGTTCCCGTCCCGAATGGTGCAAGGGCTTCTTGGCCGGAATCTTCGACGCCGAAGGGTGCTTCAGCGGCTCTTTGCGGATATCGAACACCGATCCAGCGATCATCGGCTGGATTGTCGAGTCCATGCATCTACTCGGCTTCCACTTCACGATCGAAGATCTGCGCCGTGAAAACGGACTCAAGGTCGTCCGTCTCCTAGGCGGTCTGCCTCACGTGATGCGTTTCTTCCTCACCGTCGACCCCGCGATCACCCGTAAGCGTCGTATCGACGGGACGGCCCTGAAGGGAAACGCTCGCTTGAAAGTCGAGGCGATCGAGCCGCTGGGGAAAGGTCACCGGCTCTACGACATCACCACCGGCACCGGCGACTTCGTAGCCAACGGCGTCATCAGTCACAACTGCTTCGCCCGCCCCACCCACACCTACCTCGACTTCAACGCCGGCCGCGACTTCGAGAAGCAGATCGTTGTGAAGGTCAACGTGCCCGAGGTCCTGCGCACGGAGCTGGCGCGGCCGTCGTGGAAGCGCGAGCACGTGGCCATGGGCACCAACACGGACCCGTACCAGTGGGTCGAGGGCCGCTACAAGCTGATGCCCGACATCTGGCGCGCGCTGGCCGACCACGCCACACCGGCCTCGGTGCTCACCAAGTCGCCGCTGCTGCTGCGCGACATCGAGCTGATGAAGCAGGTGCCGGGCATCAGCGCCAACCTGTCCATTCCGACCTTCGACGAGAAGGCGTGGCGCGCCACCGAGCCGCACACCCCCCACCCGCGTGCGCGGATGGAGGCGGTGGCCGAGCTCAACCGCGCCGGGATCCCGTGCGGGATCCTGATCGCGCCGCTGATGCCGGGTATCAACGACTCGCCCGAGCAGGTGGAGCGCATCCTGGAGCTGGCCGAGGAGGCGGGCGCCGTCAGCGTGGGCGGCATCGCGCTGCACCTGCGCGGCGAGGTGCGCGGGATCTTCTTGGACTGGCTGCGGTCCCAGCGCCCCGACCTGCTCCCCCGCTACGAGCGGCTGTACGCCCGCGGCGCCTACGCGCCCAAGGCCGAGCGCGAGCGCCTGGCCGCGCTCACCCACGGGCACGGACGGCGCTTCCTGCTTCCTGCCCGCGCGGAACGGCCGCCCGCGCCGACGCCGGTCCGTCAGGGGTCGCTGTTCTGAGCGCGTAAAGGGACTGCAACGCGCGCCCCTCTCGGCGGTTAGGGTCGCCCTCATGCGCGATCCCATCGACCGCCGGCAGTTCATCGGCTACGCCGGCGCGGGAGCGCTGATCCTGGGCGGCATCGCCGTCGACCCGGTGGCCGCCGCCCGGCGTCGCAGCCGGCGCCGGGGCCTGGCCGTGGCGCGGGAGGGCACCTTCCCCCAGGGCGTGGCCGCGGGCACGCCTGGCGAGCGCGGGATCTCGCTGTGGACGCGGATGGAAGGTCAGGGCGGCGACTACAAGCTGGGGCTGGAGATCGCGCGCGACCCGAAGTTCCGCAAGGTCGTACATCGCACCACCCGGACCGTCCGGGCGCGCAAGGACCACTGCCTGGAGACGCGCCGCGCGGGCAAGTACCTCAAGCCCGGCGAGGAGTACTGGTACCGCTTCGAGACCCGGACCGGGTCGAGCCCCGTCGGGCGCTTCCAGACCATGCCCGCGGCCGATTCGCGTCAGCCGGTGAAGATCATCTTCTTCTCCTGCCAGGACTGGCAGGCGGGCTACTACGCCGCCCACCGCGCGATCGCCGCCGAGGACGCCGACCTGGTGATGGGACTGGGCGACTACATCTACGAGCAGAACTTCTACGACGGCCCGCGCCAGGACCGTCTGGGCGCAAACGGCGACGGCGAGGTCCAGACCCTGGACGAGTACCGCCAGAAGTACCGCATGTACAAGGGCGACCCCAACCTGCGCGCCATGCACGCCGCCCACTCCTACGTCGGCGTCTTCGACGACCACGAGGTGGAGGACAACTGGGCCGGTGCTAATCCCGGCCAGGAGACGAAGAAGGTCCGCGTGCCCTTCCTGGAGCGACGCGCGAACGGTCTGCGCGCCTTCTACGAGTACATGCCCTTCGAGCCCGTGGACGGCAAGCCCGACGTGGGCAGCGGCCTGTACCGGCGCATGCGGGTGGGTGCCAACGCCGAGCTGTTCCTGCTCAACACCCGCGAGTTCCGCGACCGCCAGCCCTGCGGCGACCAGTTCTTCGTCCCCTGCCCTGGGTCCGAGACCGACGTCCGGCGCTTCCTCGGCGACGTCCAGAAGAACTGGCTGAAGTCGAAGCTGCGCGCCTCGGGGGCGACCTGGAAGCTGGTGGGCAACCAGGTGATGATCATGGCGCTGGACACCGCGCTGAACGCACCCATCAACAAGGACTCGTGGGACGGCTACGGGCGCGAGCGACGCGAGCTGCTCGAGTACGTGCGCGGCGCGGGCATCCGCGACGTGAGCTTTTTGACCGGCGACATCCACACTTTCTTCGCGGGCGACGTGGGCGTGAACGGCCGCGGCCCCGACAGCGTGGCCACGGAGTTCGTGGGGGGATCGATCACGTCGCTGGGCATCCCCGAGACGGTGAACAGCACCTCGGGCGCTCCACTCACACCCGAGCAGACCTCGCTGCTCACCAACAACCTCACCACGGTCAACCCCCACCTCAAGTACACGCAGCAGACCGCGCGCGGCTACGGCGTGGCCGAGGTGAGCCAGGATCAGATGCTGGTGACCTTCAAGGGCGTGAACGCGCTGGACCCCAATGCCACCCCCCGCACCATCGGCCGCTTCCGCGTGGGCAGCGGCAGCCCGCGGGTCGAAGTCCTCTAGCCGCCTACTCGAGGCTGCTGAACTCGCCCGTCTCGACCTCGCGGGCGATCTCCTCCTCGATCTCCGACTCGCTCATCGCGGCCTGGCGCCGCAGCTGGCGCTCGCGGAAGCGCCGGAACTTGAACAGCTCGAGCACGTAGACCAGGTACACGCTCGCGGCCGCGGCGATCAGGCCGAAGGTGGCCATCACCAACGCCCAGCCGAGGTTGAGTTGCCCGTCGTCCTGGGAGTACGGAACGAAGCGCAGCGCCAGCGCGAGCGCGGCCAGCGCCAGCGTCCACGCGTACAGGTAGAGAACCGTCCGCTGGGTGGAGAAGCCGATGTTGGCGAAGCGGTGGTGGAAGTGCCATCGGTCAGCGGAGTAGACCGGCCGGCGGTACTTGATCCGCTTGGCCACTACGAAGGTGGCGTCCAGGGCGGGCACGGCGAGGATCACCAAGGGGAAGAACAGGGCCACGACGGCGGCCGTCTTGAGCACGCCCTGGATCGCCACGCAGGCCAGCAGCAACCCCAGGAGGTTGGACCCCGAATCGCCCATGAAGACCGATGCCGGATGAAAGTTGTGGCGCAGGAAGCCGACGGCCGCGCCCGCCACCAGCGCGGCCAGTACCCCGGCGTCCTCGCGGTCCAGCGACAGGGCGATGACCGCGAACGTCGCCGCCGCGATCGTGCACACGCCGGCGGCCAGCCCGTCCACGCCGTCGGTGAAGTTCACGACGTTCATCACCGCGACGATCCCCACCAGGGTCAGCGGTATGCCCCAGCTGCCCAGGCTGAGCGGATCGATGAAGGGCAGGGTCAGGTTCTCCACCCGGACGTCGGAGGCGACGACCACCGCCGCGGCGGCGAACTGGCCCAGGAGCTTGGGTAGCGGCGAGAGTCCGCCGGGGACGGTGTCGTCCACGGCGCCCACGAAGGCGATCGCCACGGCCCCGCCGAGGATGCCGCGCGTCTCGGCGGTGCCCGGCAGGAACAGGATGCCGGCCACCAGCGCTCCGGCCAGGATGGCCAGGCCACCCAGGCGAGGAGTCGGGTGCTCGTGCAGGGACCGCTCGCGCGGTAGGTCGATGGCGCCGACCCGCTGGGCCAGACGCGCGGCCAGTGGGGTGAGCGCCAGAGCCACGGCGGCCGCGACCAGGAACGCCCAGAGCGCGTCGAGGTCGTTCATCTACGCGAGACACTAACCCCGTGGGAGGCCGTCGCGTCCGAGGTTGTTCTTCGCAGCGGGGCCACCTAGGCTGGGCGCACCCCGCCGTAGAGAGAGGAACTCCCAGGAATGAGCACCGCCCGCAGCTCGCTGACCGTCCGCGCGGCACTCGCCGTGTGCGCCGCGGCGCTGGCCGCCCTGTCCTTCGCACCCGCCGCGTCCGCGGCGAAGGCCAAGGACCCGACGCTCAAGGTGATGACCCGGAACATCTACCTGGGCGGCAACATCTTCCTGCCCATCGGCGCGCCCGACCGGCCCAGCTTCGAGGCCAAGACCACGGAGCTGTGGAACCAGATCCAGTTCACCAACTTCCCCCTGCGGGCCAAGCTGCTGGCCAACGAGGTCAAGAAGACCAACCCCGACCTGATCGGGCTGCAGGAGGTGGCCACTTGGCGCCGCAGCCCGACCGGGGTCAAGGACGGCTCGGCCACGCCGTCGACGATCGTGGTCTACGACTTCCTCAAGTCGCTGAACAAGGAGCTGAAGGCAAAGGGCCTGAAGTACCGCGCGGCGGTGGTCCAGCAGGAGGCCGACATCGAGGCCCCCACCCAGCAGTACGACGTCCGCCTGACCATGCACGACGTGATCCTGGTCAAGCGCAAGAAGGGCGGCGTGAAGGTCTCGCGCTCCCGCGGTCGTCAGTACAAGACCGACATCGGCGTGCCGGTGCAGACCGGGACGATCGTCAGCAAGCGCGGCTACGCCTACGTGGACGCGTCGCTGAAGGGCCGGCGCTTCCGGTTCGTGGACACCCACCTCGAGTCCGCCGCCGAGGCCCCGCGCGTGGGCCAGGCCAAGGAGCTCGTGGCCAAGGGCGGCCCGGCGCGCACCTCACGCCCGACGATCGTGGCCGGCGACCTCAACTCCGACCGCCTGAACAAGACGAAAGCCAGCCCGGTCGCCTACAAGACGATCATCGCGGCCGGCTTCAAGGACGCGTGGCTGCAGGCCCGCAAGGGCAGGGAGACGCCCTACTTCTGCTGCCTGATCAGCCCCCTGGCCAACGACAAGCCTCCGTTTCCAGCCGACCACCGCATCGACCACATCCTGATCCGCTCGAAGAAGCTGCGCGGCCTGAAGGCGACCGTCGTGGGGATCGACCCCAAGAACCGCACGGCCTCGGGCCTGTGGCCGTCGGACCACGGCGGCTGGGTGGCAACGCTGCGGCTGCGAAAGTAGGGGAGTCAGCCGCCGGGTAGGACCCAGAACGCGATCACCGCGTACTGGAGCCCGGCGGCGACGATCACGAGCAGATGGAAGACCTCGTGGTAGCCGAACACGGTCGGCGAGGGGTCGGGCCGCCGGAAGGCGTACACCCCCGCGCCCACCGTGTACAAGAGCCCGCCGCCGGCGACCATGGCCGTGGCGGTCAGGCCCAGGTGGCGCGCCAGGTCGGGCATGGTCGCGACCGACACCCATCCCAGCAGCACGTAGATCAGCGCGCCGAGCCACTTCGGGGCGTCGATCCAGACCAGCTTGAGAACGATGCCGCCGACGGCGCCGGTCCAGACCACGGCGAGGATCACATCGGCCAGCGTGCCGTCCACCACCAGGATGGCGAAGGGTGTGTACGAGCCCGCGATCAGCAGGAAGATGGCCGAGTGGTCCATCCGCCTCATCCAGCGGCGGGCCGACTCGGTCTGCCAGGTGATGCGGTGATAGAGCGCGCTCGTGCCGAACAGCGTGGCCACGCATGCGGCGTAGATTGCGGCGGAGGCCGTGGCCTTGCCCGACGGCGCCGTGAGCACCAGCACTGCCCCGAGCGCGACGGAGACGAAGAAGGCCCACTGGTGCGACACGCCGCGCAGGCGCGGCTTGAGCGCCGCTCGGGCCTCGAGGCCACCCAAGGGGTCGGCTGCACCGGTCACAGGGTCAGGATAGATGCTCGGAGCGCGCCGCCACGGCAGCCAGGCGCCTGACCAGCGCGGCCACCAGCGGCCCGTAGGTGATCGCCAACGCGGCCTCCAGCGCCCGGGACGCGCGCATCTCCACGACCACCTCGCACCCCGCGGCGATCGGACGCACCGCGTGCACCATCGTCACCGGGCCAACCCGCCAGGTCCACGACTCGCCCTCGGTCTTGGCGATGATGGTGGCGGGCACGGGCACCGCCCCGAGCAGCCTGGCGGCCCCCCGTGACCCGTTCCGGACCTCGGGATCGCCGAGCCCCCACGCGCCCCGCAGGTGGGGCGCCCAGTCAGACCAGCGCGCCGGCCGCGCGATCAGGGCCCACGCCGCGGCCGGTGAGGCGGAGGATTGGGCCCGGTAGGAGAGCACGAGACCGGTTACGGGCGCCGGTCAGCGGCGGACTTCCTTGAGCTGGTCCGCCGAGGTGAAGAAGCCGCGGTAGCCGAGCCCCGTGGCGATCAGGGCCGACAGCGAAACGCCGCCCAGCAGGATCCACAGCAGCACGAGCTGCAGGCGGACGGCGTCGATCGGCTGCGCCCCGGCCACCAGGCTGCCGACCATCACGCCCGGGAAGCTCACCAGGCCCGTGGTCTTGGTCTGGTCGATCAGCGGGATCAGCCCCGAGCGCAGCGCCCGGGCGACCAGCTCGCGCGAGGCCTCGCGCCCGGACGCGCCCAGCGCCAGCGTGGCCTCGATCTGACCGGCGTGGCCGGCCACGTCGTCGGCCAGGCGGTTGAGGCTGACCGCCGCCGCGGTCATCGCGTTGCCGATCACCATCCCGCCCACCGGCACCAGGTAGCGCGGCTCGACCTTGAACACCCCCAGAGCGAGCACGATCCCCAGCGTGCTCGCGGCGGCCACCGAAAGTGCGACGAGCAGGGGCACCAGCGCCCCGGGCACCGCGGCGGCCCGGCGGCGGGCGGTGACCGTGCCCACGCCGACCATCGCCGCCAGCAAGGCGATCACCACCAGGATGCTGTCGGAGTCGAAGATGGCCTGGATCACGTAGCCGACGGCCACGAGCTGCACGAACGAGCGCACCGCGGCCAGCCCGATGTCGCCCTCCAGGCGCGTCTGGCGCAGTGCCGACACCCCGATGGCCACGGCCACGAGCAGGAGGGTCGCCGCCACCTCGCCCCAGGTGATGTCCACGCCGGCGCTCACCCCGCTACGAAGCCGGCATGGATGTCGGGTTCGTCGGATGCATCACGTGCTCGGCCAGCTCGACCGTCCGGTCGGCCAGCCGGCCGGCCTGTCCGCGGTCGTGGGTGACCAGCACCACCGATACGTCGAGCTCCGCGGCCAGCCGCCGCAGCGTCTCCTCGACACCGGCCCGCGCGCGCTCGTCCAGGGCCGCGGTGGGCTCGTCCAGCAGCAGCGCCTCGGGCTCCAGCGCGAGGGCCCGTGCCAGCATCACCCGCTGCTGCTCGCCCACCGACAGCTCCGCGGCCGTGCGCGGCGCGAACGAGTCGTCCAGGCCGGCAAGCGACAGCGCGCGTCCGACGTCGGCCGTGCGGTTGCACAAGGCGGGCCCGAACTCCACGTTGCGGGCCACGCTCCCCGAAAGCGGCGCGGGAGTCTGGGGAACGAGGCAGGCGCGCCGGCGCAGCTCACGCGGGTCGAGCTCCCGCACGTCCCGGCCGCGAAAGCTGACGGTGCCGGCCACCGGGTCGGCCAGCCGGTTGAGCAGCCTCAGCAGCGTGCTCTTGCCATAGCCCGAAGGCCCGAGGATCGCTGTGGCCCCGGGCTCGAGCTCGAGGTCGAGTCCGCGCAGAACGGTCTTCGAGCCCCGCTGGGCCTCGACCCCCTCGAGCCGGAAGAGGCCGGCCACGGGACTGCGCTCAGACGGCGGCGGGCGAGAGCTGGGGGTAGAGCGGGTAGCGCTCCGCCAGCGCGCGCGTGCGCTCGCTCAGCTCGGAGCGGTCGGCCTCTGCGAAGTCGCCGGTCAGCGCCTCGGCGATCACCCGCCCGACCTCGCGGAACTCGTCCACTCCGAGCCCACGCGTGGCCAGCGCCGACGTGCCCACGCGCAGGCCCGATGACACCGCCGGCGGGCGCGGGTCGAAGGGGACGGCGTTGCGGTTCACGGTGATGCCGATCTGGTCCAGCCGGTCCTCGGCCTGCTGCCCGTCGAGCTCGGAGTCGCGCAGGTCGACGAGCACGAGGTGGACGTCGGTGCCGTCGGTCAGCACGTTGATCCCACTGGCCAGCAATTCCTCGGCCACGGCCACAGCGCCTTCGCGGGTGCGCCGCTGGCGCTCGCGGAACAGCTCGGACTGGGCGATCTTCAAGCTCACCGCCTTGCCGGCGACCACGTGCATGAGCGGACCGCCCTGCTGGCCCGGGAACACGGCCGAGTCGATCTTCTTGGCGTACTCCTCCCGGCACAGGATCATGCCGCCGCGCGCGCCGCCGATCGTCTTGTGCACGGTGGTGGTGACCACGTCGGCGTGGGGCACGGGGCTGGGGTGCTCGCCCGCGGCCACGAGGCCCGCGAAGTGGGCCATGTCCACCATCAGCAGCGCGCCGACCGAGTCGGCGATCTCGCGGAAGCGCGGGAAGTCGAGCTCGCGCGGGTAGGCCGACCAGCCGGCGAGGATCAGCTTGGGGCGAAACTCCTCGGCCAGCCGCTGCAGCGCATCCATGTCGATCCGCGAGTCCTCCTCGCGCACCCCGTAGGCGACGATGTCGTACAGGCGCCCGGAGAAGTTGAGCTTCATGCCGTGGCTGAGGTGGCCGCCGTGGTCCAGCTGCATGCCGAGGATGGAGTCGCCCGGCTGGAGCAGCGCGTGGTAGGCGGCCGCGTTGGCCTGGGCGCCGGCGTGGGGCTGCACGTTCGCGTGGTCGGCGCCGAACAGCTCCTTGGCGCGATCGATGGCCAGCTGCTCGGCCACGTCCACGTACTCGCAGCCGCCGTAGTAGCGGCGGCCGGGGTAGCCCTCCGCGTACTTGTTGGTGAGCACCGAGCCCTGGACGTCGAGGACGGCCTGCGGTACGAAGTTCTCGGACGCGATCATCTCGAGCGTCGACTCCTGCCGGCGCTCCTCGTCCTCGACCACCTTGGCGATCTCGGGATCGACGTCGGCGAGGTGCTTGGTGAAGTAATCGGGAGCCAGTTCGGTCACTCCAAGCAAGGTACCAGCGCCGCCCGCGCGCGCGGCCGGGCCCTATTGCCACCCCCTTGCAACAGGGAGGTGGTGGGGTTATCTTCGCGGGGTCGCTTCGGTGAGCGGGGCGGCGAGCCACCGAGGGGTTGGAGATGAGCGCGCTGACGGGCCGCATGGGCGGTCCATCACGGTTCGAGCGCATCAGAGGGTCGCTGACCCCGGTGGAGTGGCGCCGGGCCGCGGGGCTCGCGGCCGCCATCGGGGGCCTGCACGTGATCGGCTTCGCGCTCCTGCTGGGACTAGTGGTGCCGGGCCACTTCCACCTGGGCGGCGGCGCCGGCGTCTTCGGCGTCGGGGTGGGCATCACCGCCTACACGCTGGGCATGCGCCATGCCTTCGACGCCGACCACATCGGGGCGATCGACAACACCACGCGCAAGCTCATGCGCGACGGCCAGCGGCCGCTGAGCGTGGGCTTCTTCTTCGCCCTCGGCCACTCCTCGATCGTGTTCGCCCTGGCGGCGGGCTTCGCCCTGGGGGTGCGCGGGCTCGGCGGGGCCGTGAAGGACGACGGCTCGGCGCTGCACACCACCACCGGCCTGATCGGGCCGATGGTGTCGGGCTCGTTCCTGCTGCTGATCGGACTACTTAACCTCGCGGTGCTGGTCGGCATCGTGAAGGTGTTCCGGCGCATGCGGCGCGGCGAGTTGGACGAGGCAAAGCTGGAGCGCCAGCTCCAGTCGCGGGGGCTGATGAACCGGATCTACGGCCGCGCCGCGGGCGCGGTGCGC